>JAPZUA010000002.1:908117-1210823 GCA_027532905.1 Magnetospirillum sp.
CGTGCGCGAACCGTGGGAGACCGAGCTTTGCCGCATCGACGGCAGCCTCGATCTGCCGATGGGCGAAATCGACGAATCGCTTGGCCGAATTCCGAACGACCGGCCAGTCGTAGTGCTGTGCCATCACGGCATTCGCTCAATGCAGGTCGTGGGCTGGCTGCGCGGGCAGGGATTCAACAACGCAACCAATCTGCGCGGCGGCATCGCGTTGTGGGCCGACCGCGTCGATCCTGGCATGCGTCGCTACTGAGTATCGTTTTAGGAGCAATTCGACGATGAATAAGATTTTGTCCGCTTCCGCCGCTGCGACAGTGGCTCTTGCGATCGGCTTCGGCGCCGTCGCCGGCGCCAATGCCCAGACGCTGGAAGAAGCGCTGTCGAACGCCTATCGCTCCAATCCGGAAATCCTCGCCCAGCGTGCTGGCTTGCGCGCCGTCGACGAACAGCTGCCGCGTGCACTTTCGCAATGGCGCCCGACGGTCACGGCGAGCGGCAATGCCGGTCCGGCGCGCGACAGCAACGCGACGACGGCCACCGTGTTCGGCGCCAACGGCGTTTCGGACCGCACGACGACCTACACCGACCGGCGCCGCACGCAAGCGCTCGCCTCGCTGCAGGCGACCCAGCCGCTCTATCGCGGCGGCCGTTCGACGGCCGAGCTCAATCGTGCGGAAGCCAACGTCCAGGCCGGCCGCGCCCAGCTCAGCGCCATCGAACAGCGCGTGCTGCTCGACGGCGCCACCGCCTACATCAATCTCGCGCGCGAACTCGCCGTGCTCGAACTCAACACCAACAACGTTCAGGTTCTGCAACGCCAGCTCGAAGCCGCGCGCGACCGTTTCCAAGTCGGTGAAATCACGCGCACCGACGTAAGCCAAGCCGAAGCGCGTTTGGCGCAGGCGCAAGCGACGCGCACGGGCTCCGAAGGCAACGTTGCGACCGCGCGCGCGGCCTATCTGCGCGTGGTCGGCAGCGAGGCCGGTCGCGTCGCAGTACCGCCCTTGCCGAGTTCGCTGCTCCCCGGTTCGGAAGAAGAAGCCCGCCAGCTTGCCATGGCCGCCAACCCGACCCTGGTGCAGGCGCGCTTTACGCATGAATCCTCGAAGCACGATGTGGCCCTGGTCGAGGGCGAGAAATTGCCGACGGTCGCCTTGCAGGCCGACGCCATCCGCTCGGTCGAACCGGCGGGCTCGCGCGGGTTCCGGCGCGACACGGTCGATGTGCTGCTTACCGTGACCGTGCCGATCTACCAAGCCGGCCAGCCCGATGCGCGGACGCGCGAAGCCAAGCAGGTCGAAGGCCAGCGCCGCACATTGGTCGATGTGTCGACCCGTCAGGTCTCCGACGACGCAACGCGCGCTTGGCAGCAATTCCAGACGGCGGGCGCGCAGATCGTGTCCTTCCGGGAGCAGATCCGGTCGAACGAAATCGCGCTCGAGGGCGTCACGCAGGAAGCGCGCGTCGGTTCGCGCACCGTGCTCGACGTGCTCAATGCCGAACAGGAACTACTCACGAGCCGCGTTAGCCTTGTCCAATCGCAGCGCGACCAGGTCTTGGCGGCGTTCCAGCTGCTGAGTGCCACCGGGCGCCTGTCGGCCAAGGATCTGGCCCTGCCGGTCGAAATCTACGATCCGACGGTCTATACGGAAGCGACGCGGTCGCGGTGGATCGGTACCGACATACCAGGAGAGCCGGCCAAGAAGTAGCCCTGCTTTGTTCTTAAGGGATCGGCGGATATCTCTGGCGCCTAAAGGTTTTGTCGCCTAAAGTTAAGAATAGGAATGGCTAAAGCACGACGATGACGGATCCAAAGAACCAACAAGAACCGTCGATGGAGGAAATCCTCGCCTCCATCCGCCGAATTATTTCGGAGGATGGCGACGCTGGAAAAGCGCCTCCTGCCGCACCGCCACCTGCGGCCGAAGCCCCGCCGCCGCCACCACCCCCACCTCCGCCGCCGCCGCCTCCTATGATGGAGCCCGAGCCGGAACCGATGATGGAGGAGATGGAGGCTGCACCGCCACCGCCACCACCACCCCCGCCGCCGCCACCCCCGCCGCCGCGTCCGCGGGCTCCGATGCCGGAGCCCGAAATGGACGACGTGATGGAGCTCACGAACGTCGTCGACAAGCCGCCCCCGGTCATGACGGAGGAGCCACGCAGGCTCATGTCCGACGGTACGGCTCGCCAAGCGTCCGACGCGCTGCAGGGTTTGCAGGCGCGCGTGCCGCGCAACCTGCTGCTCGGTAACTCGGATCTCACGATCGAAGATCTTGTGCGTGCCGAACTGCGCCCGATCCTCAAAGCTTGGCTCGACCAGTACCTGCCCGATCTGGTCGAACGCATGGTCCAGCGCGAAATTCGCCGCATTACGCGCGAATCGCAGGACTATTGAGCTTCGGCGCCGCAGCACTTAAGACAGCCCAATGACCGAACAAGCAAAGCCCGAGGGCGCCGAGAGCGGCCTCGCAAAAACCTATGCGCCCGCCGCGATCGAAGCCAAGCACTACGCTGCTTGGGAGAAAGCGGGCAGCTTCGCCTGCAACCCAGCCTCGGATCGCACGCCCTACACAATCATGATGCCGCCGCCCAACGTGACGGGCTCGCTGCATATGGGCCATGCGCTGACCTTCACCTTGCAGGATGCGCTGATCCGTTTCTGGCGCATGCGCGGACGCGACGTGCTGTGGCAGCCAGGCACGGACCATGCCGGCATTGCGACCCAAATGGTGGTCGAACGTCGTTTAGCCGAGCGCGGCATTGCGCTCGACCGCGGCGGAAAGCCCGAAGGAAACAAGCAACTGATCGGGCGCGCCGAGTTCCTCGACGAAGCCTGGAAATGGAAGGCAGAGTCGGGTGGCACCATCACGCGCCAGCTGCGCCGTTTGGGTGCGTCGCCCGACTGGGCGCGCGAGCGCTTTACGATGGACGAGGGTCTGTCGAAGGCCGTGCGCAAGGTCTTCGTCGATCTGCACAAGCAGGGCCTTATCTATCGCGACAAGCGGCTCGTGAATTGGGACCCGAAGCTGCACACGGCGATTTCCGATCTCGAAGTCGAGCAGCGCGAGATCAAGGGCCATCTCTGGCATCTCAAATATCCGATCGCGGGCGAAGAGGGGCGCTTCATCGTTGTCGCGACCACGCGCCCCGAAACGATGCTGGGCGACACAGGGATAGCCGTGCATCCCGACGATCCGCGCTTCAAGGATCTGCAGGGCAAACAGGCCGTTCTACCGCTCGTCGGCCGCCTGCTGCCGATCGTGGCCGACGACTATTCGGATCCCGAAAAAGGGACGGGTGCAGTCAAGATGACGCCCGCGCACGACTTCAACGATTTCGACGTCGCCAAACGCCACGGGCTTGCGTTCATCAACGTGCTCGATAAGGACGCGCGCATCTCGGGCGACGTGCCCGACGCCTATCGCGGGCTCGACCGCTATGCCGCGCGCAAAGCGATCGTGGCCGATCTCGAGGCTTTGGGCCTCGTCGACAAGATCGAGCCGCACACGCACACGGTGCCGCACGGCGACCGCTCGGGCGTGGCGCTCGAGCCGTGGCTCACCGACCAATGGTTCTGCGATGCGGCGACACTCGCCAAACCCGCGATCGAAGCGGTCGAGCAGGGGCACACGAGCTTCGTGCCCAAGCATTGGGAGAACACCTATTTCGAGTGGATGCGCAACATCCAGCCCTGGTGCGTGAGCCGCCAGCTCTGGTGGGGCCATCGCATTCCGGCGTGGTACGCGCCCGACGGCAGCGTGTTCGTCGAGGCCGACGAAGCGGCCGCAATGGCCGCCGCGCACGCGAAGTTCGGGCGCGACGTCGAACTTAAGCAGGACAACGACGTGCTCGACACGTGGTTCTCGTCCGCCCTGTGGCCGTTCTCGACGCTCGGCTGGCCCGAGCAGACACCGGAGCTTGCGCGCTACTATCCGGGCGACGTGCTCGTCACGGGCTTCGACATCATCTTTTTCTGGGTCGCCCGCATGATGATGATGGGCATCCATTTCGGCAATCCGGGCAAAGCGCTTGCCGAGCGCGTGCCGTTCAAACACGTCTATATCCACGCGCTGGTGCGCGACGAACGCGGCCAGAAAATGTCGAAATCGAAGGGCAACATCATCGATCCGCTCGATCTCATCGACAAATACGGCACCGACGCTTTGCGCTTCACCTTGTGTGCGCTCGCAGCCCAAGGGCGCGACATCAAGCTCGCCCCGGCGCGCGTCGAAGGCTACCGCAACTTCATCACCAAACTCTGGAACGCCGCGCGCTATGCCGGCATGAACGGCGTTTCGCCCGATCCCAAATTCGATCCGGCGTCGGCAACGCTCACGGTCGACCGTTGGCTGCTGGGCGAGCTCGCCAAGACGGCGGCTTCCGTGACGGCAGCGCTCGAAGCCTATCGCTTCAACGAAGCGGCCGATGCGCTCTATCGCTTCGTGTGGGGCACGTTCTGCGACTGGTATCTCGAATTCAGCAAGCCTTTGCTGCAAAGCGGCTCTGCGGCCGACCAAGCCGAAGTGCGCGGCACCACGAGCTTTGTGATCGGCCAATGCCTGAAGCTCCTTCATCCGCTCGCCCCGTACGTGACGGAAGAACTTTGGGAGACGATGGGCTATCGCAATGCAGGCCCGCAATTGATGGTCGAGAGCTGGCCCGATCTTCCGGCCATGCCGGGCGATGCGGCCGCCCAAGAAGAAATGAACTGGGTCGTCGAGACGATCTCGGCGATCCGCACGCTGCGCGCCGAGATGAACGTCCCGCCGGCTGCACGCTTGGCCTTGCATGTGCGCGACGCGAACGCGACGGCCCAGCAGCGCATCGAGCGCCATGGGGGGCTCATCCGTACGCTGGCGCGCATCGAGGCGATCGCGCCCGAAACCGGCGGGCCGACCAAGGGCGGAGCACCCATCGTGGTGACGGACGCGACGTTCGTATTGCCGCTTGCCGGCATTGTCGATGCGGCCGCCGAGACCAAGCGGCTCGAAAAAGAGCTGGCGCGCCTCGACGGCGAGATCGCCAAGATCGACAAGAAATTCGCGAATGCGGATTTCGTCGCCAAAGCCGATCCGGAAGTCATCGCCGAAAACAAAGAGCGCAAGGCCGATGCGCAAGCGGCAATCGCACGGCTGCGCGCGTCACTGGATCTAATCCGCTCGATCTGAGCCTTACGCCGCCGGCGGGTCGATCAGCGACACGTGGGCGGCAACCACGCGCCAGCCTTCGGGGAAACGCACCCAGCTCTGCTGCTGGCGGCCGAGCTTGTTGCCGCCGGCGCGGCGGAACAGCGTCGAAGCGACCGCAAAGTCGCGCCCATAGCTCGTGATGACCGTGTTCTCGAGCGTGCGCTGCAGCCCTTGCGGCGAACGTGCGGCGCGGAACGCCTTGATCGCTTCGTAGCCGAACAGATTTTCGGCAATGCCGAGTCGTACCGTCGTCGGCTTTTGCGAAAACAACTCGTCGAGCGTTTCGACGTCGTTGGTTGTGAGTGCGACTTCGTAGCGTTCGAACGCCGCTTTCACTTCGGCGAGCACGTCGGGCAAATCGATCTCGGGCATTGGGGACTTTCCAAAAAAGAACTAGAGGGCGACCGGTGCGCGCACAACGCCGGCCGTTTCGAGGAAATGTGCCGCGCGCAATGCAAGATCCTCGCGCCATGGGGCGGCGATGATCTGTACGGCGACGGGCAGGGGGCCCAGCCCATGCAGCGGTACAGCAACGACCGGCAAACCTACGAACGAAATCGGCTGCGTATAGACGCCAATATTGGGGCGCAACAGCATTTCCTGGCCGTTCAGGGTGAAGGTCTGCTGGCCGAGCGCGGGTGCGGCACACGGCGTTGCGGGTGCAAGCAGCAGGTCGAATTTTTCGAACAGCTTGGCGACTTCGCCTTGGAACCAGCTGCGCACGCGCTGGGCCTGCATGTACCACGCACCCGGCACAAGATTGCCGGCAATCAGGCGATCGCGCGTGGCCGGATCGAAATCCGCCGCGCGCTTGCGCAGACGTTCGAGATGCAGCTGTCCGCCTTCGACATTGGTGATGACGAAAGCCGCCGCTCGCGCGCGATGCACTTGCGGCATCTCGACCGTTTGTTTGGTGCCCAACGCCTCGGCGCAGCGGCGCACGGCTTCGTACACGATTGCTTCGCCGCCCGCCCCGAAATAGCCGCCAAGCGAAGCCACGCGCAGACCGCCAATGCCGCTTTCAAGCGTGGGCAAGGTCGCCTCGAGGCTGCGCTGCGCGCAGGCACGGTCGTTGGCGTCGGGGCCTTGCATCGCGTCGTAGGCCAACGCGAGATCGCCCGCCGAACGCGCCAACGGGCCCAAATGATCGAAGGCGCCGACAAACGGAAACGAACCGTGGCGCGAGAGACGCCCAAAGGTAGGTTTGAGCCCGAACAGGCCGCAGAATGAGGCCGGCACACGGATCGAGCCGTTGGTATCGGAGCCCAACGCGATCGTGGCCATGCCGCCCGCAACTGCACCGCCCGAACCGCCGGACGAGCCGCCAGTCATGCGCGATGTGTCGTGCGGATTGCGCGACGCACCGTCATGCACATTCTCACCCGTAAAGTCGTAGGCGTATTCGCCCATGTTGAGCGCACCCAGCAGCACCGCATCGGCCGCGTCCATGCGTGCGACGAGGGCGCCGTCGGTCTCGGCCGGCGGCAAATCGCGATTGATTTTGGAGCCGGCGCGCGTCGGCAGGCCCGCAATGTCGAACAGGTTTTTGACCGCGAACGGCACGCCCGCGAGTGCGCCGAGCTTTTCGCCGCGCATGCGCCGCGCGTCGATATCGCGCGCCTTGGCAAGGGCGCGTGTAGCCGTCACCTCGGTATAGGCGTTGAGCGTGGGGTTGGCGGCAGCAATCCGCGCCAAATGCGTCTCGACAACGGCGACGGCGCTCAGCGCACCCGACTGAACTTGGCGCGCAATCTCGCGCGCCGGCATCTCAAGCGGGGTCATGGCCGGAAGACCGGGGCGGCTTCGACCGTATCGGGCAATTCGAACGACAGGACCAATTCTGCAATCGCGGCGGTGCGCTCGAAATTGGCGACCACGCCGGGCCGATACTCGGGGTCCAATGTGAGGCCCAACAAGGCAGCCGCACGATCCACATATTCTTCGACAGCAACTTTGTCCAAAACCGAACTCCCGTAAGCCTCAGAAGAAAGCAGAAACATGCACATCGGATGCCAAGCGCCCGGCGGTTGCCAGCGTGCCCGGAATCCTCCATAAACAGCGCACTTTACGACAGGAAAACCCGATGCGTTCCTACTACATCACGACCCCCATCTATTATGTCAACGACGTGCCGCATATCGGGCACGCCTACACGACGCTTGCCTGCGACGTGCTGGCGCGTTTCATGCGTCTGGACGGGGCCAACGTGTTTTTCCTGACCGGCACGGACGAGCACGGGCAAAAGGTCGAAAAGTCGGCATTGGCGGCTGGGATGACGCCGCAGCAATTCACGGACAAGGTCTCGGCGAATTTCCGCGCTCTTGGACCGGCCCTCGATTTTTCGAACGACGATTTCATCCGCACGACCGAGCCCCGCCATGTCAAGGCCAGCCAAGCGATCTGGCAGGCCATGGCCGCACGCAAGACACCGCTCGGGAACAACAACATCTATCTCGACGCCTATCGCGGCTGGTACGCTGTGCGCGACGAAGCCTATTACGACGAAGGCGAACTCACCACTGGGCCCGACGGCAAGAAGCGCGCGCCGTCGGGTGCGGAAGTGGAGTGGGTGGAAGAACCTTCGTATTTCTTCCGCCTGTCCGACTGGACGCAATGGCTGCTCGATTTCTACCGCGACAATCCGGCCGCCGTCGGGCCGCAAACGCGCCTCAACGAAGTGCGCAGCTTCGTGAGCCAAGGGCTGCACGATCTGTCGATTTCGCGCACCACGTTCGGCTGGGGCATCAAGGTGCCGGGCGACGACAAGCACGTAATGTATGTGTGGCTCGACGCACTCACCAACTACATCACGGCCGCAGGCTACCCCGACATCGATGGCGAAAAATTCAAGACCTTCTGGCCTGCCGACCTGCATATGGTCGGCAAGGACATTGTGCGCTTCCACACGGTCTATTGGCCCGCGTTTTTGGCCGCCGCCGGTCTGCCCACACCCAAGCGCGTGTTCGCGCATGGCTGGTGGACGATCGAGGGCCAGAAAATGTCGAAATCGCTCGGCAACGCGGTCGAACCGCTGAAGCTCGTCGAGCAATACGGCCTCGACCAAGTGCGCTATTTCCTGATGCGCGAAGTGCCGTTCGGCCAGGATGGCGACTTCAGCCGGGCGGCGATGATCCGGCGCACCAATACCGACCTTGCCAACGATCTCGGCAATCTGAGCCAGCGCGTACTTTCCTTCATCGCCAAGAATGCCGGTGCAGCCGTGCCCACACCGGGCGACTATTCGGATGCCGACCGCTCGATGCTGGCCGCAACCGCGGGGCTGCTCGACGCGACGCGCAACGAGCTCGATCAGCAAAATTTCCACAAAGCGCTCGAAGCAACTTTCGGCGCGATCGCCGACGCGAACCGCTATGTCGATGGCCAAGCGCCGTGGAGCCTGCGCAAGACCGATCCGGCGCGCATGGCAACCGTACTTTATGTGCTCGTCGAAACGCTGCGGCGCGTGGGCCTCGTGTTGCAGCCTTTCATGCCGGGTACGATGGCAAAGCTGCTCGATCAGCTGGCTGTTCCGGCGGCTGCACGCAGCTTCGCTGCGTGGGAGCAAAGCCTCGTGCCCGGCACGGCGCTGCCGCCGCCGAGCGGCTTGTTCCCGCGTTATGTCGAAGAGCCGCCAGCGGGCAAGGCCTAAGTCCCATGCTCGTCGACAGCCATTGCCATCTCGACTATCCCGACCTTCAGAAGGATTTTTCGGGCGTGATGGCGCGCGCCAAATCGGCGGGCGTTGAAACGATGCTGGCCATCGGCACGAAGCTGCGCGACTTCGACGCCGTGCGCGCGATCGCCGAAGCCAACGACAATGTTTTCTGCACGGTCGGCATCCATCCGCACGAGGCCGCCAACGAGCAGACGGCCGCCGACGCTTTGGTCGCACTCGCCGACCATCCCAAGATCGTCGGGATCGGCGAAACCGGGCTCGATTATTTCTATGAAAAAAGCCCGCGCGAAGCACAAGCCGAGAATTTCCGCGCCCATATGCGTGCGGCCCGCGCGAGCGGCCTGCCGCTTGTGGTGCATACGCGCGATGCGGACGCCGACACGGCCGATTTGCTCGATTGGGCGCACCGCGAATTGCCGGGGACGATCGGCGTGCTGCATTGCTTCACCTCGTCGCTTGCGCTTGCGCAAAAGGCGATCGGGCTCGGCTACTACATCTCGATCTCCGGAATCGTGACCTTCAAGAACGCCGAGGATCTGCGCGCGACGGTGCGCGCGTTGCCGCTTGAGCGGCTGCTGGTGGAAACGGACTCGCCGTATCTGGCCCCCGTACCCAAACGCGGCAAACCGTGCGAGCCGAGCTACGTGCTGCACACGGCCACGTTCGTGGCCGAGCTCAAGGGCGTGGGCCTGCCGGAACTCGCCAAGACGACCAGCGACAATTTCTACCGGCTGTTTTCGCGCGCCAAGCGCCCGGCGGCATGAAACTCAAAGTGACCGTTCTGGGCAGCGGAGCCTCGGGCGGCGTGCCGGTTATCGGCTGCGACTGTGCGGTCTGCCGCTCGAGCGAGCCCGCCAACAAGCGCTTGCGCGTGTCCATCGTGGTCGAGAGTGCGACGACGCGCATCTTGGTCGATGCGAGCCCCGATCTGCGCCAGCAATTGCTACGCCTGGGGGGTGCACCGAAATTCGATGCCGTGATTTTCACCCATGCGCATGCCGACCATATGCACGGCATCGACGAGCTACGCTCGGTCAACCACGCGATCCAGGCGCCGCTACCGTGCTACGGCGACGCTTCGACACTTGCCGACGCTAAACGGCGCTTCGGCTACGCGTTTGGCACGATGGCGGACTTGCCCGACCGTCGCCATTTTGTGGTTCCGGTTCTAGCGCCGACGGTAGTGCAACCGGGCGAGGGGTTCCGGATCGGCGATATCGACGTGCAGCCTTTCGAACAGCTGCATGGCGGCGATCGCGACCCGACCTTGGGCCTGCGGTTCGGGGCGTTTGCCTATTCGACGGACGTCAAAACTTTGCCCGAGGCCGCGTTCGCGAGCTTGGCCGGGGTCGGGGTCTGGCTGGTCGATTGCCTCCAAGAAGCACCGAACTGGGCCCATAGCCATTTGGCCCAGACCTTGGAGTGGATCGCGCGCGTGGCGCCCAAGCGGGCGATCCTCACGCATATGAGCCATCGCGTGGATTATCCGACATGGCATCGCGATTTGCCGCCAGGCGTGGAGCCAGCATTCGATGGGATGGTGCTTGAGATCGGCGCGTAGACCTCGAAACAGTGTGAGAGTAGCCGGTTAAGTATCTGCATAAGAACTATATAGTTTATTTTTGATAATATACATTATGACATTACTTGATGTCGGGAATTGACCACGTGCGGCGACCCGCCATCGACCTGCCCCCAATGTTACGATTGGCGCCTGCGATTCGCCTCCCGGCCCAAAGGCACCGCATGGAGAACCCATTGGACTATGCGTGGTTCTGGCTGCTCGCCAATGCGGGCGAAGTTCGCGATCTTTTGATCGCGTTCGCGGCTGCGTGTATCGGACCGTATCTGGGGTATCGGGCCTATGTGGCGCGCCGCCTGGTCGCGGCGCGGCAGCGTACGGCCGAGGCAACCGAACTTGGCAAATCGGCTGAAATCATGGCGGCCGCTTTTGCCGGTCTTGGCGGGCTCGAGATCCACACGCGCGTTGGCGCGATCTACACGCTCGAGCGCCACGCCCGCGACCGGCCGACCGACCAGGGCCCGATCGTGCAAACGCTCGCAGCCTTCGTGCGCGAACGCTGCCCAGCCCCCGTCCCCAAACTGGTCGGCGGCAGCTACCAAAATCCGAGCCCCGAGGCGATCTACGTGCCGCCGGCGACCGACATCCAAGCGGCCGTCACGGTGCTGGGACGCCGCGAGCGCGCCAACGATCCGCCCAATACGCGGCTGTCGCTCGCCTGCGTGAATCTGTCCGGCTACGATTTGTCGGACGGCGATTTTACCGGCACGAGCTTCCGGGGGGCTTATCTCTGCGCAACGAACTTCGCCGGGGCCAAAGTCATGCGCGGCGACTTTCAATTGGCGATGCTCGAAAGCGCCGATTTCTACAATGCCAAAGCCCAGGAGGCTTCGTTTTCAGCCGCCTATTGCGGCCAGACGCGCTTTGCCCATTGCGATTTGACGGGCGCACGCTTCGTCGAAAGCGATCTGCGCGATGCCGACTTTACCGGTGCGACCTTACAGCGCGCCGATCTCGCCGGAGCCGCCCTTGACGGTGCCAAAATCGAGCCGCGCGCTTTGCCGAAGCCCCGCTCGACAGATGCGTGATCGGCCCTTAGGCTCCTCCCCGACATGACCGACACGACCGACAAACCCGCGCCGATTTCGCGGCTCCTGGCCATCATGGCCAAGCTGCGCCACCCGACCGAAGGCTGCCCCTGGGATCGCGAACAATCCTTCGCAACCATCGCCCCCTTCACGATCGAGGAAGCCTACGAAGTCGCCGACGCGATCGCGCAAAACGATCTTCCGGCCCTCAAGGAAGAGCTTGGCGATCTTCTGTTTCAGGTCGTGTTCCATGCGCGGCTGGCCGAAGAGCAAGGCCAGTTCGATTTCGACGCGATCGCCGAAGCCTTGTCCGACAAGATGGTGCGTCGCCACCCGCACGTGTTCGGTGCGGCCGACATCCGCAGTGCGGACGCGCAGACCGAAGCCTGGGAGACGCAAAAAGCGCATGAGCGCAAAGCCAAGGACGCAGGCGCCGGAGCACTGAGCGGCGTACCGGTCGGCTTCCCTGCCCTGATGCGCGCGCAAAAACTCCAGAAGCGCGCAAGCCGCGTCGGCTTCGATTGGGGCGAAGCGTCGCTTGCTCTTGAGAAAGTCGCCGAAGAGGTCGAAGAGCTCGGTGCCGAACTAGCCGGCGGAACGCCGGCCGCGA
Organism: Magnetospirillum sp.; assembly: GCA_027532905.1. Lineage (NCBI taxonomy): Bacteria > Pseudomonadati > Pseudomonadota > Alphaproteobacteria > Rhodospirillales > Rhodospirillaceae > Magnetospirillum > Magnetospirillum sp. The sequence goes on from JAPZUA010000002.1 coordinate 920,203, forward strand.
TCGAAGAGGAATTGGGCGATTTGCTGTTCTCGGTCGTCAATGTCGGCCGCCTAGCGGGCGCGGATGCGGAAACGGCGTTGCGCAACGCCAACGCCAAATTCGAGCGGCGCTTCCGGCGCATCGAAGCGCTGCTGGCCGAACAAGGCAAGACGCCGGCACAGTCCAATCTGGCCGAAATGGACGCGCTGTGGGACCAGGCCAAACACGAAGAAAAATCCTGACGGGAGCCGCCGAAAAATGACCGCCTTGCCTGTTTACGAAGACGTTCTGAAGGCCGCTGGCCGCATCAAGGGCCAAGCCGTGCGCACGCCGCTGCTGACCTCGCCGTCGCTGAACAAAAAGCTCGGCTGCCAGCTCTATGTGAAAGCCGAGCCCTTGCAACGCACGGGCTCGTTCAAGTTCCGCGGTGCCTACAACAAAATCTCGCAGATCCCCGCCGCCGACCGTGCCAAAGGCGTCGTTGCGTTTTCGTCCGGCAACCACGCGCAAGGTGTAGCGGCGGCGGCAACGATGCTGGGGCTGCCGTCCTGGATCATCATGCCGGCCGATGCGCCTGCGATCAAAATCGCGCGAACGCGCGAATTCGGCGCCTCGGTCGTCCCTTACGATCGCTACAAGGACGACCGCGAAGCGATGGGCCTCGAGCTGCAAGCAAAATACGGCGCCACTTTGGTGCGCCCCTACGACGACGCCGACATTCTGTGCGGCCAAGGTACGCTCGGTCTCGAAATCGTCGAACAATGTCGCGAGTTCGGCGTGTCGCCCGACGCGGTCGTGGTGTGCTGCGGCGGCGGCGGGCTCGTCTCGGGCACCGCCCTCGCTTTGTCCGGTGCCGCACCAGGCGTGCCGGTCTACTCGGTCGAACCTGCCGATTTCGACGAAACCAAGCGCAGCCTCGTTTCGGGAAAACGCGAGAGCAATTCGCCCGACGCACGTTCGATCTGCGATGCGCTGCTGGCCCCCACCCCCGGCGAACTGACCTTTGCGCTCAACCGCGCGCTGCTCGCGGGCGGCCTGTCGGTAACCGACGACGAGGTTCGTGCCGCCATGCGCACCGTCTTCGTCGAGCTCAAACTTGTCGTCGAACCCGGCGGGGCCGTTGCAATTGCCAGCGTGCTCACGGGAAAACTGCCCACGGAAGGCAAAACGATCGTCGCCGTTGCCTCGGGCGGCAATGTCGACCCAGCATTGTTTGCCCAGATTATCGGCAGTTGATGCCGAATTAGGCGGCAACTTGCCTCAAGGCGCCTTGTGCCGTCGCGATTGCGGGAATGGCCCTAGCCTTGCAAGCCGTTGCGATCTCGTACGAGCCCCCAGCGCAGGCGACCTGCGCCTAATTCAGATGAAAGGTTCTCTGCCAATGACCAAATCGATTTCTCGGCGCAAATTCGGCCTCGGCGCCGCCGGTGCGATGGCTGCCGCGTCGCTCGCCGCCCCAGCTCTGGCGCAGGCGCGCACGCGCATCCGCTTCACCCTCGACGTCGATTTCTGGGGTCCGCAATCGAACTTCCTGCTCGGGCTCGAGCGCAACTTCTACGCCGAAGAAGGCCTCGACGTGACGATCGACGGCGGTGCGGGTTCGGGCCAGGCCGTCACACGCGTGGCACAAGGCACCTACGAAATCGGCTTCGGCGATTTCGGCACGATGGCCCGCTTCACGGCCTCCAACCCGACCACGCCGGTCACCTCGTTCTTTGTGCTGTGGGACCTGCTGCAGCACGGCATCGTGTTCCGCAAGGGTGCTTTCGCCTCGCCCAAGGACATCGAAGGCAAGGTTCTCGCGGCTCCCGAGCCCGACGCCGGGCGCCAGATGTTCCCGCTGTTCGCGCGTGCGGCCGGCATCGACATTTCGAAGGTCACGCTGCGCCATATCGACTTCCCTCTGCGCGAAACTCTCGTCGTGCGCGGCGAAGCGCAGGGTGCAACGGGCTTCGTGTCGTCGGTCGCGCTCAACATGGTGCGCGCCGGCGTGCCGCTCGACCAGATCGGCTGGTTCAGCTACGCCAGTGCCGGCATCGACCTGTTCGGCTCGACGATCTTCGCGCGCAAAGACTGGCTGGAGCGCAACCCGGATGCCGCCCGCGGCTTCGCCCGTGCCACGGCGCGCTCGATGCAGGCGATGATCGCCGATCCGCGCGCCTCGATCCAGGCGGCCATCCGCCGCCAACCGCTCAACACGATGGAAGTCGAACTGCCGCGCTACCAGATGGTGCTCGAACAGTCGATCGTGACGCCGGCGACGCGTGCCGGCGGCATCGGCGTCGTCGATGCGGCACGCCTCGAGCGCAACATCAAGGCGCTGTGCGAAACCTTCAACATCACGCCGGTGCCCAGCAACGACACGATCTACACCAGCGCGTTCCTGCCGGCGGCCGATCTGCGCCGCCTGCCGCCGAACGTCTAACAGACCTGCAAGCGCCACAAACGACGGCCGATCGGGTTCGCCCGGTCGGCCGTTTTTCTTTGGGGCGCGCGCTTGCGCCGTCCGACGCGGCACGGCATGCTGGCGGCGTACCGCAATCGTGCGAAAGGGAGACGATCCGTGGCGCGCTCGTCGGGCCTGCTCCATACGCGCAAAGACGTTCAGACGCTGCTTGCAGCACTGGAAACGCACGCCGACAAGGTCATCGCCGCCGCCAAGGAAGCCTCGCAGGCCCTGTCGGAAGAGGAATTCGGCATCTATTCGCGCTTCCGCGGCCATTGCGACGATTTCGACACGCTGGCGATCGTGATCGAGTATCGCCTCAAGAACATGCGCACGGGGCGCGACATGGCGCTCGAAAAACAGTTCGAAGAACTCGGGATTTTCATGCTCACGGCCACGCTGCAGACCAGCCTGCATTTCCTCAAGATCCTATCGACGCGCAACGAATTGCCGCTCGGCTCGAAAGACATATTCCTCGGCGAGTTGCGCAATCTCTACCGCGTCAAACAGATGCTCGAGCAAGACCGCTACCGCAAAAAAGTGTCGTCGCGCGCGGTCAAGGACATCGAAACGGCCGAAGATATCCTGGGCGTCATCATCGAACGGGCACCGAGCCTCCTGCAGCTCGAAACCGGCGAACTCGCATGATCTCCACCTCCACCAAGATCGACCGCGAAAACGAGCAGGTCGCCGAGAAGGTGCGCGAAATGCTGTCGGCGCTCGAGCGCGGTGCCACCCGCGTCGTGACGGCAGCCCAGCAGGCCGCCAACGACGCCAACGACGACAAATTCAAGGCTTACGTGGCGTTCCGCGAATATGTCGACGATTTCGACACGCTCGCCATCGTCATCGAATACAAGATCAAGCGCCTGCGCGACGGCAAGGCCGATAAACTGTCCGAAAAATTCGTCGAGCTCACCGGGTTCATGCTGTCTGCCATCGTGACGGCGAGCCTGCATTTTCTGCGCATCCTCGCCGAAAAACGCGAATTGCCGCTGGGGGCGCGCGACGTCTTCATGTCCGAATTGCGCAGCCTCTACCACGCCAAAGAGCGCATCGAGACCGAGCGCTACGCGCATTTGCTGACCGACCGCACCAAGAGCGATCTGGCGGCGGCCGAACAGATTCTCGAAGTCGTGATCGAGCGCGCACCCAAATTGCTCAATTTCGACGATTAGGGCCGTCAGCGCGGTCTGTTTTTGGCGCGGCCCTGGATGATTTTGCGCTCGACCGCGCGCTCGCAGCGCAGGCGCTGCAGGCTCGCTTTGCTCTGGCTTTCGCGCAAATCACGGTTGGTCTGGACCGCATAGCGCTTAAGCTCGCGCGCATAAAGCGCGTCGCAGTCGGCATAGGTGCTCGGCTCGCGGTTCTGGGCGACGCTTTGCGTTGCCAGGGCAACGAATCCGATAACGGCGAGACCAAAAACGATGCGCATATCGCAGCATAATTGAAGCGCTACATCACTGGCAAATTGCAGATTATTTCTTCTGAATCAGAGTCTTAGTTATCTTTATCGATTTCTAATAAAAACATTTGACCTTTTTTAAAAATTTGATATAAATACTTTGGCTTGGGTAGATGATACTCAAACGGGTTCTGCAGGAGGCTTCTCCACCTCTTTGCGCCCAATAACTTGGCTAAGCTGGTCCCTTGGCCTGGTCGGCCGACCTGCGGTTCGTCGCGGTTCCGCAGGTCGGCCAAATTTTTGCGCATCGGCCCGAAAAGCGCTAAAATGTGACATGGATCCAATTGAGGCCTCTGCCCAACTCGACAAAACGGCATTGCAGATTCTGGCATCGTCGGTCGGAACCATTTTGGGTGAACAGTCGAAAATCCACCAATTCGTGAAATTGGCGGCCGAACGCCCGTCCAGCATCAATATGGACCGTGCACGCCGCACGTTCGATGCCCTGCCCGTCTACCAGCGCAAACGCGTCGCCGAAACGGCCGAGGGCACTGCGCACAAGCAGAAGAGCAGCTCGTCGATGGCGGCGATTTTGAACCGCCTCAGCAACGAGCACCCAAAGCCGCGCGCCAAACCGAGCGAGATGCCGCCGCCGCCGGAGACCAAAGCGCCGATCAAAAAGGTCGCCCGCGAAGTCGCCTGGAAATAAACCGCCAAAATCGGTTACAGAGCCGCCGCTGGACCCAGCGCGAAAATTGTGTAGGTTCGCGCTCCATGGACCCCAGCGAACTCGAAGCGCGCCTGCTGTATCGCGACGGCATGATGCTGATTCTGGACAAGCCACCGGGGCTTGCCGTGCATGCGGGCCCGCGCGGTGGGCCAAGCTTGCGCGACGATCTCGACGGGCTGCGCTTCGGCCTGCCGCAAGCGCCCGAGCTTGCACATCGTCTCGACCGCGATACCAGCGGCTGTCTGGTGCTGGGGCGCCATCGCAAGGCGCTCGCCAGACTCGGCAAGCTGTTCGCCGAAGGCCAAGTCCGCAAAACCTACTGGGCGATCGTCGTCGGCAAACCGCCGCAAGCGGCAGGCCTCATCGATCTGCCGCTACTGAAAGAGAATCGCAAATCCGGCTGGCGCATGAAGGTCGATGCCAAGGGCCAAGCCTCGCAGACCGAATACAGCACGATTGGAAGCGTGGACGGCAGCACGGGCGCCTTGACTTGGCTGTCGCTTGCCCCCAAAACCGGCCGCACGCATCAGTTGCGCGTGCATCTGGCGGCGATCGGCTGCCCGATCCTCGGCGATCCAGTCTATGGCGGCGATGCGACGAAAGCGGCAGAATTCCCGCTGCATCTGCATGCGCGCGAAATCCGCGTGCCGCTTTATCCGCGCCGTGCCCCCATCAAAGCGGTCGCCGAAGTTCCGGCGCATATGCACGTGGCCATGCGAAGCTGCGGCTGGAAGGACGGCCCGCGCGAAGCACAAGTCCCCGCGGCCTGATGCCCCGCCGCTAATGCTCGCCGCCGACACCGATCGCAACAGCCCGTTTGTAATGGCCGCGTCGTTGCGCGACACGCGCCGCGGCGTCCTCGCGGGGCTCGCTTTGTCGCTACTGCTGCATTTGCTGCTTGGGTTGCTTTGGCTCGATCTCACGCCAATGAATCTCGCCGATGCCGGCACGGATTTGGTCGCGATCGAGCTCGTCAACGAGCCGCCGCCCATCCCTACGCCGCCGCCGCCGCCCGCACCGCCGCCACCCCCGCCGCCGCCTGCGCCAGAACCCCCGCCGCCACCTCCGCCGCCGGCGGCACCAGCACCGCCGCCGCCCCCGCCGCCGGCCGCGGCCGCCGCTCCGCCCTTGCCGCCGCCCTCGGTCGTGCAGCGCGAGACGGCGCGCAACGCCGAACGTTCGTCGTCGCCAAACCAAGCCCCGGTCCGCCCGCCGACGGGCGGCACGTTCGCATCGCCGCCAACCCAGGCCGCCCCTGCGCCGCAGCCCGCAAGCCGCGACGGGTTGCTTGCCCCCGCCCCGCCGCGCCCGCGCGACGAGCCGCGCGGACTTTCCGCCATTCGCGGCCCCGTGCAGCCGCCGTCGGGCGGCCCGCCCGGCGAAAGCCTGACCCAAAGCGAAATCGACCATCTGCTGGCGCAGGTCTTCGCCGTGTGGATTTTCGATTTCCGCAACCCGCGCTTTCGCGATCTCACGATCGTGGGCGCGTTCGAACTCAAACCCGACGGCACACTCTCCGCCCCGTTCGGCGCCTACGATCCGTGGCGCCCCGATCGCATGATCGCCGACTACGAAACGCTTTTGGCACGCCCCGATCTGCGCGAGCAGCGGACGGTCATGGAGAGTTTCTTGGGAGCCATGCGCCAGGCCCAGCCTTTCGCGCGCCAACCCGACGCCCCGCCGCTGACGGCACCGAAAATCCTTCGGTTCTCGTTCCGGCTTGGGGATCTGATGCCGCCCTGATAGCGTGCCCCTTCAGCAGACAGGTTCATCCCACGTGCCGCCACATCTTGCCATTCTGACGACCCCAGGCTGGGACGATTACGCATTGCTCGACAGCGGTGCGGGCAAAAAGCTCGAACGCTTCGGTGCCAACACGATCGTGCGCCCGGAGCCGCAGGCGATTTGGCAGCCGTCGGGTGCCGCGTCTGCGTGGGACGCGGCCGACGCGTTTTTCGACGCCAAGCCCGGCGACAGCAAAGCGGGCGACGAGGACGACAATTGGGGCCGCTGGCGCTTTGCGCGCGACCTCGCCCCCGAATGGCCCGTTGCCTATCGCGACATTCGCGTGGCCTGCCGCTTCACGGCGTTTCGCCATGTCGGTCTGTTTCCCGAGCAAGCGCCGCATTGGGATTGGGTTGCCGAACGCAAGCCCGCGGTCGAGGGCGGTGCGCGGCCAAAGCTCCTCAATCTCTTTGCGTATACGGGGGCCGCAAGCCTCGTGGCGGCTGCAGCCGGCTACGAAGTCACGCATGTGGACGCATCCAAAAAAGCCATCGCCTGGGCCAAAGAAAACCAAGCTGCCTCGGGCCTCACGCAAGCGCCGATCCGCTGGATCTGCGAAGACGCCACCAAGTTCGTCGCGCGCGAGGTTCGGCGCGGCAATCGCTATCACGGCATCCTGCTCGATCCGCCCAAATTTGGCCGCGGTCCTGCCAACGAAACCTGGCGCATCGAAGAAGGCTTGATGCCGATGCTGGCCGACTGCGCCACACTGCTCGCCCCCGGCCCGTCTTTCCTGATGCTGACCGCCTATGCGATTCGGCTTTCCGCCTTGTCGCTGCTCGAGGCCGCGCGCGATCCGCTGAGTACCCTTGGCGGCACGCTCGAGGCAGGCGAACTCGCCGTGGCCCAACGCGCAGGCGGTCGATTCTTGTCGACGTCGCTCTATGTGCGCTGGACCGGCCCCGGAAGCGCGCCATGATCGAGGACCAGATCCGCGCCATTTCGAGCCCCAGCAATCCGCTGATCAAAGACATCCGCGCTTTGCATATGCGCAAGGCGCGCGCCGAAACTGGGCTGTTCGTAGCCGAAGGTGCGCGCACGGTGCGCGAAGCGCTCGACCACGGCATCGTGCCCAAGATGCTCGCCTATCGCGCCGACCAGCGCGACCAGCCGAGCGTGGCACAAGTGCGCCAAGCCGCCGCCAAGGGCGGAGCCACGTTGCTCGAAGTGTCGCCCAACGTGCTCGAGAAGATTTCGGCGCGCGACAATCCGCAAAGCGTGATCGGCGTGTTCGCGCAGAATCTGCGCCCGCTGTCGGACCTCGACCCGACGCGCGCGGCACTGTGGCTGGCACTCGAGGGCGTCAAAGACCCCGGCAATCTCGGCACCTGCATCCGCACGGCCGACGCGGTCGGTGCGGGCGGTGTGGTGTTGATCGGCACGACCTGCGATCCGTTCGGGCTCGAGGCCGTTCGCGCCACGATGGGCTCGATCTTCGCGGTTCCGCTCTATGCGGCAACGCAAGAAGAAGCGATCGCCTTGCTCCACCGCTGGCCGGGCACGAGCATCGGCACGGCCTTGCAAACCGCGATCGACTATCGCGACGTCGCCTACAAGAAGCCCTGCCTCATCGTCAACGGTGCCGAGCAAAGCGGCCTCAGCAACGAAGTTCGTACCGCGTGCAACACGCTTGCCAAGCTGCCGATGATCGGGCGCGCCGACAGCCTCAATCTGTCTGTTGCCGCCGGCGTGATGCTGTACGCGGCCCTCGACGCGCAAGCGCGCGGCTAGTCGTCCGCTGCCGTCGGCTCGGCGCGCTTGCCCACGAGCGACGCACCCGCTGATTTGGGCATTGCCAAAAACACGAAGCCCGAGCACGCGGCGATAGCGCCGACGGCAATGAAAGCCGGCACGAATTGCACGGCGCCCAAACTGCCCGTGACCGCCCCGCCGCTGGCGGCCGCAAGCGCCAACGCTGCGACCGAAATGCCGATCGAGCCCGACAATTCCTGCAGCACGGCGGCGAACGTCGAGGCACGCGCCGTCTGCTCGGCCGAGACGTCCGCGTAGAGCACGGCGTTTGTGCTCGTAAACTGGAGCGAGCGCGAGAAGCCGCCGAGCAGCAGAATTGCCGACAGCGTGGTGCCGGCCATGGCGGCCGTAAACGTGATCGGGATCGCGATGAAAACAGCCGCCACGAAGGCGTTGAAGATCAGCACGCGCCGAAACCCGACGGCGCGCAGGATCTTCGGCGCGCAGATTTTCATCGCGAGCGCGCCGATCCCCGTCGCGAAGGTCACGATGCCGCTTTCGAAGGCCGAGCGCGCGAAGCCAAGTTGCAGCAGCAAGGGCAACAGAAATGGCGTGGCCCCTGCGCCGACGCGAAACAAAAAGCCGCCCATGACGCCGATGCGGAAGGTGGGGATCTTCAGCAATCGCAAATCCAAAACCGGGCTTGGATGGCGCCACGCATAGCGGCAATAGAGGGCGATCAGCAGCAGTCCCGTCGCCGCCATCGCCGCCGCATAGACAGTTGCGATGACTTCAAGCCCGATCGCGGTCGCACCGACCAACGTCAAGGCCAAGCCCGGCCCGATCATGAGGAAACCGCGCAGGTCGAAGGCGGCCTGGGTCTCGGCACGGATTTGCGGCAAAAAACGCGCGGCGACGGCGATGCCCAGTAAAGCCAGCGGCACGTTGATCCAGAAAATCCACGGCCACGACATATACGTGGTGAAAAACCCGCCAATAGGCGGCCCAAGAATCGGTCCGATCAAGGCGGGCGTGGTCAGCACGGCCATGGCGCCGATCAATTGGTTTTTGGGCACGCTGCGCACGACGACAAGGCGCGCGGTCGGGATCATCATCGCCCCGCCCGCCCCTTGCAGGATGCGCGCAAAAACGAGGCTCCACAGGCCCGTCGAAAGCGCGCAGGCAACCGAACCTGCCGCGAACACGGCCATCGCCCAACAGAAGACCGTGCGCGTGCCGTAGCGGTCAGCGATCCAGCCCGAGGCCGGAATGAACACCACCAGCGACACGAGATAGCACGTCAAAACGAGTTTGAGATCGACCGCATCGACACCGAAATCGTTGGCAATGCTCGCAAGGGCCGTCGCCAGCACAGTCGCATCTATGTTTTCGACAAACAGGGCGCTGGCGGCAATCAACGGCACATGACGCGCCATCGGCGGAACGGCTTCAGCCATAGGCCATTATCGGCGCTCGTCACCGTCTACTCAAGCACAGCGGCCGTAAGGCAAATGCCGCGAAAACATCGCTTGCGCTGCGTCTGTGGCCTAAAGCAAAGGCCTAAACCAAAGAAGTGGCGGAGGGGATGGGATTCGAACCCACGATACCGGTTTCCCAGTATAACAGTTTAGCAAACTGCCGCCTTCAGCCACTCGGCCACCCCTCCGCCGGGAGTGGGTTTTTACACGGCATATGCTGCTGCCGGTTCTAAGCGCGGTTGCCGTTTCTGTCAACGCAAAGACAGGCCAAACGCTTGTCATATTTGGGATTCTGCCCACAGCCGAGGGGCAGATGTGGGGATGGGGCGTGGTATATCCGCAACACTGCTAAAATTCAAAATCAGTTGAATCAAAATATTTGGCAAGTTTTAGAGAAAATTAACCAGTGGAGGCTCAATCTATCCGCAGGCGACCTGAGAAAGGTCACCGCAGGATCAGGACCAGAAACCACTTTACGACCTCATTAACCACCAAATCAGGACCAAAGGAGCCATAACCCATGTCGTCGCTTTCCCGCCCCGTCATCGACACGCTGCTCGATCTCATCGACAACAAGCTCACGGCGATGGACGTGATCGACCGCGAAGATGCGCGCATCCACTCGGTGCTCGAAAACGCCAAGCGCGAATTGCTGGTCGCCCGCGGCCCCGCTCTGCCGCGCCGCACGCTGCGCCCGCGCAACAGCATCCGTCCCGGCTCGGCCATCATCGAAAACTCGGTCGCGGCCTAAGACTAAGTCGGTTTCGGGCGGGGGCACCTGCCCCCGCTTTTGCCGCCTTTTCCATTCGCCTACATCTCGACGCCGCCTTGGCGTTGAATTAGGTTGTCGGCCCCGTCGCATCGGCAATTCAGCCGAACCGGGGCCGAGGTTCAAGGTTTGAGCAAAAAACGCGTTTCGCCGGTCGGCATTTTGCCGTTCCAGGATTATCGCCGGTTCGTGGCCGATGGCCGCATCGCTGCCCAAACGGCGATCGACGATTCGCAAATCCAGCCTGCCAGCATCGACCTGCGCTTAGGGGCGACGGCCTATCGCGTGGCCGCAGGCTTCATGCCCGGCCCCGACGCGCTTGTCGCCGACAAGCTCAAGCTCCTCACCATGCATGTACTCGATCTAACGGCCGGTGCCGTGCTCGAGCGCGGTTGTCTCTACATCATCCCGCTGCAGGAATCGCTCGACCTGCCTAAAGACGTCGCGGGAAGCGCCAATCCCAAAAGCACGACCGGGCGGCTCGACATCTTCACGCGCCTGATGTGCGACCGCGGCCGCGAATTCGAAAAAGTGCCGGCCGGCTACAAGGGCCCGCTCTATCTCGAAGTGAGCCCGCGCACCTTCTCGATCCTGGCGCGCAGCGGCCAGACGCTGAACCAACTGCGCCTGCGCCGCGGCAATCCGACGATGACGGATGCGGCCCTCGCCGCCCTCGACAAGCGCCTGGGCCTTGTCTACGCGCCCGATTCAAACCGCGAGCGTGCGCAGATCGGCCAAGGTCTGTGGATTTCGATCGATCTCGAGGGGGCGGATGGCAGCCGCACGATCGGCTACCGCGCGCGCCACAACGCGCCCTTGATCGATCTCGCGCGCATCGGGCACTACGACCCCGCCGATTTCTGGGAGGCGCTGCCGCGCACCAAATCGCGCTCGCTGATCCTCAATCCCGACGATTTCTACATTCTCGTGAGCCGCGAGAAAATCCGCGTGCCGCACGAATACGCGGCCGAGATGGTGCCGTACGATACCTCGGTCGGCGAGTTCCGCATCCATTATGCGGGCTTTTTCGACCCCGGCTTCGGCTATGGGGCCAACGACATCGAGGGAACGCGCGCCGTGCTCGAGGTGCGCTCGCACGACGTGCCGTTCCTGCTCGAACACGGGCAGATCGTCGGGCGCTTCGCGTTCGAACCGCTGACGCAAACGCCCGACCGCATCTACGGCGTGGATATCGGCTCGAACTACCAGCGCCAGGGCCTGACGCTGGCCAAACAGTTCAAGCGCGCGCGCTAAAACGCCGTTCCTTTGACGACCGCCGGACGTGCTGCGATCGCGTCGTGCCAGCGCTTCACGTTCGGGAAATCGGCCAGATCGACCTCGTGGTAGGTGTGGCGCGCTACCCACGGGAACGTCGCCATGTCCGCGATGCTGTACTCGGCGCCAGCCAGATGCACGCTTTCGCCTAGACGCTTGTCCATGACGCCGTAGAGACGTCGCGTTTCCTTCGAATAACGTTCGATGCCGTAGGGCACTTTTTCGGGCGCGAAGCGGATGAAGTGATGCGCCTGGCCGAACATCGGCCCCACCCCGCCCATCTGGAACATGAGCCACTGCAGAACTTCGGCGCGCGCGCGCGGTGCGGTGGGCAGGAACTTGCCGGTCTTCTCGGCGAGATAGATCAGGATCGCACCCGATTCGAACACGGGGAGCGGTTTGCCGTCGGCCGCCGCGTGGTCGACGATCGCGGGTATCTTGCCGTTGGGATTGACCGCAAGAAAAGCGGGCGCGAACTGCTCGCCCTTGCCGATGTCGATTTTGTGGGTCTTGTAGGCAAGCCCGCATTCCTCGAGCATGATCGCGACCTTGCGGCCGTTGGGCGTGCTCCAGGTATAGAAGTCGATCATGTGCGAGTCTCCGGTGGGTTGAGGATCAGGGCGGCGAAACGACGGCGATGTCCACAATCTTGCGCGAGCCGGCCGCAATCGGGCCGATGTCAGTCATGCGCCCGCTTGCGACGGCAAAGGAGAAAAGGCGATTGGCGACGACGGCAAACGACCTATAGACCGTCATGCTTTTGTCGGTGTGGATGTCGGCCGCATCGATACGCGATTCCGCCGGCAAGCCCAAGGGTGCGATCGAATTGAGCGTGCCGGCATTCGGCGGATCCTGGATCGCATAGAAGCCGTGGCCGGAATCGAAATCGAACAATTGGGTCTGAGTCGTGCCGGCGACCGAATTGAGATAGGCAGCGGCCGTCACGAGCGGCAGCTTGCCGGCATTTGCATCGCCCTCGGCATAGGCGATGCGCCCGTCGACGGCCGTTTCGCCGGTATCGACATTGACGCGCAGACTCTGACCCGACGGGCCGATCACGCGCAGGCGATTGGCCTGCGGATTGAAATCGACCACGGCCGATTCGGCGATCTCGAGCGGCACCGACAGGGTCGAAACTTTTTCGGTCATGCCCGTGCGCGCATCGATGCGGTAGATCCCGCCCGCGGCATCGAGCCCGTAAAGCTTGAGATCGGCCGGGCGCAGATCGATGCCGAGCAGGCGCGCAGCGGTTGCCTGCACCGCCACCATCGACGTCATGGCTGGATTGGCGGAATCGAACAGCACCAGTTCGTTGCGGTCGGTCAGCGCCACAATATCGAGCGCTTCGGCGCGCCCGGCACCGAGCGCCAAAGCGCCTGCCAGAATTGCGGCTGCGATCTTCATGTGGTCCCCCCAGGGTTGCGGTTGAAGATACGCGAAAACTACGCCCCGGCGGCGTTGCCGGATCAGCCCGAAAGTTTAGCCTTGAGGATTTCGTTGACCTTGGCCGGGTTGGCCTTGCCGCCCGTCCCCTTCATGACCTGGCCCACGAACCAGCCGAACAACGTCGTCTTGCCCGCCCGATACTCGTCCACCTTGGCTGCGTTTTCCGCCATCACCTTGGCGATCGCAGCATCGATGGCGCCGGTATCCGTAACCTGCACAAGGCCCTTTTCCGCAACGATGCTGGCCGCATCCTTGCCGGTCTCGACCATGAACTGGAACACGTCCTTGGCGATGCGCCCCGAAATCGTCTCGTTTTCGATGAGATCGAGGAGCCCCGCGAGGTTCTTCGCGCCGACGGGCGAATTGGTTACGTCCACGCCCTTTTTGTTCAGCGCCCCGAACAGTTCGACGATGACCCAATTGGCCGCGAGCTTGGGGTCCTTGCGGCCCTTGGCGACGGTTTCGAAGAAATCGGCCTGTTCCTGCTCGGCCACCAGCACGCCCGCATCGTACGGGCTGAGCTTGTAGGCATCGACAAAGCGCGCCTTTTTGGCATCAGGCAACTCCGGCATCGACGCTTTGATGCGCGCGATCGCCTTGGGATCGAGGATCAAGGGCAGCAGATCGGGGTCGGGGAAATAGCGGTAGTCGTGCGCATGTTCCTTCGAGCGCATCGAGCGTGTGACGCCGCGCGCCACGTCCCACAGGCGCGTTTCCTGGCGGATGGATTCGCCCGCCTCCAGCGCTTCGACCTGACGGTTGGCTTCGTATTCGATCGCCTGCATCACATGGCGGATCGAATTGACGTTCTTGATCTCGTTGCGCGTGCCGAACTCGGTAACGCCCACTTTGCGCACCGAAACGTTGGCGTCGCACCGCATCGAGCCTTCTTCCATGTTGCCGTCGCAGGTCCCGAGATAGCGCAGGATCGCGCGCAGCTTCTTGAGATAGGCCCCCGCCTCTTCGGGCGAGCGGATGTCCGGCTCCGACACGATCTCCATCAGCGCCACACCGGAGCGGTTGAGGTCGATATAGCTCTTGGTCGGGCTCTGGTCGTGCATCGATTTGCCGGCGTCCTGCTCGAGATGCAGGCGCGTGACGCCGATCGTCTTGGTGGTGTCGCCCGGCAGGTCGATCACGAGCCGTCCGCCCGACACGATGGGGCGCGTGTACTGGCTGATCTGATAGCCCTGCGGCAGGTCGGCGTAGAAATAGTTTTTGCGATCGAACACCGACACTTCGTTGACCGTGGCCTCGATGCCGAGGCCAGTCTTGATTGCCTGTTCGACAACATAGCCGTTGATGACCGGCAGCATGCCTGGAAACGCCGCATCGACGAGGCTCACCTGCGCATTCGGCTCGCCGCCATACGTAGCCGAAGCGCCCGAAAACAGCTTCGACTGCGAGACGACCTGCGCATGGACTTCGAGGCCCACGACGATTTCCCAAGAACCCGTTTTGCCTTCGATGATCATCGTCTTACGCTCCCGGCCGCGCTTTGAAATTTGCGGCCGTCTCAAGCACGCCGCCCACACGGAACAAGGTCGGCTCGTCGAACGGCTTGCCGATCAGTTGCAGGCCCAGCGGCAACCCCTCGCCCGACAGACCGGCCGGAACCGACATGCCCGGCAACCCCGCAAGATTGACCGGCACCGTGAACACGTCGTTCAAATACATCGCGATCGGATCGTCGGCCTTGTCGCCGATGCCGAAGGCAGCCGACGGTGCGGTCGGCGTCAAGATCACGTCGCATTTCTTCCAGGCTTCCTGGAAGTCCTGGAAGATCAGCGTGCGGACCTTCTGCGCCTTCAGATAATAGGCGTCGTAATAGCCCGCCGACAGCACATAGGTGCCGATCAGAATGCGGCGCCGCACCTCGGCGCCGAAACCGGCTGCGCGCGTATTCTCGTACATCTCGTCGAGGGTGTTGCCGGGCACGCGCAGCCCGTAGCGCACGCCGTCGTAGCGCGCGAGGTTCGACGACGCTTCGGCGGGGGCAATGATGTAGTAGGTCGGCAGCGCGTATTTGGTGTGCGGCAGCGAAATCTCGACGGGCTCGGCACCCGCCGTCTTCATCCAATCGATGCCCTGCTGCCAGAGCTTTTCGATTTCCGCCGGCATGCCGTCGACGCGATATTCCTTCGGGATGCCGAAGCGCAAGCCGCGAATGTCGCCGGTCATGGCCGCTTCGTAATTCGGCACCGGCAGCGGCACCGAGGTCGAATCCTTGGCATCGTGCCCGGCCATCGCCCCCAGCATGATCGCGGCATCGCGCACGTCGCGCGTCATCGGCCCCGCCTGGTCGAGCGACGAGGCGAACGCGACAATTCCCCAGCGCGAGCAGCGGCCGTAGGTCGGCTTGATGCCGACAATGCCGGTGAAACTCGCGGGCTGGCGGATCGAACCACCTGTGTCCGTACCCGTCGCACCCGCCACGATGTGAGCGGCAACCGACGCGGCCGAGCCGCCCGACGAACCGCCGGGAACAAGATCCTTGCCGTCTTTGCGCTTCCATGGGTTCTTCACGGGCCCGAAATAGCTCGTGATATTGGCCGAGCCCATCGCGAACTCGTCGAGATTGAGCTTGCCCAACATGACAGCACCCGCATCGAACAGATTCTGCGACACGGTCGATTCGTAGGGCGGCTTGAAGCCTTCAAGAATGTGGCTGCCGGCCGTGGTCTGCACGTCCTTGGTGCAGAACAGATCCTTGATGCCGAGCGGCACGCCCTCGAGCGCGCCGCCCTCGCCTTTGGCAAGCTTGGCGTCGGCGCTTGCGGCTTGTGCAAGCGCTACATCCGGCGTTTCGAGGATGAAGGCGTTGAGCGCGCGCTGCTTTTCCATCGCGGCCAAATAGGTGTCGGCCACTTCGCGCGCCGAGAATTTGCGCGCCTTCAAACCATCGCGAAGCTGGGCAATCGTCAGATCATTGAGCGCGCTCATTATTCGACCACCTTCGGCACGGTGAAAAAGCCGCCCATTTCCTCGGTCGTCGAGACGCGTACGGGCTCGGTTGCGTTGGCGAGGATCTTGTTGGGATAGCCGCCGTCGGTGACTTGGTCCGCACGCTGCGGCATGACCATTTCGACCGTCGACGTCATCGGCTCGACGGCCGACGTATCGAGCGTTTTGAGCTGCTCGACCCAGTCGAGAATTGTGTTGAGCTCGCCTGCGATGCGCACCTGTTCGTCGGGTGCGATCTTGATGCGCGCCAATGTGGCAATGCGGGCAACGGTAGCCGGATCGAGCGACATGCTGTATGTCTCGCTTTGGGCCTTGAAAAGATGGTGAAAACGGGCCGGGAAGCTAACACTCGACATGCCGATCCGCAACCCCAGCGACCTGTTGGCCGAACTGCCGGAAAAGACCTGTCTTTTGGGCCTCGATCCCGGCGAGAAAACCATCGGCCTTGCCGTTTCGGACCCGAATCTGACCATCGCCTCGCCGCTCGAAACGATCGAACGCGCGCGCAAGGCGAGCGCCGACTATGCCCGCATCGCCGAGGTCGCACTCGTGCGCAAAGTCGGCGGCTTCGTCGTCGGCATGCCGACCAATATGGACGGCTCGCTGGGGCCCCGCGCACAATCGGCTCGCGCGTTTGCGCGCAATCTCGTGGCGCGCATCGACCTGCCGCTGGTCTTTTGGGACGAGCGAATGTCGACGCAAGCCGTCACGCGCACGCTGATCGAAGCTGACATGAGCCGCGCCAAGCGTGCGGCTGTCGTCGACAAAATGGCGGCCGCGTTCATCCTGCAAGGTTTCCTCGACTGGATCCGGATCGGGCGATGAGTGCGGTTCTGGCCGCCATCGCCCCGATCTTCGGTCTAATCGCTCTTGGCTGGCTGCTCAAACGCACTTTGTTTCCGAGCCCCGATTTTTGGGTGCCGATCGAAAAACTGACCTATACCGTGCTGTTTCCTGCCCTGCTGATCGCCTCGATCGCCACGGCACGATTGGAGGGGCCCGCCACGCTGCGCTTGATCGCGGCGGCACTCGGCACCCTTGCCGCAATCGCAACCCTGATGTTTTTGCTGCGGCGTGTGCTCGGGCTCGACGGACCGGCTTTCACCTCTGTGCTGCAAGGCAGCATTCGCTTCAACACCTACATCGCCCTTGCCGGTGCGGCCGGTCTCTACGGCACACGCGGTTTGGCCGAAATCGCGATCGTGCTGGCGGTCGCTATCCCGTTCGTAAACGCAATCAGCATCTATGCGTTGAGCGCCTACGGTGCCCGCGACGGAGACGCCAACGAAGCCGCCAGTCCGTGGCGCGAGCTTGTACGAAATCCATTGATCGTAAGCTCGGCTGTGGGGCTGCTGCTGGCGATCGCCGAGCTGCCGCTGCCGGCCTTCGCGAGTGCAATGCTCGACATTCTCGGGCGCGGCTCTCTGTCGCTGGGTTTGCTCACGGTCGGGGCGGGTCTCGTCATCAGCAATATCGGCCGGCAAATGCGCGGTGTGGCGATCGCGTCGATAGCCAAGCTTGCGCTTGCGCCGCTCTTGGCCTTTGCCGCCGCGCGATATTTTGAGCTCGCCCCAATGTCGGCGGGCATTCTCGTGCTGTTTGCAGCGCAACCCACCGCGACGACCGCATATATCCTGGCGCGGCGCCTCGGCGGCAACGGCGAACTGATGGCCGCAATAATCGCTTTGCAGACGCTGCTTGCGGCATTGACCCTGCCGCTTGCGGTCGCGTATCTGATGTAGGGGCATAGCCCACTCCGCCTGCAAGGATCGAAGCGCCGCATGGAACTGCTGGAAATCGTTTTGGGCATGCTGGTCGTGGCGGTGGTGCTGGCGCGGTTTTCGGAAACGCTGCGCGTGCCCTACGCCGTGCTGCTCGTCGTCGCGGGCATGGCGCTCGCCTTCGTGCCGGGCTTGCCGACCGTCGATTTCGATCCGCAGCTCATCATGGCGCTGTTCTTGCCGCCGTTGCTGTTTTCGTCGGCCTACTTCACGTCGTGGCGCGACTTTAAACTCTACCTGCGGCCGATCTTGAGCCTCGCGATTGGGCTTGTACTGGCGACCACACTCGGTGTGGGCATCGCGCTGAAACTGCTGCTGCCCGAGGTGCCGTGGGCGGTGGCGTTCCTGCTCGGCGCCATCGTGTCGCCGCCCGACGCGGTTGCGGCCGCTGCGATCATGGAAAAGCTGCGCCTGCCCAAGCGTATTGTGGCCATCCTCGAAGGCGAAAGCCTCGTCAACGACGCAACGGGCCTCGTTCTCTACAAATTCGCATTGGCGGCGGCCTTGTCCGGCATGTTCTCGGCGGTCGAAGCCGCGGGAACTTTCGTGATCTACGCGGTCGGTGGTTGCGGTATTGGCTATGCGGTCGGCCTCATCGCCGTGTGGACGCTCAAGCGCTTGCACGAAACCCAGCTACAGATCGCCTTCACCTTCATCGTACCGTTCGTGGCGTACCTTGCCGGCGAAAACGTACATGTGTCGGGCGTGCTCGCGGTCGTGGTGGCGGGCCTCGTCGTCGGTTGGCACGCGCCGGAGTTCTTTACGGCCGAAGCGCGTATCCAGGGGCAGACCGTCTGGGCGTCCGTCGTGTTCGTGCTCAACGCGCTCGTATTCATTCTGATCGGGCTGCAGCTCGACGGGATCGCCGAGCGCCTTGCCGCCTATTCGGGTTCGCATTTGCTGTGGTTGGCGACGTGCGTTTCGGCGGCCGCGATCGCAATCCGGATGATTTGGGTCTTCCCCAATACGTATCTGCCGATGCTGTCGGCATCCATCCGGCAGCAGGAAGGCGGTGTCCCGCCTGTCGGTTGGGTGGTCATCGTCGGCTGGACCGGGATGCGCGGCGTTGTGAGCCTCGCCGCTGCCCTCGCGATTCCGCAGACCATGGCCGATGGATCTGCCTTCCCGGCCCGCGATCTCGTGGTGTTTCTGTCGTTTGCGGTGATCTTCTCGACGCTCGTCGTGCAGGGAACCACTTTAGGCCCGCTGATCCGCTGGCTCGGCGTGGGCGGCGACCGCAATTTCGAGCGCGAAGAAGAGTCTGCGCGGCGCAAACTTGCGCACGCCGCCTTGGTCGAGATCGACCGGCTCGCGGCCGAGGACATGGTGGCGATGGAAGTCGCCCCCAATCTGCGTCGGGGCTACGAAGCGCGCTTGCGCGCCGAGAAACCGACCCAGCACGACCGCGAACTCGACGCGGCCCGCCGCCAGGCTCGCCGCGTGCGTCTCGCCGTCGTTGCGGCCGAACGGCGACGCCTGCTCAAGCTGCGGCGCGAGCGCGAAATCGGCGACGACGTGCTGCACAAGCTGATGCGCGAGGTTGATCTCGAAGAAATGCGGCTTTCGAATCGCAGTCAGGATTAGCGCAAGAAGCCGCTGATCGCATCGTAAAGAAGCTTCAGGCCGCCGAGCAGCAGCAGCGTGTAGCAGACCAAATAGAGCGTGGGTTCGGCGATGCGGTCATGCCATTTGCGCCCCATCCACACGCCGAGCGGCACGGTGGGTGCGAGCGCCAACGCGGTCCACAAAAGATGCGGCTCGAGCGCGCCGAGCCACATATAGGGACCGATCTTGATCGTGTTCCCCATCGCGAAAAACGCCGCTGCCGTGCCCGCGAACACCGTTTTGTCGAGCCGCTGGCGCAGCAGATAGATCTGCAAAGGCGGCCCGCCCGAATGCGCCACGAATGTCGTGAAGCCGGCCATGCTGCCCCACAGCATGGCGCTTGGAAAACTCGGAAGCGTGGGCGGCGGCAACGGCGCCGTGCTCCGCAAGAGCCGGTTCGCAAACCAGCGCAAGGTGAAGACCAGCGTGATCAGCGCGATGGCGAGCACCACATAGCGCTGGTCGACATAGACGAAGGCCAAAAATCCGAGCCCGAGCCCGACGAGCAAGGCCGGTGCGAGCCGCACGAGATTCGGTTTGCTCCAGGTGCGCGGCGGATAGGCGTTCAGCGCGAACACATCCTGCAATGCAACCAAAGGCGCCATAACGATCGCGGCATCGAGCGGGTCCATGACAAGCGAAAGAAACGGAATCCCGAGCGTCGCAAAACCGCCGCCGAAACCGCCTTTGAGGAACGAGATGACGAAGATCGTCGTTGCGGCAACGAGATAGAATGTCGGATCGGTCGGCAAACCCATGGCGCTACAGTGATTTGCCTGCACAGCGCCTGCAAGACAAACCTATGTGCTGCAAATCATTTATACACGTCAGATACTTATGAGGCTGTCACAGGTCTGCAATATCGGCAATTTGCCGGCTTCCCAATGGCTTCAAGGGCTTGGCTTACTGCGCTTGACCCCCTTGGCGCGAGCGCCTAGACCTGAGCCTCGAAAACGAAAGACGGATCCCATGTCGTCGATCAAATCGGTTATTTCCGCACTTTGCGGCCGCCAGTTCAGCTGGCTTTATTTGTCGTCCGAGCCGGACCGTTAGCGTTCCGAGCGAACGCGCATCTGCGCTCCGTCCAAGTTATGTGCAATTGAGAGTTACAAGGACTGGCTCCGCAACGGGGGCCGGAACGGTGTCATGTTTTTCGATACGATCGATTTCTCCGCGCGCCGCCCGACGGTGCGAGCGCGCATCCCCGCCGTGCGCGGTCGCCTTGTCGGTATGCGCAAAGCCGAAGTGTGCGTCGTGGGTGCAGGCTATGCGGGCCTGTCCAGCGCCTTGCATTTGGCGCAAGCCGGCTACGACACAGTGGTGCTCGAAGCCGACAGCGTGGGTGCAGGCGCGTCCGGGCGCAATGGCGGCCAAGTCATGCCAGGTTATGCCGCCGACCCGCACGCCTTGCTGGCTGCCCTGGGGGCACGGCCGGCATCGCAGCTCTGGGCTTTGTCGGTCGAAGCTGTCGCCAAGACACGCGCCCTTGCCGGCACGAGCTGCGACATCGACGCGAAGGTCGCAATCGTCGCGGCCGACCGTGCGAGCCATGCCGAAATCGAACGCGCCGTTGCCGTGCGCCGCGACGTTTTCGGCGACCGCCTAATCGCGTTGCACGACGCGCCCAGCCTTGCCCGCGCGGTTGCGGTCGCAAACCAGCAAGGCGGCGCCATCGATGCGCGCGCCTTCGCCCTCGACCCGCAGAAATACGTGCAGAGCCTTGCAAAGCGCGTGCGCGAGGCCGGCACCACGATCCACGAGGCAAGCCCTGCCCTGCGGCTTTCGCGGGCCAACGGAATGTGGACGATCGACACGCCGACGGGCAGCGTGCGCGCGGCCCACGTCGTACTCGCGGCCAACGTCGACAATGCGGGCCTTGCGACCGATACCAATCGCCTCGCCGCACCGGTGCGCACTTTCATGCTCGAGACGGCGCCCTCGCCCCTGGTCGGCCGAGCGCTGGCGGGCGTTGCCGCCGGTTTCGACACGACCGCAAGCCTGCACTATTTCCGGCGCACGGCCGACGGGCGTCTGCAGTTCGGCGGCGGCGGCTGGCCGGGCCGCATCGCCCCGCCGCTCGCCGATATGTATCTGCGGCGCAAGATGGCGCGCGTGTTCCCGCAGCTCGCCCATCTGGCGGTGGCACGCCAATGGAGCGGCCTCGTCGACGTGACGACCGACGGCTTGCCGCGCTTTGCGCGCGCGGACGGCCTCATCCGCCTGTTGGGCTTCTGCGGCCACGGCATCGCGCTGGCAACACTCGCAGGCCAGCTCGTTGCGGACGCGATCGACGACCAGTCGGACAGGCTTGCCCTGTTCACGCGGCTCGACCAGAAACGCAATTGGCCGACGGCAGCGGGCCGAACCGCACAGCTCGCGATTCAAAGCTTTGCGCCGTCAATGGCGCGGTTCCTCAAGCTGGCCAGCGCATAAAGCTTGCGCGAGCTCGGGCAAGGCGGCAAATTCCGCCGCCTTCCCGCCCTCGTCGCTTTAAAGGTCCTGCTTGCCCATGCCCGCTCTGCCGCTGACCGGTCTTCGCGTGTTCGACCTTACGCGCATTCTCGCAGGTCCGAGCTGCACGCAGCTGCTGGGCGATCTCGGGGCCGACGTGATCAAGATCGAACGCGCGGGTGCCGGCGACGACACGCGCAAATGGGGGCCTCCTTACGTCAAAGACGCGGCCGGCAACGACACGTCGGAGAGCGCTTATTATCTATCGGCCAACCGCAACAAGCGGTCGATCACGCTCGATTTGTCGAAACCCGAGGGCCAGAAACTGGCGCGCCGGCTGATCGCCAAATCCGACATCATGATCGAGAATTTCAAGGTCGGCGATCTCGCCAAATTCGGGCTCGACTACGCCACGCTGTCGCGCGAGTTCCCGCGTCTTGTGTACTGCTCGATTACCGGTTTTGGCCAGACAGGGCCTTACGCGCCGCGCGCGGGCTACGACATGCTGGCCCAAGCTCTCGGCGGCATCATGTCGATCACCGGGCCTGCGCATGATGGCCCCGGCAGCCAGCCCTACAAAGTGGGGGTGGGCATTGCCGACCTCATGACCGGCATGTATGCGGCCGTAGCGATCCTCGCGGCCTTGCGCCACCGCGACAGTACGGGCGAAGGCCAGCATATCGACATGGCCCTCCTCGACACGCAGGTTGCGTGGCTAGCCAACGAAGGGCTCAATTATCTCGTGTCCGGCAAGACGCCCGTGCGCCGGGGCAACGCGCACCCAAACATCGTGCCCTACGAAGTCTTCGCTTGCGCCGACGGTTTCGTCATTCTGGCGATCGGCAATGACGGCCAGTTCGCCAAATTTTGTGCCTTTGCCGGTCGCGCGGAGCTTGCCGCAGATCCGCGCTACGCAACCAACCCTGCGCGAGTCGCCAACCGCGCCGAACTCGTGGCGATCGTGAACGGCATTACGGGTGCGAAACCGCAGAGCCATTGGGTCGAAGGCCTCGCGAAAGCCGGCGTGCCGTGCTCGCCCGTCAACGACATCGCGCAGGTTTTCGAAGACCCGCAGGTCAAAGCGCGCAACATGCAGATCGCGATGCCGCACGCCTCGGGCCAGGACGTGCCTTTGATCGCAAGCCCGATCAAGATGTCGAAGACGCCGCCCGCATATCGCCATCCCCCGCCCACCTGCGGCCAGCACACCGACGCGATCCTTGAAGAGCTTCTGGCACTTTCGTCGTCCGAAATCGCCGCCTTGCGCAAAGACGGCATCGTCTGATGGCGTATTCGGCCGATTTGTGGAGCGGCCTCCTGCTGCTGATCGGCGTCGCCTTCCTCGTCGCAGGCCTGCTTGTGGCAAGCCGGCGCCGCCCGACCGACACGGCGGGCGGCCGCTGGCTTGTGAGGATCGGTGCCATTGTACTTTTCGGTGGTATATGCTTGACAATCCTCGGTGTATTTCGTGAAGTGACGCGATGAGTCGCGTTTCGACATCCTCGATCTGGCGCGAGATTGCGCTCTGGCTTGCCGCACTTGCCGTGTTTGTGCAGGCGACGACGCTGTCGGCGCACTTGGCGCATGCGGCGGCAGGCCAGCCGCATGCGGTTCTGTGCTCGGGCGACATGCTGCCCGACGACGGGATGGCGCCGGCGAGAATGGCCTGCCCAATCTGCCAGGTGCCGCAGACCGGCGGCTTGCTGCCGCCGGTCTGCGCAAGCGCTTTGCCAATTGTTTTCGATGGCCGCCCGATCGAATTCGCCGTCGTATCGGCGCCCGCACCGCAGAAGCTGCGCCTGCATCAAAGCCAGCCGCGAGCCCCCCCAGGCTTACCCGAGAAAATCTAGTTCGAAGATTCTCGCGTTCGATCCACCTGGAGATACGAAAATGTTGAAGACCGTTCATGCGGCGGCCCTTGCGGCCGCTGCTCTTGGCTGCGTGCTCGTTGCTGGCCATGCCACTGCCCATGTCACACTCGAACAGCAGCAAGCCGTTGCCGGCAGCACCTACAAGGCGGTGCTGCGCGTGCCGCACGGCTGCGAGGGCTCGCCCACAATCCGACTGCGCGTGCAGATCCCCGACGGCATGACCAACGTCAAACCGATGCCGAAGGCGGGCTGGGAGCTTTCGACCGTGCGCGGCAAACTCGCCACACCGGTTGCGGGCGACCACGGCGCGCAAATCACCGAAGGTGTGCGCGAGGTGGTCTGGAGCGGCGGTCGCCTCCTCGACGAGCACTACGACGAGTTCGTGCTGCGCGGCACACTGCCCAACAAGGCGGGGGAAACGATCCATTTCCCGACCGTGTCGGAATGCGAACGCGGCGT
Organism: Magnetospirillum sp.; assembly: GCA_027532905.1. Classification (NCBI taxonomy): domain Bacteria; kingdom Pseudomonadati; phylum Pseudomonadota; class Alphaproteobacteria; order Rhodospirillales; family Rhodospirillaceae; genus Magnetospirillum; species Magnetospirillum sp. The sequence continues at coordinate 944,339 of JAPZUA010000002.1, forward strand.
GGAGCGCTGGATCGAGATTCCGGCCGCCGGAAAGTCGTCCGGCGACTATCGCTTCCCTGCCCCGTCCTTGCGCCTGACGCCGCGCAATTGAGCGGCAGCCGCAAAAAACGCATTGGCCATGCCGCGATCCTCGCGATCGCGGCATGGCTTTGGGCGTCGGCGGCCTTTGCGCACGCCGTCCTGCTCGGCACGTCGCCTGCCGACGGGACGGCGCTGGCGCAGAGTCCGCAACGCATCGTGTTCGCGTTCAACGAAACGGTCGTGCCCGCCGATGTGCGGATCCTCGATGCCAACGGAACGCTGCATGCGGGGCCAACAGGTGCGGAAGTCAAAGACGGTGCGGTAACGCTGACGCTCGCGGCACCCTTGCCGCCGGGCCAGTATGTCGCAGCCTATCGCGTTGCCTCGGCGGACACGCATCCGATCTCCGGCGCCATTCGCTTTTCGGTCGGCGAAACGGCACCCGACATATCGGGCACGATCGACAACACCGACTACGCGGATCGCTGGACGGCACTCTCCATCATCGTGCGCTTCGTGCGCGATACGGGCCTTGCCGTCGGAATCGGCGGCGCATTTTTTGTTCTGCTGGTCGCTCCGGCCGCGACGGCGATCGCATCGATCCGGTTGGCCCTCGGTGCGGCGGCCTTGGCGAGCCTCGCGGGGGCCATGGTCGCCGGTGCGCGTCTGGCAGCGCCAACCTCGCCCCTGTCGCCATCGTTCTGGCAAACGACCTTGAGCCTTTCGGCCGCGGTTGCCGCCGCTACCATTCTGCTTGGCCTCTTTGCTTCGTGGTTCGCACTGCGGATGGGGTCGAAAACGCTGGCGCTCCTCGGCCTTGTCTTGGCCGCACTCGGCACCGCGCTGACCGGCCACGCCGCAACCGGCGACAGCGTCGCGTTGCTTGCGCAGACCGCGCATAGTCTTGCCGCCTTCGTGTGGCTCGGTGCGCTGGTGCCGTTGTTGCGCCTTGCGCAAACCGCTTCGGCGCCCGCAATTCAAATAGCAGCACAGCGTTTTTTGGGGCTGGCGCTCGCGATCGTGCCGATCGCCCTAGCGGGTGCCGTCATCCTTGTCGTCGCCCGCGTTCCGATCGAACTCGCGGGATCGGCCTATGGTCTTTTGGCTTTGGCGAAAACCGTGCTGCTGGGAGGTCTGCTTGCTGTGGCAGCCCAAAACCGCTGGCGCTTGGTGCCGAAGCTCGTTGCCGACACGGCCGCGCGCGTGCACTTCGTGCGAAACATGCGCATCGACATCCTATTGGCAGCGGCCCTGCTTGGCGTCACGGCCCTGCTGAGCCACACCCCGCCGCCGAGCCATAGTGCGCTACACGCGCACGCACCCTCGGCCGGCCGATCGGTTGCCCTTATGCGCGAGGGCCATCAACTGACCGTCGTGGTCGAGGGTGCGACGATCGATCTCTATCTCGCAGCACCCGACCTTTCGGCCTTCGACCCGCTCGAGACGATTCTGGCGATTTCGCAGCCCGGCCTTGGCATCGAAACGTTGAAGCTGCCGCTGCAGCACCGCGCGCCCGGCCACTACCAGGCGCGCTTGAGCGGCATCGCCGCGCGCGGCAAATGGCAGCTGCGTGTCGAAGCGCTCGTGACGGATTTCAAGAAGATCCTGTTCGAAACCGAAATCGATCTCGGATCAGCGTCCAGCTAGGCGCACATTCTCGGCTTCGAGCGCGCGTGCGATGTCGGCCGCGAGCAGCGATGCTGCCTTGTGTCCAAGCTCGCCCGATGGACCGCCATTCGTCAAAGCCAGCAGCTTGTCGATTGCGGCCGCACACTGCGCTGCCACCGCATGGCTTTCCGATGCCGAAGGGCTTGTACGAGTCGTCAGATCGGGCGGGGTTGCTTTGGCCATGGGACGAACTTGGCATGCAATGGTTAACAATTGGTTTCGTTGCCAAATTCACGATACGCAACGCGCTGCTTGCGGGCGCTGTGGCCTGTCGATATAACGCCGCTTTAATGTCTCAAAGTGCATTTCCCGTCGGCCGACTGCGTCTGCGCCATCTCTTGGGCATCGAAGGCCTATCTGCCGAGGAAATCACGCTCCTTCTCGACCTCTCCGAATCCTACGTCGAACAGAACCGCGCGCGCGGCGGCAAAAGCAGCCTGCTGCGCGGTCGCACCATCATCAATCTGTTCTTCGAGAATTCCACGCGCACGCGCACTTCATTCGAGCTTGCGGGCAAGCGCCTGGGCGGCGACGTTGTGAACATGTCGGCCGAAGTTTCGTCCATCAAAAAGGGTGAGACCCTGATGGACACGGCCGTCACAATGAACGCAATGCTGCCCGACGTGCTGATCGTGCGCCATCCGGACTCTGGGGCCGTCAAGCTCCTGTCGGAGAAAGTGGACTGCGCGGTCATCAACGCGGGCGACGGCACGCACGAACACCCGACCCAAGCGCTGCTCGACGCGCTCGCCATCCGCCGCCACAAGAAGCGCCTGCAGGGGCTGCTCGTGGCGATCTGCGGCGATATTCTGCACAGCCGCGTGGCGCGCTCGAATATCCATCTTCTGGCCACGATGGGGGCACGCGTGCGCGTCGTCGGCCCGCCGACCTTGATGCCGACGGCGATCGCACGCATGGGCGTGGAAGTGTTCCACGACATGCGCAAAGGCCTTGAAGGCGTTGACATCGTGATGATGCTGCGCCTGCAGACCGAGCGCATGCAGGGCAATTTCGTGCCGTCGGTACGCGAGTATTTCCGCCATTACGGCCTCGACTACGAAAAGCTCAGCGTGGCCAAGCCCGACGCGCTGATCATGCATCCGGGCCCGATGAACCGGGGCGTCGAAATCGACAGCGAAGTCGCCGACGACGTCGACCGCTCGCTCATTCGCGAACAGGTCGAGATGGGTGTCGCCGTGCGCATGGCGTGCCTCGATCTGCTCACGCGCAATCTCGTTTCCAACACCGGCGGTGCGACGTGAGATATCCCGACGGCGTTGTGCCGGCCAAAACGCCGGGCGGACGCGGCGGCCCGCCAGTCGCCTACGTGAATGCGCGCCTCCTCGATCCGGCCTCGAATCTCGACGCCCTGGGCGGCATGGTTGTTCGCAACGGCCAGGTCGCGGAAATTGGCGCCCATTTGGCGGCCGCAGGCGCTCTGGCCGCCGCCGGCCCCGCAGGCATCGAAACGATCGATTGCGGCGGCATGTGCCTTGCCCCCGGCCTCGTCGATATGCGCGTGCAACTGCGCGAACCCGGCGAGGAGCACAAAGAAACGATTTCGACCGCGAGCGAAGCGGCGGCTGTGGGCGGCATCACGACGATGGTCGCGCTGCCGAACACGCGACCCGCGATCGACGATGCGGCCCTGGTCGAATCGGTCGCACGCCTCGCGCGCGAAACGAGCCTCGTGCGCGTACATACTTACGCGGCCGTCACGCGCGGCCTCAACGGCAAGGAAATGACCGAGTTCGGCCTGCTCGCAGCCGCCGGCGCTTTGGGCTTTACCGACGCCACGCACGCCGTCGCCGATCCGCAATTGCTACGCCGTGCCCTTTCCTATGCGCGCACGTTCGGGAAAGCGATCATCCAGCATCCCGAAGAACCGATCCTGTCGCGCGGCGCGATGAACGAGGGCGAGTTGTCGACTCGCCTCGGCATTCCAGGCTCGCCCGCGATGGCCGAGATCATCCAGATCGAGCGCGACATCCGCATTGCCGAACTCACCGGCGGGCGCCTGCATTTCTCGAACGTCACGACCGCCCAAGGCCTTGCCGCGATCCGCAACGCCAAAGCGCGCGGCCTTGCGATCACGTGCGACACCGCCCCGCATTATTTTGCGCTCAACGAGATGGCGCTCAGCGACTACCGCACGTTTGCGAAAGTCTCCCCGCCCCTGCGCAGCGAAGACGACCGCCGTGCTGTGATCGAAGCCCTCAAGGACGGCACGATCGACGCGATCGCGTCCGACCATTCACCGCACGACCAGGATTCCAAACGCCTGCCGCTCGCCCAAGCCGCGTTCGGCACGGTCGGGCTCGAGACGCTGCTGCCGATCGTGCTCGAGCTAGTGCACAACAAGCAGCTCGGCCTGCTCGAAGCGCTCGCGAAGATCACGAGTGCGCCCGCCGCCTTGCTCGGGCTCAAGGAGGGGCGCCTTGCAAAAGGTCTTGCCGCCGACTTCGTCGTGTTCGACCCGGCAGCCCCTTGGAAGATCGAAGCCAAGCGCCTGCAGTCCAAATCCAAGAACTCCGCGTTCGACGACCGGCTCGTACAAGGGCGCGTGCTGCGCACGGTCGCCGCCGGCATTCCCATCCATATCGCAAGCTAGGGCATCGCCTTGTTCGATCCCGATACGTTGGCGCTGGCTTGGCCCTATCTGGGGACAGCCCTCGTTGCTGGCTATCTGCTGGGCTCCGTGCCCTTCGGCCTCGTGCTAACGCGTGCGGCAGGCCTTGGCGACATCCGCAAGATCGGCTCGGGCAATATCGGGGCCACCAACGTGCTGCGCACCGGCAACAAGGCGCTGGCCCTCGCAACCTTGGTGCTCGATTCCGGCAAGGGTGCGATTGCGGTCCTGATCTTGCGCGCGATCTGGGGACCCGATACGGCGCTGGTCGCCGGCTTCGGCGCACTGCTCGGGCATCTGTTTCCGGTGTGGCTCGGCTTCAAAGGCGGCAAGGGTGTGGCAACTGCGCTGGGAACCCTGATCGCGTTCTCTTGGCCGATCGGGCTTGCGGCCTGTGCCACTTGGGCGCTCGTGGCGGCCGTGTTTCGCTTCTCCTCGCTTGCAGCGTTGATCGCGGTCGCGGCAGCGCCCGTGTTCGCCTGGTATCTGCCGATCCTGTGGGCGCCGGGCCAGGAGTTGGGCGGCGACCTGCAATTGGCCGGCTTTGCCGCCGCGATGGCGATCCTCATTTGGGTCAAACACAAAACCAACATTGCGCGGCTGCTGACCGGAACCGAACCGAAAATCGGCCAGAAGAAGGCGCCGCCGACCGAGGGTTGACGACCGATTGCAGGCACGGCCAAAATCGGCCGATGTCAGCAAGCAACCTTACCGACGACGAGCGCTGCCAATGGTTGCGCCTGATCCGCACAGAGAATGTCGGCCCCATCGCGTTCGGCCAATTGCTGAGCCGCTACGGCAGTGCTGCGGCGGCCCTTGCCGCCATTCCGGATCTCGCGCGGCGGGCCGGCAAACGCAGCATCCGCGTCGCGACGCTTGCCGAAGCCCAAGCCGAAATCGCCGCCTTGGCGAAACTCGATGGCCAATTTGTCGCCAAGGGCGAGCCCGACTATCCCCCGCTACTGGCCGAGATCGAAGATGCACCGCCGCTGCTGGCATTGCGCGGCTTTGCGCATGTCTGGAAGCGCCCGTGCATCGCCATCGTGGGCGCGCGCAACGCGTCGCTGAACGGCCAGCGCTTTGCGCGCGACTTGGCGCAAACGCTCGGTGAGGCCGGGCTCACGGTCGTCTCGGGCCTTGCGCGCGGCATCGATACATCGGCCCATGCGGGGGCGCTGGCAACCGGTACAGTTGCGGTCATGGCCGGCGGCATCGACCATATCTACCCGGCCGAAAACAAGGAACTCTATGGGCGGATTGCGGCCCAAGGGGCGGTCGTTTCGGAGATCCGCTTTGGCGAAGTTCCGCAAGCCCGCCACTTCCCGCGCCGCAACAGGATCGTCTCGGGCATGTGCCGCGGCACCTTGGTCGTCGAGGCGGCGTTGCGCTCGGGCTCGCTGATCACGGCACGCCTCGCGGGCGATCAGGGCCGCGAGGTTTTTGCCGTACCCGGCTCGCCGCTCGACCCCCGCGCGCGCGGTGCGAACGAGTTGCTGCGCCAGGGGGCAACGCTCGTCGAAACAGCCCAGGACGTGCTGGATGTCTTCAGTCGTTTGCACCTGGAATCGCCCAAGTTTTCACCTGAGAAACCGCCAGCAAGCAATTATAAAATAACGGAAAAGGAAATCTCCGACGCGCGCGATTCGATCTACCAAGCCCTGGCCCCATCGCCGACGTTAGTTGACGAAATCGTGCGCGAGTGCCAATTGTCCGCCCCCGTCGTCCTGGCCGCCTTGCTCGAATTGGAGCTTGCCGGCCTCGTCGACAGACATCCGGGCGGCCGGGTTTCGCGTCGGGTTTAGCGAAAATCGACCGGTCGGCACGGCAGAAGGCGCGATCGCGCCGACAGGCAGGCGGATGAAGCTCGTTATTGTGGAATCGCCGTCGAAGGCGAAGACCATCAACAAATATCTCGGCGACGAGTACCGCGTCCTCGCCTCGTACGGGCATGTGCGCGACTTGCGCGAAAAAGACGGCGCGGTCGAACCCGACCGCGACTTCGAAATGCATTGGGAAATCGGCGAGCGTGCCAAAAAACCCGTTTCCGAAATCACGCGGGCGCTGAAGGGCGTCAAGACGCTCATCCTGGCGACCGACCCCGACCGCGAGGGCGAGGCGATTTCCTGGCACCTAAAAGAAGTGCTGGCGGCCGCCAACAAGCTCAAAGACGTCGACGTGCGCCGGGTCGTGTTCAACGAAATCACCAAGACCGCGATCCTCGAGGCCATGCGCCATCCGCGCGATCTCGACCGCGATCTCGTCGATGCGTATCTCGCCCGCCGCGCCCTCGACTTTCTCGTGGGCTTCAATCTGTCGCCCGTGCTGTGGCGCAAGCTGCCGGGCAGCCGGTCGGCCGGCCGCGTGCAGTCGGTTGCGTTGCGGCTGATCTGCGAACGCGAAAACGAAATCGAGCGTTTCCGTGCGCGCGAATACTGGACGATCGGCACCCAGTTCACGGCCAAAGGCGGCGAGAAGTTCGAAGCACGCTTGACGCAGCTCGACGGCGCGCGCCTCGACAAGTTCGACATCGCAAGCGAAGCCGCCGCCCAAGCGGCGGTTGCAAAGATCGAAGACGGCGATCCCTATTCGGTCGCGAGCGTCGAGCGCAAGCGCGTTCGGCGCAATCCGATGGCGCCGTTCACGACCTCGACTTTGCAGCAGGAAGCCTCGCGCAAATTGGGCTTCGGCGCCTCGCGCACGATGCGCCTTGCCCAGCAGCTCTACGAAGGCTTCGACATCGGCGGCGAGACCGTGGGTCTCATCACCTATATGCGCACCGACAGCGTGACGCTCTCGGGCGAGGCGGTGCGTGCCGCACGCGCGCTGATCGCCGAGCGTTTCGGCAAGAAGTTCCTGCCCGAGCAGCCGCGCATCTGGAAGACCCAGGCCAAAAACGCGCAGGAAGCCCACGAAGCCATTCGCCCGACGGACCTTTTGCGCCGTCCCGACCAGGTGGCACACGCACTCGCCGACGACCAGCTCAAACTCTACGAGCTGATCTGGAAGCGCACGATCGCGTCCGAAATGGAAAGTGCGCAGCTCGACCAAGTCGCGGTCGATCTTGCCTCGCCCGACGGCCGCACGGTTCTGCGCGCGACGGGCTCCACGCTCGTGTTCGAAGGCTTTTTGGCACTCTATCGCGAGGATCGCGACGATCCGGCCGAAGGCGACGACGACGAAAACCGTCTTCTCCCGCCGCTTGCCGAGGGCGACGCCACACCGCGCGGTGCGATCAAGCCCGAGCAGCATTTCACGCAACCGCCGCCGCGCTTCTCCGAAGCAAGCCTTGTGAAGCGCCTCGAAGAGCTCGGCATCGGCCGCCCCTCGACCTACGCCTCGATCCTCGAGACGCTGCAGGAGCGCGGCTATGTGAAGCTCGACAAGCGCCGCTTCACGCCCGAAGACCGCGGCCGTGTCGTTACGACGTTCCTCGAGAACTATTTCAAGCGCTACGTCGAATACGATTTCACGGCCAAGCTCGAAGATCAGCTCGACGAGATTTCGGGCGGGCGTGCCGATTGGCGCAAGGTGCTGGCGGAATTCTGGAACGCCTTCTCGAAATCGATCGCCGACACCAAAGACCTCAAGATCCGCGACGTGATCGACGCGCTCGACGAAGCGCTCGGCCCGCATTTCTTCCCCGACAAGCCGGGCGGTGCGGATGCGCGCGGGTGCCCAGCCTGCTCGGGTGGTCGCTTGGGCCTGCGCCTGGGCAAGCGTGGTGCCTTCATCGGTTGCTCGAACTACCCGACCTGCAGCTTCACGCGGCCTCTGACGGTCGAAGGCGGCGACGGCGAACCAACGGCCGGTGTCGCCAACAAGGTCATCGGTGTGGATCCTGAAACCAATGAAGAAATCCATCTGCGCAATGGGCCGTTCGGGCCGTATGTGCAGCTCGGCACGGGCGGCGAAAAGGTAAAGCCGAAACGCCAATCCGTGCCCAAAGACATGAAGCCCGAGGAAGTCACGCTCGAGATCGCACTCAAGCTTTTGTCGCTCCCGCGCCTGGTCGGCACGCATCCCGAGACGGGCGAGACGATCCTTGCCGGGCTCGGCCGCTTCGGGCCGTATCTGAAACACGGTGAGAAATACAAATCGATCCCGACGACCCAGGATGCGCTCGAGATCGGCCTAAATCGTGCGGTGGATGTGCTCGCCCAACCCTCGACCGGACGGCGCTTCGGCCGTGCGGCCGCCCCTGCCGGGCGCGTGGTCGGCAACCATCCGGACGACAACACGCCCATCACGGCCGCAGTCGGCAGCTACGGGCCTTACGTCAAACACGGCAGCACCTACGCGAACTTGCCCAAAGACATCACGCCCGAAGAAGTCTCGCTCGAAGACGCCGTGCGCCTTATCGCCGAACGGCGCGCGCGCGCGGGTACTGCACCCGCGCGCAAAAAGGCCGTCGCTAAGAAGGCGGCGAAACCCAAGGCCGAAAAGCCGAAGGTCGAAAAGCCAAAGGCCGAAAAACCGGCACCCAAAGCCAAACGCGCCAAGAAGCCTGCCGCCGCCGAGCAGTAATCTTAACGGGAGCCGCATTGCGCCTCGGCGCAAAGCGGTTCACCCTCGGCTTCGATGTCGCGAACGAGTCGTCCCCCTGCCCGCCTCGACGCCAAAACGGTGCTCAGCACAGTGGCGCGAAGTCCCGTGCCCGTCGAAAAGCGCCGCATCGCCAAACTCCTCGGCCTTAAGGGGCCTGCCCGCGACACACTGAAAGCCTTGCTGCGCGACATGTTGCGCGACGGCCAACTTGTCGCAGCTGGCGAAGGCCGCGTCGCGGTCGCGCGAAAAGCACCGCCGCCGGGCCTAACAATGGTCGCGATCGAAGCGATCGACATCGAAGACGGCACGCCGCTTGTGCGCCCGACCGAATGGACCGGAGAGGCTCCGCTCGTGCGCCTGACGGTGCCTGTCGGCCACGCAGCACCGGCGATCGGCGCACACGGCCTCGTCGAACTTGGCCAGACGGACGGCGTTTGGCAGGCGACGTTGGTGCGGCTCGTCGAGCCCACGGTCGAGCGGCTCGTCGGGCAAATCGCCGCCAGCGGTTCGCATTTCCGCCTGCTGCCGACCGATCGGCGCATCCGCACCGAGTTCACCGTCGACGCCGATGCGCTTGCCGGTGCTGTCGCGGGCGATCTTGTGTTGGCCGAAGTGCTGCCAACCCGACGCTTGGGTTTGCCGAAAGCCAAGGTCGTCGAGCGCATCGGCCAGCTCGGCGATCCACGCTCAGCAAGCCTGATCGCGATTTTCTCGCAAGGTATTCCGACCGAGTTCCCACCCGAAACGCTGAAACTTGCGGCCGCTGCAAAACCTGCCGACACGGCCGAGCGCGAAGATCTGCGCGCGCTTCCGATCTGCACGATCGACGGGGCCGACGCGCGCGACTTCGACGACGCCGTACTGGCCGAGCCCGACAGCGACCCCGACAATCACGGCGGCTTCAAACTCATCGTCGCGATCGCCGATGTCGCTTGGTATGTGCGGCCCGACGATGCGCTCGACCGCGAAGCCTACCGGCGCGGCAACTCGTGCTATTTCCCGGACCGCGTCGTGCCGATGCTGCCCGAGCGCCTGTCGAACGATCTGTGCTCGCTGCGGCCGGACGAAGATCGCCCGGTGCTGGTGGCCCATATCGTCATCGATGCGGCCGGCAAAAAGCGCAGCCACCGCTTTGCGCGCGCGACAATCCGCTCGGCCAAGCGCTTCACTTACGAAGCCATCCAGGAATTCGCCGACGGGCACGCAAAAGCGCCGGCCTGGATCGCCGACAAGATCGTCGCCCCGCTTTACGCAGCCTATCGTTTGCTCGATGCAGCCAAGCGCGAACGCGGTGCGCTCGATCTCGAAGTGGCCGAGCGCAAAGTCGAAATCGGCGAGGACGGCAAGATCGCGGCAATCCGCCCGCGCGTGCGCCTCGACAGCCACAAGCTGATCGAGGAGTTCATGATCCTTGCCAATGTCTGTGCGGCCGAGACGCTCGAGCGCGCGGGTTTGCCGTGCATGTATCGCGTGCACGAACCGCCCGCCCCCGACCGTGTCGACGGGTTGCGCGATGTGCTGGATGGGCTTGGGTTTCGCCTCGCGCGCGGGGCCGCGATCAAGCCGCAGGATTTCGGCAAAGTACTGGCCTGGGCTGCCGACCAAGTGGCGCGCCCGCTCGTCAATCAGATGGTGCTGCGCTGCCAGTCGCTGGCCGTCTATTCGCCCAAAAACCAGGGGCATTTCGGCCTTGCCCTCGCGCGCTACGCGCATTTTACCTCGCCAATCCGCCGCTATGCCGATTTGCTCGTGCATCGCGCCCTCATCGCCGCCGGCAATCTCGGCGAGGGCAGCCTGCGCGGAACGCGGCCGCCGCCCGACTTCGCAGTGGCCGGCGACCATATTTCGGCGACCGAGCGGCGCGCCGTAGCGGCCGAGCGCGATGCGATGGCGCGCTATGTCGCCTCGTATCTGATGGAGCGGCGCGATGCGCAGTTTACGGGCCGCGTATCGGGCGTGCAGAAATTCGGTCTGTTCGTCACCCTCGACGAAACCGGCGCAGACGGGCTTGTACCGGTCCGCTCGTTGCCCTCCGATTTCTACAATTTCGATGAACGGCGCCATACACTTACGGGCAATCGCAACGGCCGGATCTATCAGCTTGGCCAAGCCGTGGAAGTGCGCCTGCGTGAGGCCGACAATCTCACGGGAAGCCTGGTTTTCGAACTCCTCGAACACGGGCCGGCGCGTCGGCCGCAGCGGCCGAATGGGGGCAAACCCAAGCATAAACGCCGACGTTAAGGCGGGCCGCCAGCGCCCACGACATGTGGCAAGAATGCCGCAGCCAGCGTTGGTTTTTTGTCGCAGCGGTTCCAGCACTACCTTCCGACATACAGGCGTATAGTATCGAGTTCTGGAGAACCGACGAAGATGCTGATCGAACAGCCACACGAAACGACACAGCCGCCGCCGCGGTCGTGGCTCTTGGGTATGCGGCGCGGTGCCGTCGGCCACTGCCCCAATTGCGGGGCTGCACCGGCCTTCGCCGGCTACTTGCGTGTCGTAACGCGCTGCGCCTCGTGCGGGCACGAACTGGGCGCCTATCGCGCCGACGACGCCCCGCCCTATTTCACGATTTTCGCCGTCGGCCACATCATCGTGCCGTTGATGCTGCTGCTCGAGAAGAGCCAAGCGCCGGCTTTGTGGATCCATATGGCCGTGTGGCTGCCCGCAACAATCGTGCTGTCGCTTGCGCTGCTGCGGCCGATCAAGGGTGCGGTGTTGGGCGTGATGTGGGCAACCGATTCGGAAACGAAAGCATCGCCGTGAGATTTGCGGGCCTCTCCTATCGGCAGACATCGCGCATCGCCGCTTTGATCGGCGCATTGGTGCTGTTTGCGACCGCTTGTGCAGGTCCGCGCGAAACGACACGGCCTATCGCCCCGCGCGAAGCGCGCCATGCACCGGCGCCGGCATATTTCTACGAGCGCGCTTACGACGAGTTGATCGCGCGCTACATCAGCACGCTCGACGCGCCGACGCTGGCCACGTCGGGCCTTGCCAATCTTTCCAAACTCGACACGCGCGTTGGCATCCGCCAGGAGGCCCAGCGCCTCCTCGTCCTCGACGGCGACGCACCGGTCGCTAGCTTCGAAGCACCGCGCCGCGAAGACACGCAGCGTTGGGCAAGCCTGACTGCACAAGCAATCGAAACCGCGCGCGGCTTCTCGCCGACCTTGCGCGAAACCGCCAACGACCGCCTGTATCGGACCATTCTCGAAGGCGCGTTGTCGCGGCTCGACACCTACACGCGCTACGACGATCCGGACCGCGCACGCGAATCGCGCGCGTCGCGCAACGGGTTCGGCGGCATCGGCGTGACGGTCGGCTTCGAGAACGGCGAAACGCGCATCGACAACGTGATCGCGACCTCGCCTGCGGGCCGTGCGGGCTTGCGCGTCGGCGACCGCATCCTGTCGGTCGACGGCCGCTCGATCGTGGGTGTGGGCGAGCGCGACGTGATCGCGCGCCTGCGCGGGCCCGTGGGCACGGAAGTGCGCGTTGAAGTGCGCCGTCCGCCGACCGACCAGCGCACGGAGGTGCGGCTCTTCCGCAGCCATATCGTGCCCACGACCGTCACCTATCGCCGCGACGGCGACGTTGCCTATCTGCGCATTTCGGGCTTCAACCAGCGCACCGCCGATACCCTGGCCGATGCCGTGCGCCAAGCCAAAGCCGAAATCGGACCTTCGATGCGCGGCGCTGTAATCGATCTGCGCGGCAATCTCGGCGGCCTGCTCGACCAGGCGATCTACGTCTCCGACCTGTTCCTGGCTCGCGGCACGATCGTCTCGACGCGCGGGCGCCATCGCGACAGCCTGCAGAGCAAAGCGGCGGCGTCTGGCGATATCGGCGAGGACCTGCCGTTGGTGGTGCTTATCAACGGCCAATCGGCCTCGGCCTCGGAAATCGTCGCAGCCGCCCTGCAGGACAATGGCCGCGCCATCGTCGTGGGCACTACGAGCTTCGGCAAAGGCTCCGTGCAGACGCTGGTCGAGATGCCCAACGACGGCGAACTCGTGATCACTTGGGCGCGCTTCCATGCGCCCTCGGGCTATCCGCTCGCCGATCTCGGCGTGATGCCGGCCTTCTGCACCTCGGGCCGGGCCGACAGCGTGGCCGAAGCGCTTGCCGCCGTGCGGCGCGGCCAGATCACCGATGCGCGGACCATGGCGCGCTGGCGCGCGGCCGACCATGCCGATTCGGGCCTGCTCAAGCGCTTGCGCGAAATCTGCCCCCCCGACAGCGTCAACCGCGACGGCGATCTCGAAATCGCCGAAGCGCTGCTGCGCGATTCGGCCGTGTTTGCCCGCGTTCTGCAATCGGTCCAGCAGACGGCTCAGGCGCGCTAGCAAAGTACCGCCCTTGACAAGCCCAGTTTGGGCGCTATTGTCGCGGCCCGTTTGCGTTTTCCCCAGATTTTGAGGGCCCAATGGCCAAGTCCAAACCCATGCTGATCAAGCTCAACAGCACCGCCGACACGGGCTTCTTCTACGTGACCAAGAAGAACCCGCGCAAGACGACGGAAAAGCTCGAGCTCAAGAAATACGACCCCGTGGCGCGCAAGCACGTCGTGTTCAAAGAAGGCAAGATCAAGTAGCCTTCGGTCTTCCGTTTTGATGGATTGAACCGGGCGGCCGCCTGTCGGCCAGCCCGGTTTTTTCATGTTCGCAAGGGCTCAGTCGTCGGTCGATACGACCCGATCGCGGCCCTGTTGCTTGGCGCGATAAAGCGCTTCGTCCGCCCGCTCGATCAAACGCGCAGGGTCGAACCCGTCGAGCGGCGTGGCCGCCACGCCGATGCTGATCGTGACCGATATCGTACCGTCCGGCGTCGGCACTTTGACGGGCGTCTGCGCCACCTTGCCGCGCAGGCGTTCGCCCACCATGCAGCCGACCTTGATGTCCGACTCAGGCATCACGACCATGAACTCCTCGCCGCCCCAGCGTGCGACCGTGTCGAACGGGCGCACGTTGTTCTGCAGCCGCTCGGCAACCGCCCGCAGCACCCGGTCGCCGATCGGATGGCCGTGCGTGTCGTTGACCGCCTTGAAATGGTCGATGTCGACCATCAGCAAGGCAAGCGAGCGTTCCGACTGGATCGTGCGGCGCGACAGGTTGGCCAGATGCGCTTCCATGTAGCGGCGATTGTAGAGACCGGTCAGCGAATCGGTCAGTGCGAGCGCCATGTTGCGTTCGTAATTGTGGCGCAGCGCCTCCATGTAGCGGCGGCGGCGGATCTGCGTGCGCACGCGCGCGATAAGCTCGTTGGGTTCGACCGGCGTCATCAGATAGTCGGTGACGCCGATGTCGATCGCGCGCGTGAGCCTGGCATCGTCGCCGTCGTCGAGCACGGCCATGAGCGGCGTCTGGCGCGTACGCTCGCCCGACCGCAGATCGGCGCACAGCCGCAGCGCGTCGGATTTGCGCATCAGCGTGTTGACGATGATCGCGTCGAAATCCTTGTCGCGCACGGCGGCAAGCGCGGTCGCCTGATCGTTCGCGACGACGAGCGACCCCGCCTCGTCCTTCATGTGCTGCGTGAGCAGACGCTGCAAGGTCGGCATCTCGTCGACGACGAGCAGACTCGCCCCATGCGTCGGGATCTCCTGCTGGATCGTCTGCGCCTCGTCGCCGATGCCGAAACGCTCGCTGGTAACGTTGCGCAAGCGCCATTCGTCCGCCAGCATTTTGAGGCGCACGAGCGAGCGGATGCGCGAATAGAGGGCGATGTCGCGCACGGGCTTGGTCAGGAAATCGTCGGCCCCCGCCTCGAGGCCGCGCACCCGGTCTTCGCTCGCCGACAGGGCCGTCACCATCACCACCGGGACGTGGCAGGTGCGCGGATCGGCCTTGAGCCGCCGGCAGACTTCGAAACCGTCCATCTGCGGCATCATCACGTCGAGCAGCACGATGTCGGGCGGGTTCTCGAAGGCCTTATCGAGCGCGTCGCGTCCCGAAAACGCCGTAGTCACATGGAAATACTCGGAGCTCAGCCGCGCTTCGAGCAGCTTCACGTTAGGCAACAGGTCGTCGACGACCAACACGCGAGCGGACATCGGTCAGCGTTCCCTGAAGGGCCCCTGCGACACGCTAGGCCAGAAACCGCTGGACGGTCTCGAGGAATTTGGCGACCGAAATGGGCTTGGCGATGTAAGCCTCGCAGCCGCCCTGGCGGATCTTGTCTTCGTCGCCCTTCATCGCAAACGCCGTGACCGCGACGACCGGGATCGCGCGCAGTTCCGGATCTTCCTTGAGCCACTTGGTGACTTCGAGGCCCGAAACTTCCGGCAGTTGGATATCCATCAAAATCAAATCGGGGCGGTGCAGACGCGCCATTTTCATGGCTTCGATGCCGTCCTTGGTCTGCAAGGTCGCATAGCCATGCGCCTCAAGAAGATCGTTGAACAGCTTGATGTTCAGTTCGTTGTCTTCGACGATCAGAACTGTTTTTGCCATCGCCTTGCCTGCGGATGATCTGCTTACCAATTCGGTATTCTTATCTAGCACGCGGCGACCGACGCATACTAGTCTGCAAATTGGCGTCGAAACATGAAAAGAACTACGGCCAATGCGCTACGGAATCGATCTCGGCGGAACAAAAATCGAAATTGCAGCACTCGCGAACGACGGCAGCATTGCTTTGCGCCGCCGGACCGCGAGCCCCAAGGGCGACTACCGCGCGACGCTCGAGGCGATCGCAGTCTTGGTCGAAGCGGCCGACGCTGAGCTTGGGCTTCACCCGCCGGTCGGGGTCGGCATCCCGGGCACGATTTCGCCGGCCACTGGTCTTATCAAGAATGCAAACTCGGTCTGGCTGATCGGCCATCCGCTCGACCGCGATCTAACCGATCGGCTGCGGCGCCCCGTCCGGATTTCCAACGATGCCGACTGTTTTGTGCTGTCGGAAGCCTCGGACGGTGCCGCCGCCGGTGCGCGCAGCGCATTCGGGGTAATTCTGGGCACGGGCGTGGGCGGCGGTCTCGTCTTTGGCGGCCGGCCGATCCAGGGGATCAACGCGATCGCGGGCGAATGGGGGCACAATCCGCTGCCAGATCCCCAGATCCGCGACGGGCTCGACGAGCGCCCGGGCCCGCAATGCTATTGCGGCCGCCGCGGCTGCATGGAGACGTACCTTTCAGGGCCAGGCCTCGCGGCCGACCATGTGCGCTATGGCGGGGCTACGGCCAGTGCCGAAACCATTGTGGCAGCTGCCTCCCAGGGTGATGCCGCGGCCAAGGCCACACTGGCTCGCTATATCGACCGGCTGGCGCGCGGGCTCGGCACAGTCATCAATCTCTTCGACCCAGAGGTGATCGTGCTCGGCGGTGGGCTTTCGAACGTGGCGGCGCTCTACGAACAGGTGCCGCAGATCTGGCAGCGCTATATCTTCTCTGACCACGTCGCCACACGGCTCGTAAAAAACAAGCACGGCGACTCGAGCGGCGTGCGCGGTGCGGCCTGGCTCAACCCGGCCGAAGGCGCTTAGCAGCGCGGGCGCGGCAAGGCCTCGAGCCGCTCGAGCTTGGCCTTCATCGTGAATTCGGGATATTCGAACGTGTAGTCGGCAGCCACGCCGTTGTCGAGCATGCGCATCGACGTTTCGTAGGTCGGCGTGCCGGACTGGTCGTCGGTGTTGAAATAGGCCATGCGCACGCGCCAGCTCGGGCGGTTCCCCACGGCCGGCGCGATGTTGGCGGCGCTGTCCTGCGGCGGCAGCAGATTGCCGATGAGGGCCGAGACGTCGAGCGCACCGTCGAGTGTGGCACCGTCGAACACGGCGCGCGCGACCTGCTTTTCGCCGCCTGCCGCAAGGTTCAGCAGCAACAGCGCATGGGCTGTCGGGAACAGCGTGCCCGGCGGCAAATCCATCGTCGTCTCGGGTACGGCAAACACGGCCGAGCCGCCCTTGTCGGGATCGAGCGACGCGCGGCCGCGCAGCTCTTCGACCAATTCGCCGTCGCGCGTGGTGCGCAGCGAAAAACGATAGCCCTTCCCGTCGTGCGATTCGAAGCTCGAAAACACGATTTCGGTATCGACCGAATTGCCGTCGCTTTCGGACATGCGGAAGCGCAGGCGCTGAGCGATCGTCCAGCCTTCGCAGACTTCCGCCCAATCCATGGCGAGCACGCCTTCGATGCCGACAATGTCGCCGCGCGCGGCACCGAGACTCAGCGAATAGGCCGCTCGATGCGGGGCGATCGTTTGCGCCCCCGCCGGTAGGGCCGTCGAAACGACCGCCAACAAGGCCAATGCCAACAAGAAAACGCGTTTCATCGCAACTCCGATCGGCGTCAGGTTTGCCGAACAATATGGCGTTTTCACGGCTCGTTGACGAGTGCAGGTCAGTCTTTCTTTTTGACGGGCGGAAGGTCCGGCTTGATGTGCAGCTCTTTGTAACGCGCCGCGTCGACGGTGTTGGGCGCCTGCATCAAGAGATCGACCGCCCCTTGCGTCATCGGGAAGGCGACAACCTCGCGGATATTGGGCTCGTCGGCGAGCAGCATCACGATGCGGTCGATGCCGGGTGCCGAGCCGCCATGCGGCGGGGCGCCGAACTTGAATGCGTTCAGCATGCCGCCAAAGCGCGTCTCGACGTCCTGCGGCGAATAGCCCGCGATTTCGAACGCGCGATACATGATTTCGGGCAGATGGTTGCGGATGGCACCCGACGACAACTCCACCCCGTTGCACACGATGTCGTATTGGAAAGCCTTGATCGCCAGCGGATCCATCGTGTTCAACGCCTCGAGCCCGCCTTGCGGCATCGAGAACGGGTTGTGGCTGAAATCGATCTTGCCCGTGTCCTCGTCACGCTCGTACATCGGGAAATCGACGATCCAGCAGAAGCGGAACGCGTTAGGCTCGATGAGATCAAGCTCTTCACCGAGTTTGCGACGGGCCGCACCCGCAAGCTTGGCGGCCGCCAGCGGCTTTTTGTCGGCAACGAAGAAGACCGCGTCCCCTGCCCCGACGCCCGCCAGCGCCTGGAGCTTGGCAAGGCGGGCGGCATCGAGGAACTTGGCGATCGGGCCCTTGGCTTGGTCGCCCTCGAAAACGATGTAGCCAAGGCCGGGCGCGCCTTCGCTCTGCGCCCAGGCATTCATCTTGTCGAAGAAGCTGCGCGGCCGGTCGGCGGTCTTGGGTGCAGGAATGGCGCGCACGATGCCGCCCCCCGCCACGATGCCTGCAAACACTTTGAAGTCCGACCCCGCAAAGACCTCGCCCACGTCGGCGATCACCAAGGGATTGCGCAGATCCGGCTTGTCGGAGCCGTATTTGAGCATCGCGGTGTCGTAGGGGATCCGCGGGAAGCGATTGTCGTCGACCTTGCGGCCCTTGGCGAATTCGCGGAACACGCCCGCCAGCACGGGCTCGATCGCGTCGAACACGTCTTCCTGGGTCACGAAGCTCATCTCGAAATCGAGCTGGTAGAATTCGCCGGGGCTGCGGTCGGCGCGCGCATCCTCGTCGCGGAAGCAGGGTGCAATCTGGAAATAGCGGTCGAAGCCCGAAACCATCAGCAACTGCTTGAATTGCTGCGGGGCCTGCGGCAGCGCGTAGAACTTGCCCGGATGCAGCCGCGAGGGCACCAGGTAGTCGCGTGCACCCTCGGGGCTCGAAGAGGTCAGGATCGGGGTCTGGAACTCGGTGAAACCCTGTTCAATCATGCGCCGGCGGATGGACGCGATCACGTTCGAGCGCAGCATGATGTTGGCGTGCAGGCGCTCGGTGCGCAGATCGAGGAAGCGGTATTTGAGCCGCATTTCCTCGGGATAATCCTCTTCCTGGGCGACCTGGAACGGCAGGATTTCGGAAGCCGATTGCAGCTTGGCCTCGTCGATGCGCACCTCGATATCGCCGGTCGAGAGCTTGGAATTGACGGTCCCGGCCTCGCGCGCGACGACGCGGCCCGTGACGGTGACCACGCTTTCGGGGCGGTAAGCTTCCACGCCCGCGAAAAGCGGGCTCGAGGTGTCGAGCACGCATTGCGTGATGCCGTAATGGTCGCGCAGATCGACGAACAGCAGGTTGCCATGGTCGCGCTTGCGGTGCACCCAGCCGGACAGGCGGACGGTCTTGCCGACATCGCCCAGACGCAGTTGGCCGCAGGTATGCGAACGATAGGCATGCATGGCGAGACGATTCCTTAAGGTTCAAAACGGGCCGCAACAGGATATCTTGGCGCCCGGATTGTCAACTATTTCAAGGCCGGGGGGTGCTGGGCCTTGAGGGGGCCGGACAAGCGGTGTAACAGAAACAATGACGTTGATCACCGAGTCTGCTGCTCTCGCGGCGTTTTGCGCCAAAGTCTCCTCGTCGAGCTATGTGACGGTCGACACGGAGTTCATGCGCGACCGGACCTACTACCCCCAGCTCTGCCTCGTCCAGGTGGCCGGACCCGACGATGCGGCCGCCATCGACGCACTCGCCCCGGGCATCGATCTGTCGCCGCTCCTGGCGCTTATGGACAATCCGGCGATCCTGAAGGTCTTCCACGCCGCCCGCCAAGATCTCGAGATTTTCTACAATCTGACCGGCCGCGTGCCTACGCCGCTGTTCGATACCCAAGTTGCCGCCATGGTGTGCGGTTTCGGCGACCAGGTCAGCTACGAAACTCTCGCCGCCCAATTGTCGCGCGCGCGCATCGACAAATCCGTCCGTTTTACGGACTGGGCGCAGCGTCCGCTCTCCGAGCGCCAGGTCACCTACGCGCTGTCGGACGTCACGCATCTGCGCCCCGCCTACGAGGCTTTGGCGCGCAAGCTGGCCGCCAATGGTCGGGCGGGCTGGCTGCAGGAGGAAATGGCCACCCTGCTCGATCCGGCCACCTACCGGCTCGATCCAGAGGAGGTCTGGCGGCGCATGCGGCCGCGCGGCGCCAAGCCCAAATTCCTCGCGATAATGAAAGAGGTGACGGCATGGCGGGAGCGCGAGGCCCAGCGCCGCGACACGCCGCGCAACCGCGTCGTGCGCGACGAGACCATCCTGGACCTCTGCGCCCATGCGCCGACCACGCTCGACGAGCTCGCCCGCATGCGCGGCCTGTCGAAGAACTTTGCCGACGGCCGCCTTGGCCAAGAACTGCTCGATGCCGTTAAGCGGGGTTTGGCCATGCCGCAAGCCGAAATCCCGACCTTGCCGGAGGGACCAGACTTGCCTTCGGGCCTCGGGCCGATTGTCGAGCTGCTAAAAGTTTTGTTGAAGATGAAGTGCGAAGAGCATGGTGTTGCTCAGAAACTTGTCGCGACAACGGCTGAGCTTGAGCGTATTGCCGCCAGCGACGACGATACCGATATCCCGGCGCTGCAAGGCTGGCGACGTGAGGTCTTTGGCGGGGCAGCCCTCGATCTCAAGGCCAGCAAGCTCGCCTTTACGCTAAAAGGAAAGAAGATAATTCTTCTAAAGATTTAGTTCTTTCAAGTCCTTAAATCAAATACCTGGCTAGTTAGATTAACTTTGTATCGACCGACGCCGCGTAACCTCACGAGAAAGGGTCACGAACCTTTTTCGAGGGTAGGCCGCAATCCTGTCATGATCGCAGCCGATAGTGCGGTCCCGTGGGGATTTTGGGGGCAGTATGGAAGGCAGTTTTGAGGCGGGCAGCCGCAGCGCCATGGCGCAGCGCTTTGCCGATATCCGCCGGCACACGCTGGCGCTGACCGCACTGCTGTCGGCAGAGGATGCCTGTGTCCAATCGATGCCGGACGCAAGCCCGGCCAAATGGCATCTGGCCCATACGACGTGGTTCTTCGAGACCTTTGTGCTCGGTGAAGCCACAGCACCCTTCGACCCGGAGTTCGGCTATCTGTTCAATTCCTATTACGAGGCACTGGGCCCGCGCCAGCCGCGCCCGCAGCGCGGGCTGCTGACGCGCCCTTCGCTGGCGCGCGTGCAAGCGTATCGCGCCGCAATCGATGCCCAGATCGCCGATCTGCTGCGGACAGCCTCGCCGGTGAGATTGGCGAATTTGGCGCCGCTGCTGGAACTAGGGCTGCAGCATGAGCAGCAGCATCAGGAACTGATTTTGACCGATCTCCTGCATCTGTTTGCGCAAAACCCGACGGCGCCCGCCTATGCGCCGCTTGCGCCGTCTGCACCATGCGCTGCCAAGCCCCTGACATGGGTCGATTTCCCGGCTGCGATCGCCGAAATTGGCATTGCCGACACGGTCGGATTTTTCTTCGACAATGAAGGCCCGCGCCATCGCGTGGCGCTCGAGCCGTTCAAGCTTGCCTCGCGCCTCGTCACGAACGGCGAATATCGCGCCTTCATCGAGGCCGGCGGCTACGCGCGCGCCGAATTCTGGCTGTCCGAGGGCTGGAACCTGGTGCGCGAAGCCGGATGGGCGGCACCGATCTATTGGCGCCGCCAGGAAGACGGCACGTGGACGAATTTCGGGCTCGGTGGCTTGCGCCCGCTCGACGCAGCGGCACCGGTTGCGAATATCTCGTTCCACGAGGCAACGGCCTATGCGGCGTGGGCGGGTGCCCGCTTGCCAACCGAGGCCGAATGGGAAATCGCCGCAACGGCAAAGCCCGACGCATTCGAACAGCTCTTCGACAGTGCATGGCAATGGACACGCTCGGCCTATGCGCCCTATCCGCGCTACCGGCCCGCAGCAGGGGCCGTCGGCGAATACAATGGGAAATTCATGGTGAATCAACTGGTGCTGCGCGGCGGTTCGTTTGCCACGCCCACGGGCCATACGCGCCCAACCTACCGCAATTTCTTTCCGGCCGAAGCGCGCTGGCAGTTTGCGGGCCTGCGCTTGGCGGCGGACCTATGACCCCGCTTGGCCCCGAATTGCGCGCGCACGAAAGCGACCCTGCCGCCGACAACGATGGTGCTTTTGCGCGCGCCATGTTGGCAGGGCTTGCCGGCCATCCGCGCCGCCTGCCGTGCAAGTTCTTCTACGACGCGGCCGGATCGGCCTTGTTCGACCGCATCTGCGAGCTGCCCGAATACTATCCGACGCGCACCGAGCTTGCGATTTTGGCCGAACATGCGCCCGCGATGGCCGACCGTATCGGCCCTGCCGCCGAAATCGTCGAATTCGGCGCAGGCTCGGGCAAAAAAATCCGCCTGCTGCTGGCAGCCCTCGAGCGGCCGGTCGCGTATCTGCCGATCGATATTTCAGGCCCGCATCTGCTGGCCGCGTCGGCCGACTTGGCCAAGCTCTATCCGGGCTTGAGCATCGAACCCATCGTTGCGGACTATACGCGGCCCTTCGGCCTGCCGCCGATGAAGCCGGCGGCCCGCCGTCGCGCGGGCTTCTTCCCGGGCTCCACCATCGGCAATTTCGCCCCGGCCGAAGCAACGCGCTTTTTGCGCCAAGCACGCGGCTTGCTGGCGGGCGGCGGCCTGCTGATCGGCGTCGATCTGGTCAAAGACCCCGCCATTCTGCATGCCGCCTACAACGATGCGGCCGGTGTCACGGCTGCGTTCAATCGCAATATCCTCGTGCGCGCCAATGCCGAACTGGGGGCCGATTTCCGGCCGGAGCGCTTTGCGCACTATGCCCATTACAATCCCGCCGCCCAGCGCATCGAGATGCATCTCGTAAGCCTTGAGCGGCAGGCCGTCTCGCTGCTCGGCCGGCGTTTCGAGTTTGCCGAGGGCGAAGCGATCCATACCGAAGACAGCTACAAACACACAAAGACCGGCTTTGCCGCACTTGCCGCAACGGCCGGGTTCCATGCCGACGCGGATTGGAGCGACAGCAACAGCCAATTTGCCGTGTTCTGGCTCGAAGCCGCTTGAGGGAGCAAAAGAAGATGGTCAGCGCAATCTGGAACGGCCGCACGATCGCCCAGTCCGACGACACCGTTGTCGTCGAGGGCAACCATTATTTTCCCGAAAGCGCTCTCGACCGCACGCTGGTCAAACCCAGCACAACGACCAGCGTGTGCGGCTGGAAGGGCACGGCGAACTACTACTCGCTCGTCGTCGACGGAAAAGAGAACTAGGACGCCGTCTGGTTCTACGCCGACCCCAAATCGGCTGCGAGCCAAATCAAAGGCCGCGTGGCGTTCTGGAAGGGCGTCGAGGTTCGTTAAGCCGCCTTCTTCTGTGCCCAAAACTGATACATGCCACTGAATACGAGCGGATGACGGCGCTCGAATTCGTCCCAGCATGCAAGATCGGTTTTGGCGCTTCTGTCGGGAAAAGCTTGCGCGAAACCGCGCGCTACATCCGCCGCCACGTCGAAGCCTAAAAACGCAAAGCCGAAGCGCTGCAGCCAGCCCGCGATCTCCGGCAGCGTGTGGCGGTGCTCTTGGACATGGAAGAACAGATCTCGGCAGCCGCCGGTCGAGCCGAAATCGAACGTGTCGAGTGCGAGCCTGCGCGGGTCGCCGGGCGGCAATGCGCGCAATTCCTGGCGAAAGCGGCGAATGTCGGCAGTTGTCGGCTTGAAACCGCGTGCTGCGATGAAATCCCGCACGGCAACGATCGTCGCCCGCGCGTGCGCCGAATAGAGCCCGATGCGAAACAGCCCGCCGGGGCGCAGGCGCTCGGCAAGCGCCGCAAAACCCGCCTGCGGATCGGCCAGATGGTGCAGCACGCCGACCGATTCGACGATATCGAACTGGCGGTCGAGCGCGCCCAATTGCAGCAGATCGGCGTGCGCAAATTCGAGATTGGCGAGTTCCATCTCCTCGGCCTTGCGCGCGGCATAGCCGAGGCTCGCCAAGCTGAGATCGACGGCAAGGATACGCGCCGCCGGATATTCGAGGGCGCGCTCGACCGCATGTTGGCCGGTCCCGCACCCGGCGATCAAAATGTCCGGGGCGTTCCGCGTCCCCAAATCGAACGGCAGATGCCCGAAACGTGCACGCAAAGTTTGAGCGACCGACACGGTCGATTTTTCGGGCGGCAGCCGCGTCCAGCGCGGATAGGGATTGGCTTCGTACTGTGCTTGCACGGCCAACGACACGGGTGCGGCGATGGCGCCGAATTTCGGCAGCCCCAAGCGGATTGTTTTTTCGCGCAAAGGTGCGGCGACCTGCACCGCAAGTAACGCCGCGACAGGTGCCGGCCATTTCTGCGCAAGCCAACCAGCCGCACGCGGCACGTCGACAAGCGGCGCGTAGCAGGCCGCCATGACAAGATCCCAGATATCAATTGTGTGCGTGCTGCCAAGCCGCTCTGCAAGCGCCGCTGCCAAAACATCCTCTTCGGCGTCAGTTGCAAATACAAACTCGTTGTTGAAGCAGTGTTCGGCAAGTGCGCAGGCAAATTCGAGATGGGTATCGGTCCGCAAAGCGGGCTCTTTAGCCAAGCGGCGGCGCCATTGCGTCAACCAAGCTTCGATCTTCGCGTCGCTGAAAATCGCGCGCCGCAGCAAGGCCGCAAACAACGGCATCTGCGGATCGGGCTTGTCGCCCAGTAGGGCGAGTGCGGGCCGTGCGAGGTCGCTGGGGCGGGTCCACGCCTCGCGCAGGGCACGTTCGAGCGTTTGCACAAGCGCAGGCGTCGTGCCAAGCGCGGGGCTTGCCGTCAGCGCTTCGCAGAACAGGCGCTTGGCGCTGGTCGTTTCCTTGGCGGTCAGGGCCGCCTGGGCTTGCGCCAAGGCCGAAGCACCCAATCCTTGCGCAAGAAGAGCGTAGCCCAACGCGACATGGGCCTCGACCAGTCCTGGTGCCAGCGCGATCGCGCGTTCGAACGCGGCTTGGGCCGCCGCCGGATCGCCCAGATTACGCAGGGCAAGGCCGCGATTGAGGTGCGTTTGCGCATCGGCCGGTGCCAGCGCTAAGGCCGCATCGAACGCTGCCAAGGCTTGCACCGGCCGGCCCAGCCGGTCGTGCATGGCGCCGATATTCGCATGTGCTGCCGCCAGCCCCGGATCGAGGGCTGCCGCACGCTCGAAAGCGGCAAGCGCTTCCTCGGGCTGGTCGAGCTGTGCTAGCGCATTGCCAAGACTGCCATGGACAGCCGCAATCTCGGGCCGCAAGGCAACGACGGTGCCGAACGCCGAAGCCGCATCGGCAAAGCGCCCGAGTTGCGCCGAAACGATGCCGAGATTGTTGTGCGCCTCGGCATAAAGCGGCTGCAAGCGGGCCGCCTCGGCAAACGCCGCCGCCGCCGCGTCAAGCGCGCCCTGCCGGGCGAGCGCCATGCCTTGGTCGAAAGCGGCCTCTGCGGGCGATCGTTCGGTCGACATGGCCGTAAAGCTACAGGCCCGACGCGTCTTGCGGCAAATCGAAGAATGCGCGCAGGTCGGCCCACGCTGCGTCGCGCACATGCGGCGCATAGGCCGCACGCGGAACAGCTCGCGGACCGCGCCAGAAGGCGGCTGCGGAAGTGGCGAATTCGGTCGGCGCATCGAACCCGTGGCCCACGCCGCCATAGCGGATCGCCAGCACCTTCTCGCCGCCCGACGCCGCTTCGGCTAGCCGCGCGCAGATCTCAGGCGGAGAAACGCGATCGGCATCGCCGAGCAGCAGCAGCACCGGTACCGGCACTTGCCAGCGTTCAAGCCGCGCGCAGTCGGGATAGAAGGCGGCCGCCGAGCGGATGCGCGGTGCGAGATCCGCCAGCACCGTCATCACGGCCGCTCCGCCTTCTCCCCAGCCGATCAAATGCAGGCGATCGGGCATCACGTTGATCTCACGCAGCGTCAAGCCCACGACCGCAACGAGATCGCGGCGCAAGGCCGCAAGATCGAGCGATCGGCACGACCCGTCCAGCGCCTGTCGGCGCGGATAGTCGAACACGACGGCAATCACGCCCGCTTCGGCAAGGCGGCGGGCGGCATCGTCAATGTGGCTGCCGACACCGTCGCAGCCGGGGACAAGCACTGCCGCCGCGCGCGAGGCGCTGCCGCCGGGATGCAGCACGGCGACAAAGTCGCCGACCGGCAGCAGACTGCGCGGGACCTCGCCCGTCTTGGCGCAAGCACCCAGCACAACGGCCGCGAAGACAATCGCGGCCAAGCACCTGAGGCCGCCACTTGTGAAAGCCAGTCCCACGCTCAGCGCAGCTTGATCGAAACGCGTCGATCGAGTGCGCGCGCCAGCGCATCGAGCCTGCGGCCGACCACGTCGCCGACCATCGAACCCATCTTGCGCGGCAATTCGAGCACCAAATCTTTCGGGGTCGTGCGCAGCCGCGTGGCGTCGAGCACCGAGGACGCCCCGCCCGACAGACGATAGGCAACACGCAGTGCAAGCCCCATCAGATAGGCCTCGCTTAGGGCTGCCTCGTCGAGCAGCGACCAGGCGCCCTTGGTGACCGACATGTCTGGCTCGCCCTCGTATCGCGAATAGAGCGCAATTGCGACATAGGCGCGACCGGGATGGTCGATGCCGGCAACCGGCATCGACAAAGCGCGCGCGTACGCGATCTCGCCGCGATGGTCCGGATGCTCGCTCCACGCAATGTCGGCCAGGTAGCAGCTTGCCAGGCGCAGGCGCGCGCGCGACTTGTCTTTGAACAAGGGCTCGATCCACTCGGCGAGCTGTTCGGGCGCCACGCGATAGCGCCGGTTGCCCGCGAGCATGGCCGCCGCCCCGGACAGGAGTGGATCGACCGTTTTGAGCTTGTTCGGCAATGAATCGTAGAGTGCCCCCTCGCGCAGACCGTAGGCTGAGAACACCAGGCGCTTGGGTTTGGCACGCCGCAAGGTGCGCTCGAGCACGAGGGCGGCGAGCGGCAGGGTTTCGATGCGCTTGCGCGACACGCCCATGAAACCTTCGAGCGAAGCGCGGCTCTGTGTCGCGAGAAGCGCGAAAAACTCGATCGCTGGCTCGCGTGCGATCGCGTAATGGTGGATCACGTCGAGCCCGTAGCCGACATGCGACATATGCAGCTTGGCAAGCGCGCGCCACGCGCCCCCGACGGCGTAGAAATCGCAATTGGCCGAAGCTTGCGGCAGAAAGCGCAGCTCGCGCAGATATCCGTCGATGAGATCGCGCTGCTGCAGGCGCGAGCGGTCGGCCATTTCGCGCAAGCGCAACGGCCCCAGCGGCAACGTTGCGTAGTCCTTGGTCTTGCCGCGCCCCAGCGCCACAAGCTCGAGACTGCCGCCCCCGAGATCGCCCATCGCCCCGCGTGCGTCGGGCATGCCCGCAATCACGCCGAGGGCCGACAACCGTGCCTCGTCGCCGCCCGACAGCACCCGCACGGGCAAGCCCGTGGCCGCGCGCAGTTGCGCCACAAAGGCAGCACCGTTGGACGCGTCGCGCGCCGCGGCCGTCGCCATCGCAAAAGTCTTGCGCACACCCATCGCGCGCGTGAGTTCGGCAAAACGCTTCAAGTTGGTGAAGGCGAGGTCCATGCCTTCTGGGTCGAGCGCGCCGGTGCGCTCGAGACCGCGCCCGAGGCCGCACAGGACCTTCTCGTTGAACAATGGCAGCGGCACGCGGCTGGTGCCGTCGAACACGACGAGGCGGATCGAGTTCGACCCGATATCGACGACGGCCACCGGGCGGCGATCGACATGTTTGGGTGGGCGCGTCCGGCGTTCGGTCATTCTTGCTGTCTGGTCGGAACTTAAGGACTGACGATCTTGACTTTGTTTTTCCCGGCCTTGTTCAGCGCTTTGCCGCGCCCCGACAGGCTGGGGTTGGTCATGAAGAAATGGTGCGCGCTGAACGCGTCTTTGCCCGCGGGCAAACGGTTGTAGTCGCCGTTCGAATCGAGCACCCAACTCTGCGCCACGTCGCGCAAATTCGCCACCATGATCTGATCCTGAATCTGCTCGTGCACGGTCGGGTTTTCGATCGGCACGAAGGATTCGACGCGGCCGTCGAGATTGCGCGGCATCCAGTCGGCGGACGAGATGAAGACCTTCGACTCAGGGCTCGGCAGACCGTGGCCGGCACCGAAACACACCACGCGCCCATGCTCGAGAAAGCGCCCGATCAAGCTGCGCACGCGGATGTTCGTCGACATGCCCTTGACGCCCGGGCGCAGGCAGCAGATGCCGCGAATGACGAGGTCGATCTTCACGCCGGCTTCGCTCGCCTCGTAGAGCTTGTCGATGATGCGCGGGCACACGAGCGAGTTCATCTTGGCCCAGATTGCGGCGGGCCTTCCGGCTTGCGCATGCGCGATCTCTTCGTCGATCAGGCGCACAAGCGTGCGGCGCAGCGTGAGCGGAGCAAAGGCCAGCTTGTCCATCGCCTCGGGCGTTGCGTAGCCGGTCATGTAGTTGAACAGGCGCGCTGCATCCAGGCACAAAGCCGGGTCGCAGCTGAAGAACGAGAAGTCGGTATAGATACGCGCCGTAATCGGATGGTAGTTGCCGGTGCCGAAATGCACGTAGGAGCGCATGCCGCCCGCCTCGCGGCGCACGACATACGACATTTTGGCGTGGGTCTTGAGGTCGATGAAGCCGTAGACAACCTGCGCGCCTGCCCGCTCGAGATCGCGCGCCCAGCGGATATTGGCCTCTTCGTCGAACCGCGCCTTGAGTTCGACCATCGCCGTTACGGACTTGCCGGATTCGGCCGCTTCGACAAGGGCGCGCACAATCGGCGAATTGTCCGAGGTGCGATAGAGCGTTTGCTTGATCGCAACAACGGCTGGATCGCGTGCGGCTTGGCGCAGGAACTGCACCACCACGTCGAAGCTTTCATACGGATGGTGAACGACGATGTCCTTGTGGCGGATGGCCGCAAAGCAGTCGCCGCCGAAATCGCGGATGCGCTCGGGGAAGCGCGGATTGTAGGGCGGGAACAGCAGGTCGGGCCGGTCGCAGGACACGATCTGCTTGAGGTCGGCCATGCCGAGCATGCCGCCGAGCCGGAAACAATCCTCGGGCTTGACCTGCATCTGGTCGAGCACGAATTGCTGCAGTTCCTCGGGCATGCCGTCGTCGACAGCAAGGCGGATGACCTCGCCGAGGCGCCGACGCTTCAATGCGCTTTCGAACACGCGGACGAGGTCTTCGGCTTCTTCGTCGACTTCCATTTCGCTGTCGCGCAGCAATCGGAAGCGGCCGGACTGCAGCATGTCGTAGCCTGGGAAAAGCCGGTCGAGATTCATCACGATCACGTCTTCGACCGGGATGAAGCGCACTGTGTCGCCCGGCAGGCGCACGAAGCGTTCGACTTGGTGCGGCACCGGGATCAAAGCCTGCAGAATGCGCTTGTCGTTGCGCGCCGAAAGTTTCATGACCAGCGCCAACCCCTTGTTGGCGATGAACGGAAACGGGTGCGCTGGGTCGACCGCAAGCGGTGTCAGCACCGGGAAAATCTGTTCGGTAAAGCGCACGGCGAGCCAAGCGCGATCCTCGTCGGTGATTTCGGCTTGGGTAACGACCGCGACGCCGGCCGCGCGCAACTCGCCGAACAGTTCGTGCCACACGACTTGCTGGGTGTGCATGAGCTGGCCCGCACGCCGATGCACGGCCGCCAATTGCTGGGCGGGAAGCAAACCGTCGGCTGAGGTCTGCGTGATGCCCGCTTCGACCTGTCCCTTCAGACCGGCCACGCGCACCATGTAGAATTCGTCGAGGTTGCTGGCCGAGATGGATAGGAAGCGCAGGCGCTCGAGCAGCGGATGGGCCTTGTTCCCGCATTCCTCGATGACGCGCTCGTTGAAGGCCAGCCATGACAGTTCGCGATTGATGTAGCGGCCTTCGGCGGTGTCGTTTGCGGCACCGGCTGCGGCGACAGGGTCGCGAAGCTTGCTTTCGAGGGTCATGGGCGTTTGCGTCCCGGCAAGAATGGTGGCGCCGAGATTTCGGCGTTCTCAGTTTTATGTTATCACGGACTGACCGTAGACGCAGTTCATGTCAAAAATTTGAAACTCAAGCGACTTTTCCTATTGCGCCATGCCAAATCGTCGTGGGCCGACCCCGGCCGCGCCGATTTCGAGCGCCCATTGAACGGGCGCGGCCGCAAGGCTGCCCTTGCGATGGCCGAGTGGCTTGCGGTCCGCAATCTTGCCCCCGATCTGATCTTGTGCTCGGCCGCACGTCGCACGCGCGAGACCCTTGCTGCCGTACGTCCGGCCTTGGGCCCGACGGCAGAAGTCGCGATCGAACAGCGCCTTTATCTGGCCGAAGAAGACCAGCTCTTCGCCCGCCTCGTCGAACTCGACGATTTGGCGCACCCACCCGCCAGCGTCATCCTGATCGGCCACAACCCGGGTCTCGGCGATCTGGCTTTGCGCTTGATCCCGCGCGAGCAGCAGGAAATTCGCCGCCGCATCGCCGCCAAATTTCCGACCTGTGCCTTTGTCGATCTGTCTTTTCCCTGCGATGCGTGGGACGCGATCGACGCGCGCTGTGCGACGCTCAACGCCTATCTGGTGCCGTCCGAGCTCGAGAAATGAAGCGCATCTTTCTTCCCATGATGCTGTCGCTAACACTTGCCGGCTGCAGCAGCGCCCCTGTCCTTGTCCATCCGACGCTTTCGGCCGAGCGTCAGGCCGCGATCCGTGCGGAATGCGAGACTGCATCGCCTGCGGCAAACGCAACGCTGCCGCGCTGCCCGGATATCGGCGGCGACCGGCTTGCACTCGAACGCTGCCGTGCGGACGGCGATGCGGCATTGTTTGCGGCCGTGCGGCGCGATCAAGCCGTCGCGGCGTGCTTGCGCGCGCAAGGTTTTCGCTGAACGCCAAGAACTGTATTGTGAGCCGCATGGAATCGACGACGAATTGCGATCTGCTGGTTATCGGCGGCGGGGTCAACGGATGCGGCATTGCGCGCGATGCCGCTGGGCGCGGCCTCAAAGTGGTGCTGGCCGAGCAGAACGATCTTGCCTCGGGCACTTCGTCGGCCTCGACCAAGCTCATCCATGGCGGCTTGCGCTATCTCGAGCATTACGAGTTCCGCCTCGTGCGCGAGGCGTTGGCCGAGCGCGACGTACTGCTCGCGGGTGCCGCGCACATCATGTGGCCGCTGCGTTTCGTACTGCCGCACGATGCGGGTCTGCGCCCGGCCTGGATGATCCGGGCGGGCCTGTTTCTTTACGATTGGCTTGGCTACATGCCGGGGCGCAAATCGAGCCTGCCTGGCTCGCGCAAGGTCGATCTTGCGGCTAGCCCATTCGGGGCAGGATTGCGCAAAGGCCTGTTTGCCGGCTTCGTCTATTCCGACGGCTGGGTCGACGATGCGCGGCTCGTGACGCTGTGTGCGCGCCAAGCGGCCGATCTGGGCGCGGATATCCGCGTGCGCACGCAGGTGAGTGCGGCACGCCGCGACGGCGAGCGCTGGCGCGCCACTTTGTCCGACCGCATCGGCGGCCAGCAAAGCGAAGTTTCCGCGCGCGCCATCGTCAATGCGGCGGGTCCGTGGGTCATGCAGACTTTGTCGGGCGTCCTTGGTTCGAACGCGCCCGCGACGCTGAAGCTCGTCAAAGGCAGCCATATCGTCGTGCCCCGCCATTACGTGGGCGAACACGCGTATATCTTCCAGAACGACGACCGCCGCATCGTGTTCGCGATCCCCTACGAGCAGCGCTTTACGCTGATCGGCACGACCGACGTCGTCTATGACGGCGATCCAGGCCGGGTTGCGATCACGCAAGACGAAATCGAATATCTATGCCGCGCGGTCAATCGCTATCTCGAAACGCCGGTCGCACCTTCCGACGTCGTGTGGAGCTATGCGGGCGTGCGCCCGCTTTACGACGACGGTGCGGAGAATGCGAGCGAGACGACGCGCGACTATGTGCTCGAGATCGATGCGCCCACGGACGGCGCGCCCGTGCTTTCGATTTTCGGCGGCAAGATCACGACGTTTCGCCGCTTGGCCGAGCACGCGCTCGAAAAACTCAGGCCCTTTTTTCCCGAACTCAAGCCGGCTTGGACCGCGCAAACCACGCTGCCGGGCGGCGAACTCGACGGTGCGGCCGACGATCACGAGGGCGGCGATTTCGAAGCCTTTGTGCTGCGGCTTCAGCAACGCTTCGGCTTTGTGCCGCCCGCACATCTTCACGGCATGGCCCGTCGCCAAGGTGGGCGCGCCCTCAAGTTCCTTGCGGCGGCCAAATCGCTCGACGATTTGGGGCCGCATTTCGGTGCGGGGCTGTACGGCGCCGAGGTCGATTTGATGGTGGCCGAAGAATGGGCGCGCACATCGGGCGACATTCTCTATCGGCGTTCGAAACTAGGGCTGCATATCGGCTTGGCCGATCAGGCTGCATTGGGCGGCTATCTCACCAGCCGCCATGGGCTCGGCAAGATCGCGAGCTGACGACCAGGTGTTCGGCGCCGTCGCGGGCGCCCGTGTCGGCATCAATGCTTGTATTTGGGCAGCAGCCCGTCTTCGCGCAGAATCTTTTTGAGATCGGCCAGAATCACCGAGAGTTCCGGCAGATCCTCCTGCACGTCCGCTTTGTGCGCCTTCGGCTTCAAATGGGCGATCTTCGGGGGCACGCGGGTCATTGCGGGCGTCTCGGGGTTTGCGGTTGGCTGGGGCATCAAATTCCAAGCCAGATTGTGCGCGCTTATTTGCAAAATGCAAACGGAATTTTCCGCAAAATTTGCGGCGTCGATGAGTTTTACACGACGCCTAAGTCCTCCAAAGGCGCTTGCGGAAGCGCTTGACAGATCCAGAGGCCCACGATAGAACAAACAAAGAATTAGACAAACCACGAACGGAGATGTCGCGATGTTTGCCAGCCCTTATCCCCCTTCGTCTCGGCCGGAGAAGGCCCCTCTTTCTTTCGATATGCGCGATTGCAACCAAGAACATTTCATGCACGCAAATCGCGACCGCTTCCCGAGCCGCCATCAAACGACCTTCGGAATGCTCCGCAACCCTCTGATTGGCAAGTCCGACATGCCGCACGAACCGCGTTTGCGCCGCCCGGCTTCGACCAGCGTGCAAGAACTCAAGGCCCGTCTTGCCGCCTTCGAAACCCGCCCCGGAAGCAAAGCCAAGGCGGCACTGCCGTTCGGCATCGATGCCATCGACAGCGCTCTGCCCGGCGGCGGTTTGGCGCGGGCGGCCCTGCACGAAATCGTGGGTGCGGCAAATGACGGGGCGGCAGCCGGTTTTGCAGCCGCTTTGCTGGCGCGGTTGGCGACCGACGGCCCGGTCTTGTGGATCGCACGCCGGCCGGATTTGAGTGCGGCCGGCTTGGCCGCCTTGGGGCTGGAGCCGGCACGCCTGCTGCTCGTCCACGCCGCCCGGCGCAACGATGCGCTGTGGGCCTTCGAAGAAGCGCTGCGCAACCCCGCCTTGGCGGCCGTGGCGGGCGAGATCGATGCGGTCGATCTCACCCAGTCGCGCCGTCTGCAATTGGCGGCCGAAGCGGGCGGCACCACGGCCCTGCTGCTGCGCCCAGCCGATGAAGTCGCGACGGCGAGTGCCGCCCGTACGCGCTGGCAGATCGCCGCCGAGCCCGCCAAAGGCAGCAGCGAACTGCGCTGGCGCGTGGCCTTGGCGCGTGCGCAGGGCGGCAAGCCGGCCGCCTGGTCGCTCGCCTGTCAGCGTCACACCTGGAAGCTTGCCGATGAAGATGTCGCACCGTCGGCTGCTGGCGATCGCCCTGCCCTATCTGCCGGTCGAGCGCTGCGCAGCGTCGTCTAAAGCCGGATCTGGCATCGACAACGGCCCCTGCGCGGTCTTTGCCAATCAGCAGGGTGCGCTGCGTCTCACGTCGGTCTGTGCGCGGGCGGCCCAAGCGGGCTTGCGCATCGGCCTGCCTCTGGCCGAGGCGCGCGCGCGCCTGCCCGAGCTCGCCGTGTGGCCGCAGCGCGTCGAGGCCGATGCCGCCTTGCGCCGCCGCTTGGCCGACCAAGCGCTACGCTGGTCGCCGTCGGTTGCTTGCGACGAAGACGGGCTGCGCCTGGATGCCAGCGGCATCGCACATCTGTTCGGCGGCGAAGCGGCGTTGCTCGCCGGCATCGTGCGGCATTTCGCGC
The DNA here is from genome assembly GCA_027532905.1 of Magnetospirillum sp. NCBI lineage: Bacteria > Pseudomonadati > Pseudomonadota > Alphaproteobacteria > Rhodospirillales > Rhodospirillaceae > Magnetospirillum > Magnetospirillum sp. The sequence goes on from JAPZUA010000002.1 coordinate 978,029, forward strand.
GCCAGGGGCTGACCGCGCGCGCCTGCGTTGCCGACACACTCGGGGCGGCTTGGGCCGGTGCGCATTTGGCACCGACCGCCTGCACGGTGTTTGCGCCCGGCCAGACGCGCGCCGATCTCGCCCCTTTGCCGATCGCAGCCTTGCGCCTGGCGCCCGAGGATCTCGCACAGCTGCAGCGCTTGGGCTTGCGCCGCATCGGCGATCTCTATCCGATCGCGGATGCGGCCAGCGGGCGTGCAGGCCTTGCGCGCCGCTTTGGCCCTGTCGTGGCGCAGCGCCTCTTCCAAGCGTTGGGTGCCGAAGCCGAACCGCTTGTCCCCGATGCTGCAGCCCCGGCCTTGCGCGCGCGCCTGGCCTTTGCCGAACCTGTGACGGCGCCAGAAGCCTTGGCGCGCATCGTCGCCAAACTGACCGACGATCTTTGCGCGCAATTGGCGGCGGCCCAACTGGGCGCGCGACGGCTCGCCCTCGTTTTCCATCGCGTCGACGGTTTGCCGCTGCGCCTTGCGCTCGGCACCAGCCGGCCCACGCGCATGCCCAGCGACATGGCACGGCTGTTCGCCGAAAAGCTCGGCACGCTCGATCCCGGTTTCGGCGTCGAGATCGCCACACTCGATGCCGAACTTGCGCAAAGCCTAACGCCGAGCCAACGCGATATGTTGCCCGACGGCGATCCGGGCTTTTCGACCTTAGGCTTTTCGGCAGGGGCCGATCTCGCCCCGCTCGTCGACCGATTGGCCAACCGCTTGGGTGCAGCCAATATCGGCCGCCTCGCACACGCCGAAAGCCATGTGCCCGAACGCGCCCAGGTTTTTATGGCGGCCCTCGGCGCCGTGCCGCGCCATCTCAGCACAGCGCAAGCCCCTTCCCAGCCGCGCCCGTTGCGCTTGCTGGGCTATCCCGAACCCATCGACGTAACGGCCGAATTGCCCGATGCGCCGCCGCTGCTGTTCCGCTGGCGCCGCCAACTGCACCATGTTGCCGCCGCCAACGGACCCGAGCGCATCGCCGGCGAATGGTGGCTAAAGGCTGGTGATATTCGCGACTATTACCGCCTCGAGGACCGCCAGGGGCGCCGCTTCTGGATCTATCGCGAGGGTCTGTGGGGTGACGGTGCCGCGCGCAGCCCACGCTGGTTTCTGCACGGGCTGTTCGCGTGACCGGGCGTGCAACCGCAAGCGCCACCTATGCCGAGCTGCAGGTCACGACGAATTTTTCGTTTCTGCGCGGCGCTTCGCATCCGCACGAATTCGTGGCGACGGCAAAAGCGCTCGGCCATTGCGCCATCGGCATTGCCGACCATGGCAGCTTTGCCGGCATCGTGCGCGCGCATGTCGCGGCCAAAGAGGCGGGCCTCAAGCTGCTCGTGGGCGTGCGCGTCGATCCGGCCGACGGCCCGCCTTTGCTGCTCTACGCAAAAAACCGCACCGGCTATGCGGGCCTGTGCCGCCTGATCTCGGCCGGACGGCGACGCGCAGGCCACGGCAATGGCTGCCAAGTGTCGCTCGCCGAATGCCTGGCCGTGAAAGGCAACGCAGTCGCGATCGCACTTGGCCCCATCGAACTCGATGCCATGGCCGCCGCTTTCGGACGCGACGCCTATCTCGCCGCGACGTTCCGCTATGCCGGCGACGATGCGGCCGCGATCGCCGCACAAGCGCAGCTTGCCCGTCGGCACAGGCTGCGCTTGGTCGCCACCAACGACGTGCAGGCGCACGCCCCCGAGCGTCGGGCCCTGCACGACGTATTGGCCTGTATCCGCAATCTGCAGACGATCGATACGGCAGGCTATCTGCTGGCCGCCAATGCCGAGCGCCATCTGAAACTGCCCGCTGAGATGGCACGGCTGTTTGCCGCCTGGCCCGACGCGATCGCCGCCACCGCCGCGATCGCGGCAGCGTGCGACTTTTCGCTCGACCAAGTGCGCTACGACTATCCCGATCTGCCGGGGGCCGAACCCGGCAGCGCACAGGCCACACTCACAAGGCTCGCCTGGGACGGGGCCAAAGAACGCTATCCGGCGGGCATTCCGCCGAGCGTGGCAGCACAGATTTCCTACGAGCTCAAAATCGTCGCCGAACTCGGCTACGCGCCGTATTTCCTCACCGTGCACGACATCATCATGTTCGCGCGCAATCGCGGCATTCTGTGCCAGGGGCGCGGCTCGGCCGCCAATTCGGCCGTGTGCTACTGCATCGGCATCACGGCCGTCGATCCGGCGCGCATGGATCTGCTGTTCGAACGCTTCGTGTCGGCCGCGCGCAACGAACCGCCCGACATCGACGTCGATTTCGAGCACGAACGGCGCGAGGAAGTGATCCAGTACATCTACGCCCATTACGGGCGCGAGCAAGCGGGCCTTGCCGGTGCGATCGCAGCCTATCGCGCGCGCTCGGCCTTGCGCGACGTGGGCAAAGCGCTGGGCCTCACCGCTGACGCGATCGCGGCCTTGTCGGGCAGCGTATGGGGGCGCAGCGAAGCCGCCATCGACGATGCGCACATCGAAGCCGCCGGGCTCGATCCGCAAGCGCCGCGCCTGCGCTTGGCGCTCGCGTTGGCGCGCACGCTCGTCGGGTTTCCGCGCCATCTGTCGCAGCATTCGGGCGGTTTCGTGATCGCGCGCGGGCGGCTCGACGAAGTCTGCCCGGTCGTCGATGCGGCGATGGAAGCGCGCACGATCCTCGAATGGGACAAGGACGATCTCGAAGCGCTCGGCATCCTCAAGATCGACGTGCTGGCGCTGGGCATGCTGACCTGCATCCGCAAGGCGTTCGATCTGATTGCCGGCGTCGGCGGTCCGCGCCTCGAACTTGCCGACGTGCCGGCCGAGGATCCAGCCGTCTACGACATGCTGTGCCGTGCGGACTCGATCGGCGTGTTCCAGGTCGAAAGCCGCGCGCAGATGAGCATGCTGCCGCGCCTGAAGCCGCGCTGCTTCTACGATCTCGTGATCCAAGTCGCGATCGTACGCCCAGGCCCGATCCAGGGCGACATGGTGCATCCCTATTTGCGCCGCCGCAGCGGCCAGGAGGCCGTCTCGTTCCCGTCCAAAGCGCTCGAACAGGTGCTCGGCAAAACCTTGGGCGTACCGCTGTTCCAGGAGCAGGCCATGAAAATCGCGATCGTCGCGGCCGGCTTCATGCCAACCGAGGCCGATGCGCTGCGCCGTGCGATGGCGACGTTCAAGCGTGCGGGCCTCATCGCCGGTTTCGGCACCAAACTCGTTGAAGGCATGGTCGCGCGCGGCTACGAACGCGACTTTGCCGAACGCTGCTTTCGCCAGATCGAAGGCTTCGGCACCTACGGTTTTCCCGAAAGCCATGCGGCGTCTTTTGCGTTGCTCGTCTATGTCTCGGCCTGGCTCAAATGCCACCATCCGGCAGCGTTTGCGGCCGCCTTGCTCAACAGCCAGCCGATGGGTTTCTACGCGCCCGCCCAGATCGTGCGCGACGCCCAGGAACACGGCGTGCGCGTGGCCCCGCCTTGCGCCGATCGCAGCCTATGGGACGCAATCCTCGAAGACGCTGCCACACTGCGCTTGGGTCTGCGCCAGATAAAAGGCTTGTTCCAAGCGGCGGCCGAAGCCTTGGTCGCTTCCCGCCCCGAAGGCGGCTATGCAGGGCCGGCCGATGCCGCACGGCGCGCCAAGCTCGACCGCGGCGATCTCGAAGCATTGGCGCGCGGCGATGCATTTGCCGCCGCCGGGGCAAGCGGATTGCCGCGGCGCCAAGCGCTGTGGCAAGCGGGTTTGCGTGCACCGCGCCTTTTGCCGTTGTTCGACGGGCTGCCGCCCGACGATGCGCCGATCGTGCTGCCGGAAATGGCGCTGGGCGAACAGGTGGCCGAAGACTACGCGCATCTGCGCCTGTCGCTGAAAGCCCATCCGATCGCCTTGCTGCGCGGCGATCTTGCAGCCGCACGTCTGCAGACATGCGAACAGCTTACGCGCAGCAAAAACGGGGCGCGTACGACATTGGCGGGCTTGGTGCTGCTGCGCCAGCGCCCCGGCACGGCCAAGGGCACACTCTTCGTCACACTCGAAGACGAAACCGGTATTGCCAATCTGATCGTCTGGCCGCACGTGTTCGCAGCATATCGGCCGGTGGTGTTGGGCGCGCGGCTGCTGCAAGTCGAAGGCCAAGTGCAGCGCGAAGCAAGCGTGGTGCACGTGATCGTGCGCAAACTTTTCGACCGCTCGGCTTTGCTTGCCACGCTCGTCGGCAGTGCCCCCGTCCACTACCCGTCGCGCGATTTCCGCTGACGGCTCGCGAAGCGCGCTCAGTCCACAATAAAGAGTGTGGCGCCGTCGCGGGTGCGCGAGCGGTGCGCTTCGGCACCGTCGGCGACCTGATAGCTGACGCCAGGCCCCATCTTGAACACGCGCCCGTCGGCGAGTTCCGTCTCAAGCTCGCCTGTCAGAACCAGCAGCACGTGCCCCTTCTGGCACCAATGGTCGGCGAGATAACCCGGACTGTATTCGACCATGCGTACCCGGATGTCGCCGAACTGCTGCGTGCGCCACGTTGCATGTCCAGTTTCACCTGGATGCTCGGTGCGTTCGACCGTCGTCCAATCGACCGTCGCAAAGGGGATCCCGGACATTCGCATGACGCCTCCATAAAATTTTTCGCAACTTATGTCGAGTCGCCCTTGGCCGACTCCGACAGGGTATGAAAGGGTACATGTGGATATCCCGAATCGAGGCACAAACACATGCAGTTCCGAGTCTTTTCCACAGCGATGGTTTTGCTCTTGGCAGCCACCTCTGCGCACGCGCAAAAGCGCCCGCAATATCTGGACGGACTCTATGTCAGCGGCCAGGCCGGCCTCAATAAGACCGAGGAAAGCGGAACGAGCCGCGACAGTGTGACGACCAAGGCAGGGTTCGCCCGCGGTGCGACCGGCAGCGTTGCCGTCGGTTACGGGCTCGGCAACGGGTTCCGCGGCGAAGTTGAAGCCGCTGTGCGCCAAGCCACGGTAAACTCGCTCGCCAACATCCGTGACATCGATGACGGCTCGGGCTTAGGCACCACCGTGCAGATCAACCCCGGTCCGGGCGGCAGGGTACGCACACTGAGCGTTATGGGCAATGTAATGTACGATATTCCGACATCGATCGGCGTTACCCCGTTCGTGGGCGCTGGCGTTGGCGGCGCACGCATCGAAGCACGCAACTTGGGTCCTGACAGTCGCGGCGCCATTACCACCGGCTCGAAAATCGTGCCCGCTTACCAAGGCCTTGCGGGCGTCAATGTCGGCGTTACCGACAATGTGTCGGTCGGCGTGACCTATCGTTACTTTGCGACCGACAAGGCCTCGATCGCCTCGGATGCCGGCACGCCGACGAAGTTCGCAGTTCGCGACCATTCGGTCATGGCCGGCCTCACATGGTCTTTCAATGCGCAGCCGACCAGCGCGCCCAATGCAATGGCAAACGTCGCCGTTGTGCCCTCGGCAACCCAACCTCAGCAACAGGCGATGACCGGCCCCACCCCGCAATTGGCGAGCCCTGCCTTCGGCAACCAACCGCAGGTCGCCGCCGTCACGCCGACGGCTGCTGCGGCAGGGGCAGGTCCGCGCGCCTTCACAGTGTTCTTTGAATTCGACAAGGCCGCCATTTCGAGCGATGCAGACCGTGTACTGGTCCAAGCGGCCGAAACGGCGAAGGCTGGCGTGTTTACCCGAATTCGGGCAACAGGCCATACCGATACGGTTGGGACTGCGCGCTACAACATGGCGCTGTCGATCCGACGCGCCAATGCGGTGCGCGATGTGCTGGTCCGTGAGGGTATTCCGGCCACACAGATCGTCGTTGTGGGGCGCGGCGAGACCCAGCTCTTGGTCCCGACGCCGGACAACATCAACGAACCGCGCAATCGCCGGGTCGAAATCGTTATAGAATAATGGCTTAGAGATAGCGCTTACCGTGGCCCAGGACCGTTGCAGTTGCGCCACAGAGTACAACTACCTATGCCAAACGTGGTGCAAAACGGGAATTCTGTGCTAAAACACGATCATGATTCGCCAGCCGCCCTGGCTATCGACGCTTCGAAAAAGGATACCCTATGAAATTGCGCACCGCCCTCCTTACCGCCGTCGCGTCCATCGCGCTGATCGGTTCCGCCTCGGCTCAGAATACGACCGGCTTCTATATCGGCGGTGCAGCCGGCTTATCGATTATCGATGAGATCGACGGCACCTACAAACCGGCCGGCACGAAGGCCACGCAGGATTACAAGACAGGCTACGGCCTGTCCGGTGCGCTTGGTTACGGCTACAGCAACGGCTTCCGCTCGGAAATAGAAGCGGCCTACTCTGAAGCCAAGGCGAAGAACAGCAGCTATTCGCTGGGCAGCGGCATCACCGCTTCGACCGGCGGCAACGCCAACGCCTTCTCGCTGTTCGGCAACGCACTGTATGACTTTAATATCGGCCTACCCGTCACGCCGTATGTCGGCGTCGGCCTCGGTTGGTTGCGTCTGGCCGCCGAAACGAAGGTCAATTCGAACGCCGGCAACATCAAGTTGATCGACGATTCGACCGATACGGTCGGCTACCAGCTGATCGCTGGCATGTCGCTGCCGATTATGGCCAATCTCAAAGCCACGCTCGACTATCGCTTCAAGTCGACCTTCGAGAAGCCGAAATTCGACACGACGGCTGAAACGCGCAATCTCAACGCCAATCTACGTACGTTCGAAGCCGACCGCCCGATGATCCACAACGTGTTCTTGGGGCTACGTTACGAGTTCGGCGCCCCGGCGCGTCCGGCTCCGGCCGCAACGCCTGTCCAGGCTCCGGCACCGGCTCCGGCGCCCGCTCCTGTCGCGGCTCCGGCCCCCGCTCCGGCGCCTGCCGCTGCTCCGGCCGCTCAGATCCAGCGCAACTTCCTCGTCTTCTTCGATTTCAACGAATCGGTCCTGACGCCGGAAGCCTCGCGCATCATACAGCAAGCTGCCACGACCGCCCGCCAGGGCAACGTGACGCGCATCACGGCGACGGGCCACACCGACACGTCGGGCTCGCCGGCTTACAACCAGCGCCTCTCCGAGCGTCGTGCCGACGCCGTTCGCGCCGACTTGGTTCGCCAGGGCATCCCGGCCAGCCAGATCGTCACGATCGGCCGCGGCGAAAGCGAACTGCGCGTGCGCACCGCCGACGGCGTGCGCGAGCCGCAGAACCGCCGCGTGGAAATCGTTCTTCAGTAACGGTTTCGATCCGCCAAACGGCAAAAGGGCCGGTCGCAAGACCGGCCCTTTTTGTTTGTCCCAAAATCGCGCGAACCGAGACCGATCCGCTGCGATCGATCGCCGTTACGGCGCCAATGCGTACTGCATGGCTGGATCGCGGCCGCAAACCTCGCCGACCCGCATGATGCCGCCTTTGACCTTGGCTTCGACATGTTCGCCAAGCTTGCCGCGCGGAATGTCGGCGACGTCGGAAAACTGCTTGACCGTCTCCTCGCAGAAACTTTGGCTTGCCATCGAGCGATTGGAGGCGTCGTTGGCGAGTGCTGTCGTGAACGTATCGTAGCGGCGCTGCGGATTGCCCGTGCCGAGCCGCGCAAAATGCTGCTGCAGCACCCGATTGTGGCGCTGGAGTTCGGCGCTGTGCCGGTCCATGAAAGCGTTGTAATGGCCGCTTTGGTCGATGGCGCGTGTGCAGGACAATGTCGCGACCATCAATTCGGTCTGCAGAACGCGCGCCTTGACGGCGATAGCCTCCTCGCGCGTCAGACATTGCTGTTGGGCGTAGGCCAAGCCCGAACCGAGACTCAGCGCAACGAGGGCAGTGCTTAGGGTTCGGGTCAAACGCAAAATTCTCTCCTGCCGAAGCGAGCTGAATACGCGTTATATACGAACAACGGCATACTTCCGATCAGCTTTTTTGACGCATCACTAAGTCGCGGAGGTCGCATTGAAAATCGGGATCGTCGGACTCGGCGCGATCGGTGCGGCCGTCGCAAAGCAACTGCCAACACCGCTCGAACTCGTCGCCGTCTCGGGCCGCGAGTCGCACGCAACGTCGGCCAAATGCGCAGCTTTGGGCCTCGGCGCGCTCGCAACCGACCTTGCAACGCTCATCGCCGCCAGCGACGTGGTCGTCGATTGTGCCGTCGCCGCAAGCTTCCGCAGTATCGCCGAGCCCAGCGTTGCGGCAGGGCGCGTCTTCGTCACGGTCAATGCGGCGGCTTTGCTCGACCATCTCGATCTGGTCGCGCTTGCCCAAGCCAAGGGCGGACGCATCGTCGTCGCCACGGGTGCACTGCTGGCCCTCGATGCCGTAGCCGCCGCTGCCCTTGGCCGCATCGAAAGCGTGACGATGCGCAATCGCAAACCGCCGCTTGGGCTCAAGGGTGCGCCCTACATCGTCGCCAACGGCATCGATCTCGCCGCGATCGCGACGGCAACCTGCGTGTTCCGAGGTACGGCGCGCGAAGCGGCCAAAGGCTTTCCGGCCAACGTCAATGTCGCCGCCGCGTTGAGCCTGGCGGGTGCCGGCCCCGACCGCACGATGGTCGAAATCTGGGCCGATCCGACCCTCACCCGCAATGTGCACGAGTTCGACCTCGTGTCGGACAGCGTATCCTTCTCGGTGCGCACCGAGGGCCTGCCGAGCCCCGACAATCCGAAAACCAGCGCCATCGTGCCGCTGTCTGTGATCGCAACCCTGCAGCGGCTCGCGAGCCCGCTCAGGATCGGAACGTAGTCGTGATTTTCGTGCCGGCAGCCAGGAACTTGTGCACGGGGCAATGTTCGGCGATGGCCAACAGGCGCTGGCGCTGTTCGGCATCGAGCGTGCCCACCAGTTCGATCTCGCGCCGGATCGTATTGTCGGCCGCCATGGCCACATAGGTCGCAATCCGCTCGATCGGCCAGCCTTTGCGGTCAGCATAGAGGCGCACGGTCATGTTCGTGCACGCGCCGAGCCCCGTGAGCACGAGACCGAAGGGCGGCAAGCCCGCCCCTCCCCCGCCCTCGGCTGCCGGCATGTCGGCCACAAGACTATGGCCGCCGCCAACGGCTTGGCTGACGTATTTTGGCCCCGTTTCGGTGACAACAATATCCGGTGTGTGCGCCATGGTGCTTGTGCTCCTTTGTGGCCGTGCTGTACCTGCCGCAAGGCCAAGATGCTTGAAACCTTCGCTTTCCCCAAGAGACAATGGCGTATGGACAATTCGGATGTCGAGATTCTGGCGCGCACCCAAAGCTATCGCGGCTTTCTGCGCGTCGATGAATACAAGCTGCGCCACCGCCTGTTCGCCGGCGGCTGGAGCCCCGTGCTCTCGCGCGAGGTGATGGAGCGCGGCAACGCAGTTGCGGCCGTCCTCTACGATCCGACGCGCGACCAGGTGGTACTGATCGAACAATTCCGCATCGGCGCCTACACGGCCGGTCAAGCGCCCTGGATGGTCGAGGGGGTGGCGGGCATGCTCGCCAAGGACGCCGATCCGATCGCCGTGCTGCGCCACGAGATCGCGGAAGAAACCGGGCTCAAAGCGACAGCGATCGAGCGTATCGGCAGGGCGATGGCGTCGCCGGGCGGAACCAGCGAATACGTTGAGATGTATGCGGCCAAGGTCGATGCAAGCAGAGCCGCCGGCTTCCACGGGCTAGCGCACGAGGGCGAAGACATCCGCGTCTTCGCCGAAGATTTTGCGCCGGCCTTTGCTTCGTTCTTCGATGGAACGCGACTTGGCAGCGGCTTTACGATCATGTGTCTGCAATGGCTCGCCCTCAATCGCGAGCAGTTGCGCACCAAATGGAGAGACTAGAATGAACGATATCCGCGACGGCTTTGTCGGCACCATCGGCAACACGCCGCTTATCCGCCTGCGCAAGGCGAGCGAAGCGACGGGCTGCGAGATTCTCGGGAAGGCCGAGTTCCTCAATCCTGGCGGCTCGGTCAAAGACCGGGCGGCACTGCAGATGATCGTGGATGCCGAAGAGAAGGGCCTGCTGCGCCCGGGCGGCATCATTGTCGAGGGCACAGCCGGCAACACCGGCATTGGCCTTGCCCTCGTCGGCAACGCGCGCGGCTATCGCAGCGTCATCGTTATGCCCGACACGCAAAGCCAGGAGAAAAAGGATTTCCTGCGCCTCGTGGGTGCTGAATTGCGGCTCGTCCCGGCCGCCCCTTACGCCAATCCCAACAACTACATCAAAGTCTCCGGCCGGCTCGCCGAAGAGATCGGCAAGACGCACCCGGCCGGTGCCTTGTGGGCCAACCAGTTCGACAATGTCGCCAACCGCGAAGCCCATATCCGAACGACCGGCCCTGAGATCTTCAAGCAGACCGACGGCAAGGTCGATGCATTCGTCTGCGCGGTCGGCTCGGGCGGCACGCTTGCGGGCACGGCAACCGCGCTGCGTCGCCTCAAACCCGGCGTGAAAATCGGCATCGCCGATCCGTTCGGCGCCGCCCTCTACAGCTACTTCACCACGGGCGTGCTCAAATCCGAAGGCAGCTCGATCACCGAAGGGATCGGTCAGGGTCGCATCACGAAGAATCTCGAAGGGCTCACGGTCGACCACGCGTTCCGCATTTCCGACGAAGACGCGGTGCGCATCGTTTTCGACCTGCTGCGCGAAGAAGGTCTGTTCCTGGGTGCCTCGTCGGGCGTCAACGTGGCCGGTGCCATCGCGATGGCCAAGACGCTCGGCCCCGGCCACACGATCGTAACGATCCTGTGCGACGGCGGGGCGCGCTACGCCTCCAAACTGTTCGATCCAACCTTCCTGCGCAGCAAGAACCTGCCTGTACCCGACTGGCTCGGCAGTCCGAACGCGATCCCAATTCCAACCCCTTTGCAGACGGTGCAGCCATGAGCTTCCCGGCCCTCGTTTCAAGCGACTGGCTTGCTGCCCATCTCGACGACGCCAGCGTGCGCGTGCTCGACGGCTCGTACCACCTGCCGACCGCAAAGCGCGATGCCGCCGCCGAGTTTCTGGCGGCCCATATCCCGGGTGCCGCGTTCTTTGACATCGAAGCGATCAGCGACCAATCGAGCGCCCTGCCGCACATGCTGCCGACGACCGAGGCGTTTGCGGCGGCCGCGGGTGCCCTCGGCATCGATGCGGACACGCATGTTGTGGTCTACGACGCGTACGGCCTCATGAGTGCGGCACGTGTGTGGTGGATGCTGCGCGTATTCGGCCACGACCGCGTCTCGGTGCTCGATGGCGGCTTCCCGAAATGGCGCAACGACGGCCATCCGGTCGAAGCGGGTGCTGCGCGCAACGCGTCGCGCCGCTTTTCCGCGACATTCCGGCCGGAGTTAGTGCGCGCCAAAGGCGATCTTGTCGCCAATCTCGAGGCGCCGGCATTCCAGGTGGTCGATGCGCGTTCGAATGCCAGGTTCCTCGCCCAAGCGCCGGAGCCGCGCGCAGGTTTGCGCGGCGGCCATATTCCGGGCTCGGCGAGCCTGCCCTACACGGCTTTGCTCGATCCGGCGACGCAAGCTCTGCTGCCGCCAGAGGCCATTGCCAAAATTTTTGCCGAGGCCGGTCTCGATATGGGCCAACCGATCGTCGCCTCGTGCGGATCGGGTGTTACCGCCTGCGTGCTGGCCCTCGGGCTCTACACGCTCGGCCACGCGAACACGCCCGTCTATGACGGCTCGTGGTCCGAATGGGGCTTGCCCGACGGCCCGCCGGTGGCGACGAACGCTTGAGCGCGCCATAATTCCGGGACCGGAAAGCGGTTTAGAAACGCACGCGCGCGCGGCAATGCATTGTGCATGAACTGCCCAGGTTCGCGCAGCCACAGTCCGTCATAGGTTCTGGATTTCGCTTCGGAGACCAGAACTTCGCGGGGAAGCTCGACGAGCTGCGCATGCCAGCCTGGCCGCAAGCGCTGAGCGCGACGCCGACTATGGGTCATACCGCGGTCGAGCAACGCATAGCCGTGGAAGTTGAACGCCCAATCGCCGCGAGCAACGAAGACATGGTTGCCGATCCCGGCCTCGGGCCGCAGCCACAGCGCTTTGGCGCCAAAAAAATGCCGCTCCAGAAAAGCGCAGGCCAGAACATGACAAGCGCCGGACGCAAAAAAAACGCGATCCGGCAAGGCTCAACGCATTGCCGGATCGCGCTTCGAACAGCCAGCCCTACGCGGCTGATACAAGGCTTCCTAATGGTTCAGGATCTGCGACAAGAACAGCTTGGTGCGTTCGTTCTGCGGGTTGCCGAAGAAGGCCTCGGGCTCGTTGGCTTCGACGATTTCGCCCTTGTCCATGAACACGACGCGGTCGGCGACGGCCTTGGCGAAGCCCATTTCGTGCGTGACGCAAATCATCGTCATGCCTTCGCGAGCGAGTTCGACCATCGTGTCGAGCACTTCCTTGACCATTTCGGGGTCGAGGGCCGAGGTCGGTTCGTCGAACAGCATGATCTTGGGCTTCATGCACAGCGAGCGCGCGATCGCAACACGCTGCTGCTGGCCGCCCGATAGCTGACCCGGATATTTGTTGGCCTGCTCAGGGATGCGCACGCGCTTCAGGAAGTGCATCGCCGTTTCTTCCGCTTCCTTCTTGGGCACTTTGCGCACCCAGATCGGCGCCAGCGTCAGGTTCTCAAGCACGGTCAGATGCGGGAACAGGTTGAAATGCTGAAACACCATGCCGACCTCGCGGCGGATTGCCTCAATGTTTTTGAGGTCGTTGGTGAGCTCGATGCCATCGACCATCAGCGTGCCCTTCTGGTGCTCTTCCAGACGATTGATGCAGCGGATCATCGTCGACTTGCCCGAACCCGAGGGGCCGCAGACGACGATCTTCTGGCCGCGCTCGCAGATGAAATCGATGTTCTTCAGCACATGGAACTCGCCGTACCATTTGTTGAGAGCCTTGAGTTCGATCATCGGCCCTTGTTTGGCGGCGGCTGGGGAAGCGGTCATGAGGGGGTTACTCCGTCGCTGAATGGCAGTGGGAATGGCGGTGGGATTAGCGGTGCTTGCTGCGATTGAGTTCGACTTCGATGCGTTGACTGTATTTCGACATCGCAAAGCAGAACACGAAATAGATGAGCGAGACGCCGAAATAAGCCTCGGGCCCGAAGCCGCGCCATTGCGGATCGGCAACCGCGACTTTGGCGGCATTTAGAATGTCGAGTAGGCCGATGATCAGCACGAGCGAGGTGTCCTTGAAGAGGCCGATGAAAGTGTTGACCATCGGCGGGATCACCAGGCGCAGGGCTTGCGGCAGAACGATCATCAGCGTGGCCTGCCAATAGGACAGGCCGAGCGCGTCGGCCGCCTCGTACTGGCCCTTGGGCAGCGCCTGCAGGCCGCCGCGCACGACTTCGGCAAGATAGGCGCCTGCGAACATGATGATCGCGATCTGCGCCCGCAGCAGCTTGTCGATCGACACACCCTCGGGCAGAAACAGCGGGAACATGACAGAGGCCATAAACAGCAGGCTGATCAGCGGCACGCCGCGGATCAGTTCGATGTAGACGACGCACATCGACTTGATCACAGGCATGTGCGAGCGCCGTCCAAGCGCGAGCAGAATGGCGAGCGGAAAGGCCAAGGCCAGCCCGAAGGTCGACAGGATCAGCGTCAGAACGAGGCCGCCCCAGCGCTCCTGCGGCACGTAGCTCAAGCCCAGTACCCCGCCCCACATCAGCACGGCGATGGTTCCAAGGCCTGCGATCCACGCGATCGGCAGCCGCATGTTCCAATTCGCGCGCATGGCGCTGAAGAAATAAAGACCGATGAAGATCGCCGACGACAAAGCCGGGCGCCATTGCTCGTCGAATGGATATGTCGCGAACAGGATGAAGCGCCATTTCTCCGGGAACAGCGCCCAGCAGGCACCAACGCCCTTGGCCGCCCGGCACTCGGCGGACGTGCCGATCCAGACCGCATTGAAGATGCCCCACGAGCCGAAGAAGAACACCGCCTTGGCGACGACGTAGAAAACGACCAGCGTGAGGGCTGTGTTGGCCCAGCTCGAAAACAGGTTGGCGCGCACCCAGGCCATGAGCTTCGACTCGCCCATGCCGCCCGCAGCGCCTATCGCAGCTGCATTTGCGTTGGCCATAACCTAGCGCTCCTTGAACGCAATGCGTTTGTTGTACCAGTTCATCAGCACGGAGATCGACAGGCTGACGGTCAGGTACGCCGCCATGATCATCGCAATGCCCTCGATCGCCTGCCCGGTCTGGTTCAGCGTCGTGTTGACGATGGACACGAGATCGGGATAGCCGATCGCCACCGCAAGCGACGAGTTCTTCGTGAGATTGAGGAACTGGCTCGTCATCGGCGGAATGATCACGCGCAGCGCCTGCGGGAGAATGACGAGCTGCAGCATCGGCCCGCGGCGTAGGCCCAGCGCCGAGGCCGCTTCGGTCTGGCCGTTCGGCACCGCGAGAATGCCTGCACGCACGATCTCGGCGATGAAACCGGCCGTGTACGTGACGAGGCCCACCAGCAAGGCCGCAAACTCGGGCGTCATGGTAAGGCCGCCCTGGAAATTGAAGCCGCGCAGCACCGGCCAATCCATCGCAGCAGGTGCGCCGCCGATCAGCCACACGACGAAGGGAGCCCCCACAAGCAAGCCGATCGTGGTCAGCAGCACCGGGAACTGTTCGCCGGTTGCCGCTTGGCGCACGCGCGCCCAGCGCGCCACGAAATACGAAGCGACGATCGCGGCGAGGACGGCGACGCCCATCCACGCATGGACCCAATGTTCGGCCGGGATTGGGATCTTGACGCCGCGGTTCGACAAGAACACGCCCGGCAACGCCTCGATCGCTTGGCGCGGACCGGGCAGGCTGTCCTGGAACATCGCCCACCAGAAAAACAGCTGCACCAAAAGCGGGAGATTGCGGATGAATTCGACATAGGTCGAGCACACGCCGGCCACGAGCACGTTCTTCGACAGACGCCCGATGCCGATCAGCGTACCCAGAATCGTCGCCAGCACGATGCCGATCACGGCAACGCGCAGCGTATTGAGAATGCCCACAAGCACGGCGCGACCGTAGGTGTCCTGCGGACCGTACTCGATCATCGTCTCGCCGATCGCGAAACCCGCCTCGCGCGACAGAAACGCCCAACCGGTCGTGAAACCGCGCGTGGCAAGATTGGTCAGCGTGTTGGAGATCAGCCACCAGCCACAAAAGCCGACGATGCCGACAACGACGACCTGCCAGAAAATTGCCCGGAACGTTGGATCGCTGAGCGAGAAACGCATTGCGTTTTCGCCGTTGCGTCCACCGGAGCCTGCCGATTGACCGGCCATCGCTCCACCCCTCTGTTCGCCGCAGACCGAAAAGACGGTTGCGACAGGTTACTGACTTTGCGGCTCTAGCGACCGCATTTTCTGTATTCAAGAACCGGGCCAAACTTCGGACAGGCCACGGGTTTCGGCGCTGCGGCGCCCGGGAACTTCGCGTTCCCGAGCGCCGACAGCCGGTCCCAAACTTAGCGGATCGGCGGGCTGTACATCAGGCCGCCCTTGGTCCACAGGTTGTTCACGCCGCGCTCGATGCCGAGCGGGGTGATGTTGCGCGTGAAGCTCTCGCCGTAATTGCCTACCTGCTTGATGATGTTGTAGGCCCAGCGATTGTCGAGGCCGAGCATTGCACCCATGCCGCCCGTGACGCCCAGCACGCGCTGGATGTTCGGGTTGGTCGACGTCATCAGCGAGTCGACATTGGCCGAGGTGATGCCCGACTCTTCGGCTTCAAGCATCGCGTAGTGGACCCAGCGCACGATATCGCCCCAACGCGCGTCGCCGTGGCGAACCGACGGTCCGAGCGGCTCCTTCGAGATCACTTCCGGCAGGATCACGTGGTCGCCCGGCACGGGCGTGCGCGAGGCGCGCACCGAAGCGAGGCCCGAGATATCGGTCGTGTAGGCGTCGCAACGGCCCGCGAGATACGCGGAAACGTTCTCTTCTTCGCGCTCGATGACGACGGGCGTGAAGCGGATGTTGTTGGCGCGGAAATAGTCGGCGAGGTTGAGCTCGGTCGTCGTGCCCGGCTGCACGCAGATCGTGGCACCGTTGAGTTCCTTGGCGCTCTTCACGTTCAGCGACTTCTTCACCATGAAGCCCTGGCCGTCGTAGAAATTGACGCCCGTGAATTCGAGGCCGAGCGAGGTGTCGCGCGACAGCGTCCAGGTCGTGTTGCGCACGAGCACATCGACTTCACCCGACTGCAGGGCCGTGAAGCGCTGCTGCGCGGTGAGCGCCGTATAGCGCACCTTGGTCGCGTCGCCGAAGACCGCTGCGGCGATGCCGCGGCAGACATCGACGTCGAGACCGGTCCACACGCCTTGCGCGTTCGGCAGGCCGAAGCCGGCCACGTTGCCGTTCGCACCGCACTGCAGGAAGCCACGTGCCTTGATGGCGTCGAGCGTGGGCGAGGTGGCCGTCTGCTGCGCCATGGCGGGCAGCGACGCGGCGACGGCGACGAACGCCGAAGCAAAAAGAAGAGCTTTGGTTTTCATTCGAAAGGCACTCCCTATGGGGTCAAGATTCTGGTCAAGCTTGAAAACGAGACAAGCGGTCGGGCGCATGCATGCCGACGGCTCTCCCCCCTCAATCGGGCGACGCTAACATGGTGGCCCGATGCGCCTCAATTGTTTTGTATGGAGACACTCGGGGGTTATGGTCCTGCGCCAACGCGGTGGCTATAGTCGTCCCAGCAAAACGTTTGGTTCAATCTTCCACAGCAAGCGTGAAAATCATGAAATCCGACACGAAGGTGACGACCCTTGGACGCGATCCCGAGGCCAATTTCGGCGTCGTCAATCCGCCCGTCTATCATGCCTCGACCATCCTGTTTCCGAGCCTCGAAGCCTACGACGCAGCGCAGAAGACCAAAACCAAGAACCAGATGCGGTATGGCCGCTACGGCACGCCTACGACCTTTGCGCTGCAAGATGCGATCGCCGAACTCGAGAGCGGCTATGCGTGTTTTGCTGTCGCTTCCGGGGCGGCAGCGGTTCTGTCGGTCTTGATGGCCTTCACGAAGGCGGGCGACCATGTGCTATGCACGGATAGCGCCTACGGCCCCACGCGCCAAGCCTGCAATACGATACTCAAGCGCTACGGCGTCGAGACGACCTACTACGATCCGGCGATCGGTGCCGCTATTGCCGATCTCATCCGCCCCAACACAACACTGTGCATGATGGAATCGCCAGGCTCGGTGACGTTCGAAGTGCAGGATGTGCCGGCTATCGCCGCGGCATGCAAAGCACGCGGCGTTGCGACCGCCATCGACAATACCTGGGCAACGCCGCTCTATTTCCGCCCGCTCGAGCACGGCGTGGACGTCTCGATCATGGCGGCGACAAAATACATCGTCGGCCATTCAGACGTGATGATGGGCGTGCTCAGCGTGCGCACGCAGGCGATCTACGACGCCGTGCGCCCGACGGTCGACACGCTGGCCGCACCGAGCGGGCCGGACGACCAGTACCTCGCCATGCGGGGCTTGCGCACCATGGCGCTACGCTTGAAGCAGCACCACCAGACCGGGCTTACTCTCGCGCGCTGGTTCCAGGCGCAACCGGAAGTCACGCGCGTGATGCACCCCGCCCTGCCCGGCGATCCGTCGCATGCGCTGTGGCAGCGCGATTTTTCGGGTGCGAGCGGCCTGTTCGGCTTCGTCATGAAACCCGTCGCGCGAAAAGCGCTTGCCGCCCTCATCGACGACCTCGAGTTGTTCGGCCTCGGCGCTTCGTGGGGCGGCTTCGAGAGCCTTATCCTGCCGCAGGACGTCCGCGCCGGTCGCACGGCAACGCCGTGGACGGATCCAGGACAGATCGTGCGCATCCATGCCGGCCTCGAAGCGCCCGAAGATCTGATCGCCGATCTCGAGCGCGGCTTTGCGCGCATGCGCAAGGCCGTCTCGGCGGGCTAGCAGGCGGCGATGGACAACGCCGTCGAATCGCTGCTGGCCGAGATCGCCTTCGACGGCCAAGGCCTCGTTGTAGCGATCGCCCAGCAGCACGATACGGGCGAAATCCTGATGGTCGCCTATATGAATCGCGATGCCGTGCGCGAGACGCTTGCGACCGGCGCCGTGTGCTATTGGTCGCGCAGCCGCATGCGACTTTGGCGCAAGGGCGAAAGCTCGGGCCAGCGCCAGCGTTTGGTCGAATTTCGCGTCGATTGCGACGGCGACGCGGTGCTCGTGCGCGTCGACCAGACAGGCGTTGCCTGCCACACCGGCCGGCGCGATTGCTTCTTCCGCGTCGTCCGCGACGGCAAATGGGTCGTCGACAAACCGGTTCTGGTCGATCCGGACAAACTCTATGGCGGCTAAACCCAGCACCGCCGCCCGCAAGCCGACCAACAACGCCCCGCGCTTGCGCATCCTCCTGGGCGAAGCGATCGCGGTCGGCCCCGGTAAGGCCGATCTGCTCGCCGCGATTGCGGCCGAAGGGTCGATTTCGGCGGCCGCACGCACGATGGGCATGAGCTATCGCCGCGCCTGGCTGCTGGTCGACGAGCTCAATCGCGTCTTTGTCGGTCCCGTGGTGGTCAGCGAAACCGGCGGGCGCCGCGGCGGCGGTGCTGTTCTGACGGCCCTCGGACAAGATATCCTCAGGCGCTATCGCGCAATGGAGCAGCGTGCCGCCGCCAGCGTTGCTGACGATATTCGCGCATTTCGCGCCTTGCTTCATGAAAAAGCCAATTTTTAACAGGTACTTGCATGCCATCCAGGCAAACCTACGGCAAATTTCATAAAATGCTTGCATCGCTTGAGTTCAAACCGTATATTTCGATGTAACTACGGATCGGTCGAAGACCGTCCGAATTTGGCAGTCAGAAGGACCGTCCTCCATGGTGGCACTCTCGCCACTCACCGCTGGGTCGCCTGCGCCGGGTTTCGTCCGGCCGACGGTGGCCGTGCAAGCGCAGCCAAGTCAGGCACCGTCGAATAGCGCGACGGGGAATGCCACAGTTGCGCCTGCAGCTACGCCGGTCGTCTCGATTTCGATTGGCGGCGGTGCAGCGTCGTCGGCGATTGCCAACCAAGTCCGTTCTGAACTCATCAACAGCAGCCGTGCACTCGCCGCCGGCGGCGATCCCTCGGCCGCAAGCGGGCGCCCGGCTGCCGCCGTCCCCACACCGCCCTATTCGCAAAATGTCGGGCTTTACGACAATTCGACGCGCGTTTTCGTCGATATCGTCCTGTCCGGCGACTCCGGCAAGCGCGTCGCGCGCGTCTTCGGAACGCCGCCGCCGCCGAAAGCGAAAGAAGAACCCGTCGATATCGTGGCGTAACGGTCGGTTTTGCGATTTGTTCGCAAGACATAGACGTTACTTTTCGATTAACGTGCAGCGTGATCAGACGTTAAATCGAAGCCGCGATGACCGAGTTTGGCGACACCCTCAATAGCCTGGACGCAGTCGGGCCCGAAAAGGCGCTCGGCGTTTTCGTGGCCGCCGTGCGTGCCGCCGTCCCCGACGCACCCGCCTGCTATTTCGATCTGATGGCGGCCGACGGTGCCGAACGGCGCAAACTGCAGCGCCAATGCGAAACGCACTTCAACACGCTGTCGATCGAACTGCGCAAAACGATTCGCGGCAACGCGATCGCCAGAGCGCAGGAAATCGTGCAAAGCCCGTTCGAGCGCCTGGCGGCCACGATGAGCGCTTCGCTCGAGCAGACTAGCCTAGACGATCTGTTTCCGAAGTGACGGGTCCAAAGCAGCCGATAGGCGGCGCTATTGGCGAGCCCAGCTGGATTCGAACCAGCGACCTACAGCTTAGAAGGCTGTTGCTCTATCCAGCTGAGCTATGGGCCCGCAACTCGAGGGTCAGCGAACGCGATCGTATTTGAAATTGTCGGCATAGGCTTTGGGCCGGATGCGCGACGCCTGCGGCACGCCGAGTTCGACCGCAATGCCGTGGTGTTGGGCATAGGCGAGCGCTTCTTCCTGGGTTGCGAAGCGCAGCTGCAATTGGCCCGACGTGTCGGAGGAACCGGCCCAGCCCATAAGCGCATCCGGGCGCTTGGCGGCACCCGGCTCGAATTCGAGCACCCAGGCATGGGTCTTGGCACGCCCGGATTGCATGGCGGTTTTGGCGGGCTTGTAGACGCGCGCAGGCTTGTCCATATCGGTCCTCGGAGGCGGCCTCGAAGCGACGGCGTTAAGCGCCGACCAAGCCCTTCTATAGCAGAAAACCGCCGAGTCAAGACAGAGCCCGGAGGGATCGCGAGGGCGCCTCAGAAGTAGACGAAGGCGCCGTCCGAATCCATGGTCCCAAGGGCTGCGACCGACTGCCCCAGAATTGTAACCGAATTGCCGCTGCCCAGATCGATCACAAGGTTTCCGCCGACGTCGCTCGCGGCATTCGTCACGTCGGTGATCGTCGCGAAACTCGGATAGATCAGAAGATTGATCCTGTCGCCGGATGCGTAATCGACGATCGTGTCAGCACCCGCAGACAGCAGGAACGTGTCGCTGCCCGCACCGCCGGTCATGCGGTCGCTGCCGCCCTCGCCGTTCAGCACGTCGTTGCCGTCGCCGCCCGTAATCGTGTCGTTGCCGGCCCCGCTGCTGATGCGCACGCCGACGCCGCCGGTCACGACGATGGTGTCGTTGCCGGCACCCGACGTGATCGTTTCGACGTTGGAAACCGTCACGGTGTTGGCGGCACTTGCAAGCGTGAGCCGGTCGTTGCCGTCGCCCAAATCGACCGTGCCGTTCGAAACGGCGCTGCCGAGCGTCACGGTATCGGCGCCGGAATCGCCGACGATGGTCTCGATATTGGTGAGCGTGACCGTGTTGGCGCCGTTGAACAGGGTCAGGCTGTCGTTGCCCGTGCCCAGATTGAAGGTTTGGCCGCCGGTAAAGGCAGCACCCAGCGTTACGTTGTCGCTGCCGGTACCGCCCACAAGGGTTTCGACGTTCGTCACGGTCAGCGTGTTGGTGAAGTTGCCGAGCGCCAGGCGGTCGTTGCCGGCCCCCAGATCAACGAGGCCCGCCGTGATTGCGGTCGACAGCACGATCGAGTCGTCGCCGGCAAGGCCGGTCAGCGTCTCGACGTTCGAAATCGAGATCGTGTTGGCGCCGTTGAACAGGACCAGCTGGTCGTTGCCGGCACCGAGATTGACGAGCCCGCTCGTGCGCGCGCTGCCGAGCGACACCGTATCGTCGCCGGATCCGCCGACGATGGTTTCGATGTTGATCACGGTGATCGAATTGCCGCCGTCGGCCAGCGTCAGACGGTCGCTGCCGTTGGCAAGGTCGATCGTCTCGCCGAGCGTGTAGGTAGTGCCGAGCGTAATGTTGTCGGCATTGGTGCCGCCGATCAGCACTTCGACGTTGATGAGGGTCAGCGTATTGGCGAAGTTGCCCAGGGTCAGGCGGTCGGCACCGCCGCCCAGATCGATGGTACCCGACGTGATCGTCGAGCCGAGCGTGACCGTATCGGCGCCGAGGCCGCCGATGATCGTTTCGATGTTGGTTAGCGTCACCGTGTTGCCGGTGTCGGCAAGCGTCAGACGGTCGTTGCCAGTACCCAGATTGAAGGTCTCGCCGCCCGTGAACGAGGCGCCGAACGTCACGTCGTCGGCACCCGTGCCGCCGATGACGGTTTCGACGTTGATGACCGTGACGGTGTTCGTGAAATTGCCGAGCACCAGGCGGTCGCTGCCGCCGGCCAGATCGATGGTGCCGTTGGTGATGCCGGCACCCAGCGCAATCGTATCGTTGCCCGCGGCCGCCGTGATCGTCTCGACATTGACGATGGTGAGCGTGTTGTTGCCGTTGAACAGTACGAGATTGTCGTTGCCGGCCCCCAGATCGATGGTGCCGCTCACACGCGCCGTGCCCATCGTGACCGTGTCGTCGCCCGAGCCGCCGACGATCGTCTCGACGTTCGTGACCGTAACCGTGTTGCCGCCGTCGGCGAGCGTCAGGCGATCCGACCCGGCGCCCAGATCGATCGTCTCGCCCGCGATCAGAGCAGCGCCAAGAGAAATCGTGTCGGCATTGGCACCGCCGACGATCGCCTCAACATTCACGATCGTGAGGCGGTTCGCGAAATTGCCGAGAACCAGACGGTCGCTGCCGTCGCCCAGGTCGATCGTGCCGCTCGTGACGCCGGTTCCAAGCGTCACCGTGTCGGCCCCGATGCCGCCGATCACGGTTTCGATGTTCGCGACCGAGATCGTATTGCCCAAATCGCCGAGGATCAGACGGTCGTTCCCGCTTCCGAGATTGAAGGTCTCGCCGGCCGTGAAGGCGGCGCCAAGCCACACGGTGTCGGTGCCCGTGCCGCCGATCACCGTCTCGATGTTCACGACCGTGACGGTATTGGCGAAGTTGCCGAGCGCAAGACGGTCGGTTCCGGCCGCCAGATCGATCGTGCCGTCGGTGAGCTGCGTCGCAAACGCGATCGTGTCGTTGCCAGCATTCGCCGTCACGGTTTCGACGTTGGCGAGCGTGATCGTATTGTTGCCGTTGAACAGGATGAGATTGTCGCTGCCCGCGCCCAGATCGACCGTGCCGGTCGTGCGCACGGTGCCGAGCGTGACCGTGTCGTCGCCCGAGCCGCCGATGATGGTTTCGACGTTGACGATCGTGATCGTGTTGCCGCCGGCCGCGAGCGTGAGACGGTCCGCACCGTTGGCCAAATCGATCGTCTCGCCGGCCGTGTAGGCCGTGCCGAGGGTCACGTTGTCGCCGCTGGCCCCGCCCGTCAGCACCTCGACATTGATGATTGTCAGCGTGTTCGAGAAATTGCCGAGCACCAGCGTGTCGGTGCCGTCGCCCAGATCGATAGTGCCGCTCGTGATCGCATTGCCGAGCGTGACCGTGTCGGCCGCAAGCCCGCCGACGATCGTCTCGATATTCACGAGCGTCACGCTGTTGCCGGTATCGGCCAGCGCCAGACGGTCGTTGCCGGCTCCGAGATTGAAGGTCTCGCCCGCCGTGTAGGAGGCGCCAAGCGTGACGTCGTCGGTGCCCGTGCCGCCGACCAGCGTTTCGATGTTGATGACGGTCAGCGTATTCGTGAAATTGCCCAGCGTCAGACGGTCGTTGCCGCCCGCCAGATCGACCGTGCCGTTGGTAATGCCGGTCGACAGCGTGATCGTGTCGTTGCCGGCATTGGCGGTAATCGTCTCGACATTCGCGATCGTGAGCGTGTTGTTGGCATTGGCGAGGATCAGCGTGTCGCTGCCGCCGACCAGATCCACCAGGCCGCTTGTGCGCGCACTGCCAAGCGTCACGGTGTCGTCGCCCGAACCGCCAACGACCGTTTCGATGTTCGTGGCCGTGATGGAATTGCCGCCGGCCGCCAGCGTGAGACGGTCGGCGCCGCCGGCAAGATCGATGACCTCGCCCGAGCTGTAGGCCGAGCCGAGCGTTACCGTGTCGGCACCGGCGCCGCCGGTCAGCGTTTCGACGTTGAGGATCGTAAGGCCGTTCGAGAAGGCGCCGAGAATGAGCTGGTCGTTGCCGTTGCCGAGATCGATGGTGCCGGACGTGATCGTCGTGCCAAGCGTGATCGTGTCGTCGCCGTTGCCGCCGACGATCGCTTCGATATTGACGATCGTGACGTTGTTTCCAAGGTCGGACAGGATCAAGCGGTCGGTGCCGCCGCCCAAATTGAAGGTCTCGCCGCCCGTATAGGCGGCACCCAGCGTGACCGTGTCGTTGCCGGCACCACCGACGAGGGTCTCGATATTTGAGATCGTCAGCGTGTTCGCGAAATTGCCGAGCACAAGCCGGTCGGAGCCGTCGCCCAGATCGTAGGAGCCGGCCGTCACCCCACTCGACAGCGTAACCGTGTCGTTGCCGCTGTTGCCGATAACCGTTTCGGCGTTGGCGATGGTCAGCGTGTTGTTGCCCGAGCCGAGCGAGACCTGGTCGTTGCCGCCGGCAAGATCGACGAGGCCCGCGGTCCGCGCCACTGCGAGCGTGACACTGTCGTCGCCGGTACCGCCGACGACGGTTTCGATGTTCGTGGCCGTGATCGAATTGCCGCCGGCCGCCAGGGTCAAACGGTCGCTGCCCGCACCGAGGTCGAAGGTTTCGCCGCTGCTGTAGCTGTTGCCGAGCGTGATGTTGTCGGCAGCCGTGCCGCCGACAATGCCTTCGATGTTCGTGGCCGTGAAGGTATTGGCGAAGTTGCCGAGAATGAGCTGGTCGTTGCCGCCGCCCAGATCGTAGGTGCCGGAGACGACCGCGGTTCCGAGCGTCACCGTGTCGTCGCCCGATCCGCCGACGACGGTCTCGATGTTGATCAGCGTCACGCGGTTGCCGGCATTGTCGAGCACGATACGGTCGTTGCCGAGGCCGAGATTGAACGTCTCGCCGCCTGTATAGGCAGCGCCGAGCGTGACGTCGTCCCTGCCCGTTCCGCCAACCAGCGTCTCGATATTGTAGATCGTCAGCGTATTCGTGAAATTGCCGAGAATGAGCTTGTCGTTGCCGTCGAGCAGATCGACCACGCCGTTGACGACCGCCGAGGAGAAGGAAATCGTGTCGTTGCTCGAGGACGCGATCAGCGTTTCGACGTTGCTGATGGCGATCGAATTGTTGCCTTCGGACAGGATCAGCTGGTCGTTGCCCGAACCCAGATCGATCGAGCCGGTCGTCACGACCGAACCCAAGGTGACCGTGTCGTCGCCGCTGCCGCCGATGACCGTCTCGATGTTCAGCACCGAAACCGTGTTGCCGCCGGCCGCCAGCGTGAGACGGTCGTTGCCGACGCCGAGATCGAACAGCTCGCCGTTCGCAAACGCCGTGCCGAGCGTGACGTTGTCGTTGCCGATGCCGCCGGTGATCGTCTCGACATTGACGATCGTGACCGTATTCGCGGAATCGCCGAGAATGAGCTGGTCGTTGCCGTCGCCCAGATCGATCGAACCCGACGTGACGACCGAGGCGAGCGAAACCGTATCGTCGCCGACGCCGCCGACCAGCGATTCGACGTTGCCGACCGTGATCGTGTTGCCGCTGTCGCCGAGTTGGAGATGGTCGCTGCCGGCCCCAAGATTGAAAAGCTCGCCGCCAATATAGGCCTGGCCGAGCGTGACCGTGTCCGCCCCCGTGCCGCCGATTACCGTCTCGATATTGTAGACGGTGGCGGTGTTCGAAAAGTTGCCCAAGATCAGGCGGTCGTAGCCGGCAAGCAGATCGACCGTGCCCGAGGCGATCGCGTCGCCGAGCGTGATCGTATCCGCACCTTCGGAAGCGACCAGCGATTCGACGCCGATGACGGTAAGGGTATTATCGCCGAGCGAAAGATTGAGCGTGTCGGTGCCCGAGCCAAGATCGACCACACCGCCGGTCTGCGAGCCGCCGAGCGTGACGGTATCGTCGCCGGCCTGGCCGTTCACCGTTTCGATGCTGGTGACGGTGATCGAGTTGTTCGTGTTGGCGAGCGTGAGCTTGTCGTTGCCGCCGGCGAGATCGAACGATTCGCCGCCAATGTAGGATTCGCCGAGCGTCACGTTATCGTTGCCGGTTCCGCCCGTGATCGTCTCGATATTGAAGACCGTCACGGTATTGGCGGAATCGCCGAGGATAAGATTGTCGTTGCCCACGCCAAGATCTACGGAGCCAGCCGTGATGGCCGTGCCGAGTGTGACCGTATCGTCGCCGGTGCCGCCGACCACGGTCTCGACGCCCGAGACCGAAATCGTATTGCCGAGATTGCCCAGCACGAGGCGATCGTTGCCGAGGCCGAGCGTGAAATGTTCGCCGTTTGTGAAGGCGGCACCGAGTGCGACCGTGTCGTTGGCCGTACCGCCCACGACCGTCTCGATGTTGAGGACCGTCACCGTATTGGCGAAATTGCCGAGGATCAGGCGGTCGTTGCCGTCCGAAAGATCGACCGTCGAACCGTTGAGTGCTGCGCCGTAGGTGATCGTGTCCGTGCCGGACGTCGCGACCAACGTCTCGACATTCAGCAGCGTCAGCGTATTGAAGCCCGATCCCAGGATCAGCTGGTCGTTGCCCGAACCGAGATCGATGATGCCCTTGGTCTGGCCGTTGCCGAGCGTGACCGTGTCGTCGCCGGCCCGGCCCGTGATGGTTTCGACATTGGAGATACTGAGCGTATTGTTGCCCGTGGCGGCGAAGGTGATACGGTCGTTGCCGCCGCCGAGGTCGTAAAGCTCGCCCAGAGTCTGCGCGCCGTTGAGAGTCACGATGTCGGAGCCGGTACCGCCGGTCAACGTCTCGATGTTGGCCGCGACAAAGCTGTTTGTGGAGTTGCTCAGCACCAGCCGGTCGTTGTCGCCGCCCAGATCGATGGTACCGGTCGTGAAGGGCGAGCCCAGCGTGACCGTGTCCGACAGCAGGCCGCCCGTAATCGTCTCGACATTTACGACCGAGACGATATTGACGCCGTCGGCCAGACGCAGGCGGTCGTTGCCCGCACCAAGATCGATCAGCACGCCGCCAGACGCAGCAGCCGAGCCCAGCGTGATGCTGTCGTTGCCTGTGCCGCCGAGAATCGTCTCGATGTTGTAGAGCGTGGCCGTGTTCGTGAAGTTGCCCAGGATCAGGCGGTCGTTGCCGCTCGAGAGATCCATTTCGGCGTTCATGATCGACTGAGCAAGCGTGATCGTGTCGGCACCGGAACTCGCGACCAGCGTTTCGACATTGAGGATCGTGATGCTCGTGCCCAGAGCCGACAGCGTCAGCGTGTCCGCACCGCCGCCGAGATCGACGAGCCCCAGCGACTGGGCTGCCGCGAACGTCACGTTATCGACGCCCGTGCCGCCGATCACCGTTTCGATGTTGGCAACCGTGATGGTGTTGCCGCCATTGGCGAGGACCAGCCGGTCCGTGCCGCCCAAAAGATCGATGTTGCCGGTCGTGATGACCGTGCCGAGCGTGATGTTGTCGTTGCCGGAAGCGCCGATCAACGTCTCGACGTTCGTGACCGTAACCGTGTTCGTGAAGGTGCCGAGCACCAGCCGGTCGTTGCCCGCCCCCAGATCGATGAGGCCGCCGAGTTGCGCGCCCGCCAGCGTGACTGTATCGGCCCCTGTACCGCCGATGATCGTTTCGACATTGACGACAGTCAGAACGTTGCCGCCGGTCGCGGCCGTGCCGCCGGTGCCGCTCGAAGCGCTGTTCGCAAGGATCAACCGGTCATTGCCGAGGCCCAGATCGATATAACCGAGCGTTTGCGCAACTCCGAGCGTTACGGTATCCGCACCGCCGCCGCCCAGAATCGTTTCGGCGTTGGAGATCGTGAAGGAGTTGTTGGCCGTCGCAAGGCGCACGGAATCGAGGCCAGCCAGCGCGTCGAAACGCCCGCCGCCAATCGAGGCACTGAATACGACCGTGTCGGCACTTGCCGTGCCGGTTTGGGTCGTCAAGCTCGAGTAGGTAACTGCCCGCGCTGCCGTCGTCGTGGCTACTGTAGACGACATATGAATGTCGCTCCTTCTGGAGTCCTACTCTTCGACCTTTTGTCGCTAAAGCATATAGCAGATTTTCTAATGCTAAAGCAAGGCAACTGGCCAGATCGAACGCAATGTAACAAATTTTTACTAAAATTCTATTAATATTGCAGACGCTAGTTAATTTTCTTGTGACATAACCCAATACCCCGCGTCACACCCGCCGCCGTTAATTCGGTTTGATGATCGCTGCAGTCTGACCGAACAGGATTTTCTTGGCCGCCTCGTCCATGGTCGGTTTGGCGTTAATTGCAGCCGCCTTGGCATAAGCGCGTTGCGTGGCAGGTCGCGCTTGGATCGTCTCAAACCAGCGCTTAAGATGCGGAAAATCCTCTAGCTTCTGCCCTTGGCGCTCGTAAGGTACGATCCACGGATAACAGGCCATATCGGCGATCGAATAATCACCAGCAATAAACGCTCGATCCGCAAGTCGCTTATTAAGAACACCATATAAACGGTTTGTTTCATTAACATATCGAGAAATCGCATACGGGATTTTCTCAGTCGCATAAACGGCAAAATGATGGTTCTGCCCGGCCATCGGTCCAAGGCCGCCCATCTGCCAAAAGAGCCATTGCAGCGTGTCGGTCCGCGTCGGCAAATCTGCCGCTAGGAACCTTCCTGTCTTTTCAGCAAGATACAGAAGAATTGCACCGGATTCGAAAAGCGAAATCGAGGCAATACCGCCGTTCGGCGCCTGATCGACGATTGCCGGTATCCGGTTGTTCGGCGCCAC
The DNA here is from genome assembly GCA_027532905.1 of Magnetospirillum sp. Classification (NCBI taxonomy): domain Bacteria; kingdom Pseudomonadati; phylum Pseudomonadota; class Alphaproteobacteria; order Rhodospirillales; family Rhodospirillaceae; genus Magnetospirillum; species Magnetospirillum sp. The sequence continues at coordinate 1,006,166 of JAPZUA010000002.1, forward strand.
CTTCAGAAAGTCGGGCTGAAACTGCTCGCCCGCCCCGATATTGACCGGGATAATCCGATAGGCGAGTTCGGCCTCTTCCAAGAACATCGTCACTTTGTGACCGTTTGGGGTCGTCCAGTAATAGAGGTCGATCATAATTGCCTCGTTTGCATGCGCTGATGCGAACCGCACCATGCTGCCCGATCCCTGTCAATCCAAGTCGCAGTGCCCATCGCGCTTTGCACGGGTCGAGTTGCCGGATATTCAAGATTGATATAAAATCTGAACTCTTTGATTCAGAACCGAATTTACCGCGCGAACCGACATGCCGATTGCCGCGTTCAAATCTACTTATTTGTTGTGGGGGTGCCTCGCGGCACTCGTGCTGCTGCCGTTGCTGACGGTGGGCTTGCTCTATCTCGGCATTTTGTCAGAGCGCGAACGCTTTGCCGCCTTCTCGTCGGTCGCCACGCAATTGCAAGGGATCCAGGATGCCGAAGTCGATTTTTCGCTCGCACGCCGCGCGTCGCAAGCCTATCTGCGCATCGGCGACCCGGTCGATCGCGAAGCTTCACGCAGCTTGATCGAGACCAGCCGGCAAAAACTCGCCGCGGTGCAAAGTCCCGGCGGCAACGATCCAACCGACCGCATGCTCGCAGCACTCGACGCGCAGTTGGCGCGCTACGACCAAGCATCGCAAGTGATGTTCGAACTCGTTTCGAAACGGCGCACGCTTGCCGACCAGCGCCTGCGCAACATTGCGGGCCAAATCGACAGCGACCTTGCCGAATACACGACGCGCTGGCAACGCAGCGGCCTCAACGCGATCGCGGGCCCCCTTGCCCTCGCCCGTGCCGCGATCGCCGACCGGCAGCTTCGTTCCGGCTATCGTCCCGACGATCTCGCCGCTGCCGTCGCCCGGCCCTTTGCATTGGCGGCGACCGCCGAAATCGCCGAGCCCGAAGCCGCAGCGATCGTCCGGCGCATCGAGGCACGCTTGGCGAATTTCATCGCGGGCTGGCGCGAAATGATCGAAATCAACGCCCAAATCGCGAACCTGACGGACAGCGATATTCTCGCGATCGGCCAGACGATCAGCAGCCGCTTCGAAGCGCTCGCCGATGCGGGCACCGCGCGTCAAGCGTCGATCTACCAGGCGAGCCACCGCGCTTCCGCCAGCGACGACATCCTCGTTTCGATCGTGGCTGCAGCAACGTTGCTTGCCGCCGGTGCCGGCGCTTTTGCCGCCTCGCGGCTGTTCGCCCAGCAAACTTTGCGCATCCGCAACGAACGCGCGAAGCGCAAAGCGCTCGAAAACGTGTTGGCCCAGCTCGAGGCCGCCGTGCGCAGCGGCGCCTTAGGCGAGGGCACGCCGCAAAGTACAACACGCGCCACTGCCGCAATGCCGGAGCCGAAGCCGGAACCGGAGAATGCGGCCGAACCAAGCGCGGTGGCGCTCGCGAACGACATGCCGCAAGTGGTCGAACCGGTGCCGCAAAAGGATGCGGCGCCGGAAGCAGCCACTGCACGCACGGGCCCCACGGCCGAGCCGACCAACGACGATCTCATCAAGATGCTGCTGGCATCCTTGCCCGCCACGCCCGCACGCAACGCCAATTGAACCGCATCTGCGGTTCGCGTACCGTGAATCGTGGCTTTCTCTTTTGCCGAATCGAAAATGAATCCGTTTGTTCCGCCGCATCGGCTGGCCACGCTGCAGATCGAAATCACGCGCAACTGCAATCTTGCTTGTGCCGCCTGCCCGCGCACCGACGGCATTGCGGCCGGCACTTGGCGCAACGCCGACTTGGCGCTGGACGCGTTCCAGCAGTTGCTCGACCACGCGCCGCCGGCCGATCTGCTGCTGCTGGCAGGCATTGGCGAACCCGCCTTGCACCCGCAAGCTACCGCCCTCGTCGCGGCTGCCGTCGCCACACGCCGCTTCGGCGCCGTCGCGATGGGCAGCAACGGGCTTGCTGGAGGCCCTGAACTTTACGCGGCCCTGCAGAAAAGCGGCCTTGCCGGCCTGCGCATAACGCTTTCTTCGCTTAACGAGCCCACGGCGGCTGCACTGCGCAAAGGAACCGACGTCGCCGCCTTAGGCGCCAATATTGCGGCCTTGGCCAAACTATTCGGCAAGAATTTCTCTGTCGTCGTGCGCGTATCGCGCCGCAATGCGGGCGAACTCGATAACCTCGTCGAAACGCTGCTAGCCCTCGGCGTCGCGCGAATTTCTATTCAGCCCGACGACCGCCCCGCGATCGACGACAGGCTCGAAAAGAGCGAGCTTGCGTCGATCCTGACGCTGCTCGGCACGCTGCAGACCCGGCTGGGTGCCGCATGCACGCTCGATTGGGCGCCCGGTTTGGCCCCCAACCAGACCAAGTGCCGCCAGCCACTCACGACGGCATCGCTCGACGTTGCGGGCAATCTCGCACCCTGCCTTGCGACCAGCGACGCCAGCCACTATGCCAACACATGCTTGCGCGATCTGCGTTTTGCCGATGCGTGGGGAGCCCCCGGTGTGGCCGCGTGGCTATCGGCCTATCTCGACCGCGAGCCTACCTTGTGCCGCAATTGCGCGTTCAACCCTTCGGGCAGCTTTGCGGCCCCGCTCGAACCTGCTGTGGCCCAGAAAACCGCTGTGGCTTCGATCATGGCGCAGAAGTTCGACGCGGCACAGGCGACGTTGACCGCCCTCGTCGGCGGCCCCGTCCAGGCGGACAATCTGCATCTGCTCGGCATGGTCGAATCCCACAAAGGCAATGCCGAACGCGCCGTGGCCTTCGTCGCGGCCGCCGCCGCACTCGACGGGCAAGCGCATATCCGGAACAATCTCGGCACCGTCTTGGCGAAGGCCGGGCGCCTTGGCGAAGCCGAAACGGTGCTGCGCCAACTCGTCGCCGACACGCCGAGCTATCCGACCGCTTACATTTCGCTGTCCGGCGTCTTGGCCGACAAAGGCGAAAAACCGGCCGCCATTGCGATCCTCGTCGACCTTGCCGAACTCGCCCTCAAAGCCGGCAAACAAAACGTAGCGGGCCAAGCGGTCGACCGCATCCTGGCCTTGGGCGAACTGCATCCACGCTTGGCGCTGCTGGGCCATTTGCTGCGCATGGCGGGTGCGCAAGCGCTTGCGCTGCGGCTGTTCGAGTGGCTGGCAAAGACCGACCCCAACAATCTCGGGCATCTGCTTGCGCGCGCCATGACGCTGCTGCCGGTCGCCTACGAAACGACGCCGCAGATGCAGGCGATCCGTGCGCGCTACCGCGAAGCGCTCGCCGATCTGCACGCGCGCGTGGACCGGGCGAGCGACAGCGAACTTGCGATCGGGGGCTACCATGTCGGCCTCGCGAAGCCCTTCTATCTCGCCTACCAGGGCGAGAACGATGTCGAGCTGCAGCGCCTCTACGGCGAGATCGTCGCGCGCATGTCGGCCAAGCGCCATCCGCAATGGACGGTTCCCGTCACGCCGCTTCCCTATGGCGGTACCCGCAAACTGCGCGTCGGCTTCGCCTGCGGCTATTTCAGCCGTCACAGTGTTTCAAAGCTGTTCGCGGGCTGGATCCGCCACATGTCGCGCGCCAAGTTCCAGGTTATCGGCTACGACCTTGCCGAGAGCGAACCCGACGAATACGGGCGCGGCCTCCTGGCCGATTTCGACGCGGTGCGGCGCAAAGTCGACGGCATCGACAAATGGGCCGCGACGATCCGCAACGATGCGCTCGACGCGCTGATCTATCCCGAAATCGGCATGGAATCGCAGTCCGTGCGACTGGCCGCACTGCGCCTTGCCCCGCTGCAGATGGTCGCCATGGGCCATCCGATGACCACCGGCATTCCCAATGTCGATGTGTTTTTGACGAGCGACCTCATGGAACCTGCCGACGGCGAGACGCACTACACCGAAAGGCTGCTGCGTTTGCCGAACCTGTCCTTCGACTACGAGCGCCAGCCATCCGGGGGCCCCGAGTTCAAGCGCGAAGAGCTCGGCCTTGATCCAAAATCCGTCGTCTTCATCTGCTGCCAGTCTTTGTTCAAATACCGGCCCGACGACGACGGCGTGATCGTGCGTATCGCGCGCGAAGTGCCCAATGCGCAATTCGCGTTTCTGGGCGTGCCGACGGCCCCCCTCACCGAGATATTCTCGGCCCGTCTCGGCGCCAAATTCGCCGCCGCCGGCATGCCCTTTACCGGGCGCGTGGTGATCGTGCCGCCCGTCGCGTTCGAGCGTTTCGGTGCGTTCTTGCGCGCGGGCGACATCTATCTCGACAGTCTGGGATGGTCCGGCGGCAACACGTCGCTCGAAGCCGCCAGCGTCGGCTTGCCGATCGTGACCACGCCCGGCGGCCCGATGCGCGCGCGCCACACGGCCGCCATCCTGCATTTCATGGGGCTCGGCCGCTATGTCGCCGCTTCACAGGACGCCTATGTGGCCTTTGCGGCCAAACTCGCGACCGATGCCCCCTTGCGCAAAGCCTATGCGGACGAAATTGCGCGCAATGCCGGCAAGCTGTTCGGCGACCTCGCACCCGTGCGCGCGATCGAGAATTTCATCGTCGAGGAAATCGCCGCCCGCGAGCGGCAACAAGCACCGAGCAGCTAGCGCTGGACCGCAAGGCCCGAGGATCGGACCGTTTCCGTCTTGGCCGCTTCGGGCTTTGCGGCTTCAAGCCCGGGTGCAATGGCTATTGGCGCATAAGCGGCGATCGACTGCGCCAGCACGCGCGACAGGCAATAGTAGCTCGTGTCGGTCATGTGCAGACCGTCGCGCCCGATAAGCTCGTCGGGCTTGAACGCGCCGCTCTGCATCCAATGCGTCATGATGCGGAACCGCGGAAAAATCGGCACGTCTTTGACGCGCGAGAGCAGCATCATATGGTCGGCGAATTGGCGGCGATGCGGGGCATGTAGGTAGCGCGGCGCGTTCTGCGGCCCCATCATCATCACATCAATGCCGTGCTTGCGCGCAATATCGATTCCCATCGACATGTTCTCGACGAATTGGTCGAGCGGCCAGCCCTTGATTGCGGCGTTGACGCCCGCCTGCCAGATCAGCAGATCGGGTTCGATCGCCAAAACATCGCGCTCGAAACGCGCGAGCATCTGCGCCGAATCTTCGCCGCCGATCCCCTTGTTGAAAACGGTGATCGCGATGTTCGGGAACAGCGCGTGTAGCTCGGCCTCAAGCCGCTCGGGATAGGCGTTGGCGGGCGAGCTTGCGCCGACCCCTTCGGTCGACGAAGCGCCGAGTGCTACGATCGTCAGTTGCTTGCCCTCGGCCAGACGCCGAGATACGACCGGCATTGGATATTGTAGCCGGCTCAGCTCGACCGGCACGTCGCAGCGCATCGCGAATTTTTCGACGTTGCCCGTCATCGCCGGCACGATGGGCGTGTGCATGACCGCCCGGTCTGCAGCGATTGCAGGCAACCCGAGCAACAGAGCGGCAGCCAAAGCCAAGAGGATCAAACGACTCATCTCTAAAACAAGTTTAGGCCCGAACCGCAAAATTGTCGATTCGACATTCCCGGCCCCAGCGAAACCGGCTAAAGTCCGAAAAAATACAACGAGATGGAGGGGAGACGACCTTGCGCAAACTCGCACTCGCGGCCTGTTTGGCTCTCGGCTGGACCGCGCCGCTCGCGAGCCAGGACCTTGCGATCGGCCTTGGCCTTAACGTGACCTCGATCGATCCGCATTTCCACAACACCACGCCCAATCTCAACGTTGCCGCACAGATTTTCGACCGCCTCGTGCATACCGATGCGCAGCAGCGGCCCGTACCCGGCTTGGCCCTGTCGTGGCGCACGCTCGATCCAACAACCTGGGAGTTCGTGCTGCGCGACGACGTGAAATTCTCCGACGGCACGCCGTTCGAAGCGCAAGACGTGCTGGCGAGTTTGCGCCGCGCACCGGCAGTCCCCAACAGCCCGTCGAGCTTCGGCATCTACACGCGCGCCATCGCATCGGCCGAAGCGCCCGCCCCGAACCGCGTCGTGATCCGTACGCGCGAGCCCTATCCGCTGCTGCCCTACGATCTGTCCGCCGTGAATATCGTGTCGCGTGCGGCCGAAACCGCGAGCACGGCCGATTTCAATTCCGGCCGCTCGGCGATCGGCACGGGGCCCTTCAAGGTCGTATCGTGGACGCCGGGCGATAGGCTGGTCGTCGAGCGGAATCCGTTTTGGTGGGGCGGTGCCGTGCCGTGGGCGCGCGTCACGTTCCGGCTGATCGTCAACGACACGGCGCGCGTTGCGGCGTTGCTGGCGGGCGACGTGCAGATGATCGAGGCCGTGCCGCCGACCGACATCGCGCGCCTCGAGCGCGATCCGGCTTTGCGCGTGAGCCGCAGCCTTACGACGCGCTTCTTCTTTCTGCACCCCGACCAATTCCGCGACATAACGCCGTTTGCGACCGACAAGGCCGGCAACGTGCTGCCGCACAACCCCTTGCAGGATGCGCGCGTGCGCCGCGCCATCTCGCATGCGATCAACCGCGCCGCGATTGCGGAGCGTTTGTTCTCGGGCCAGGCCGTGCCGGCGGGCGGGGTCGTGCCCGACGGTTTTTTCGGCGGCGATCCGGAACTCAAAGCGCCCGCCTTCGACCCCGATCTTGCCAAGCGCCTGCTTGCAGAAGCCGGATATCCGGACGGCTTTGCGATCACGCTGCACGGCCCCAACGACCGCTACGTCAACGACGACCAGGTGGTGCAGGCCATCGCCCAGATGCTGGCGCGCGTCGGCATCCAGACCAAAGTCGAAACGATGCCGTGGGCGACGTTCGCAAGCCGCTCCAATCGGCCGGATTTCAGCTTGATCTATATCGGCTGGCTGTCGGCGACCGGCGAAGCGTCGTCGACCCTGCGCTCGCTCTTGGCGACCTTCAACCGTGAGACGGGCATGGGTTCGTCCAACCGCGGGCGTTTTTCGGATGCGGCGTTCGACGCCAAACTCGCCGAAGCGCTCGGCGAGATGGACGATGGCAAACGCGAACAGGCGTTGCGCGCCGCCACGCGCCTTGCAATGGACGCGCAAGGGATCGTGCCGCTGCTCTACCAATACAGCGTCTGGGCGATGCGCAAGCCCCTTGCCTACGGCCCACGCGCCGACGACCAGACCTGGGCTGCTTGGGTGCGGCCAGACTGAAGCGTTAGACCTTGGCGAGAGCGCGCAACGTATCGGGCGATGCGACAGGAAAGCCGAAGAACTCGAGATAGGCCGGGATCTGTTCGAACAGCATGTCGAGCCCCACTTGCGTGCGGCAGCCGCGCGCGCGTGCGGCCGCCAGCAGCGGCGTCGTTTCGGGCAGCAGCACCACTTCGCCCACGAAAGTCTGCGGATCGAGGCGTGCAGCGTCGAACGGCAGCTTGTCATCCGGCTTCATGCCGAGCGGCGTCGCATTGACCGCGAGAGCGACGCCCATAGGATCGTTGTGCCCCACGCGCAGTTCCACCTTCGGCGCGTGGCGCCGCAACCGGTCTGCCAATTGCTCGGCCAACTGCGGATTGGCGTCGCAGATCGAAAGCTGCCCCACACCCGCTGCCGCAAGCGACGCCGCAATGGCCGAGCCCACGCCGCCGCAGCCCACGACGAGTGCGCGAATACCCGCAAGCTCGAGCCCCTTGCGCCGCACGCCGCGCACGAAGCCTTCGCCGTCGAACATGTCGCCCCTGAGGCTGCCGTCGGGCGCGAGCCGCACGGCATTGCAGGCCCCTGCAATGCGCGCCGTATCGCTGGCCGAATCGACGAGCCCCAGTGTCGTCGCTTTGTGGGGCATGGTGACCAAAGCGCCGTGGATGTTCGACAGGCGAAACAGCATGCGCAGGAACTGCGGATAGTCGGCAGCCCCGCAGCCCATCGGCACCACGACCGCATCGATGCCCGCATGCTCGAAATAGGGATTGTAAATCATCGGCGATTTGAAGCTCGCCGTCGGCACGCCCAGATGGGCGATGAGGCGCGTGGTACCGCTGATCATCGTGCCATGCCTCTCGGGATGCGTTGCCAATCCGTTGCGAACGCGATATTGACGTCGTCCGCGAACACATAGATCATCGCGCCAACAAAAAGCACCCAAAAAAAGACAAACGGAGGAACACACATGACCAAATCCATCGACCGCCGCGCAGCTCTTGCGGGCTTGGCCGGGACCGCAGCGCTTGCAGCCCTGGCGCCGACGCCTTCGCGTGCACAGGGTGTCACCTTGCGCATGTCCGGCCCCATGACGCCGACAGACCAACGCGCGGTAGCGCTTGAGCAGATTTTCGCACCCGCCGTGCGCGGCTTTGCGACCTACCAGCCGCACTACAATGCCACGCTGTTCCGGCAAGGCACGGAGCTCGAGGCGATCGCGCGCAACAACCTCGAAATGTCGATCACCTCGCCACAGGAGCTTGCCACGCTGCTGCCCGAATGGTCGATCTTCACGGCCGGTTATCTGCTGCGCGACGCCGAACACCAGAAGAAGGTGTTCGCCGCCCCCTTCATGGACGGCATGAAAAAGACCGTGGAAGACAGGCTCAACGTCAAGCTCCTGTCGGTCATGTATCTCGGCCGCCGCCAGCTCAATCTGCGCACCGAAAAAGAAATCCGCACGCCGGCCGATCTCGCCGGCCTCAAGCTGCGCATGCCGGGCACGGAAGCATGGCTGTTCCTGGGCCAGGCATTGGGCGCCAATCCCCTGCCCGTCGCGTTCACGGAGATCTACACGGCCCTGCAGACGGGGGCGATCGACGGCCAGGACAATCCGCTGCCGACCAACCGCGATTCGAAATTCTTCGAAGTGACCAAGCAGATCGTGCTGACGAGCCATCTCGTCGACCAGAACTACATCGCCTTTTCGAAGCGCGTGTGGGACAGGCTGACGCCGGCCCAGCAGCAGACCGTGCAGAAAGCCGCCGACGATGCGGCCGAGTTCGGCCGCCAGAACCAGCTCAAGCTCGAAATCGAGCTCGAGGCTTTCTTCAAGGAACGCGGCCTCAAGGTCTACACGCCCGACGTCGCCGCCTTCCGCACGCGGGTCCAGCAGGCCTATCTCAGCTCGAAATTCGCGAACGACTGGCCCAAGGGCATGCTCGAACAGATCAACGCGATTCAATAGGCATGGGCCACTAGGCAAAGGCGGGCGGCGGTTCCGAAAGGACCGCCGCCCGGCTCGCCGGAGTTTAGATGCAACGGCTGATCCAACGCGCGCGCGTGCTCGCACACGACATTGCAGCACTCATGCTGGGCGCGCTCTTCGTCGTATTCCTGATCCAGATTCTGTCGCGCTACGTCCTCAATGCGCCCGCACTTTGGACGCTCGAAGCGTGCCTCACGCTCTGGCTCTGGGTCGTTTTCTGGGGCGGGGCCTTCGTGCTTCAGGAGAAGGACCATGTCCGCTTCGACGTTCTCTACTTTGCGGTGGGCCGCAATCTCCGGCGCGTCTTCGCGATCGTGTCGGCAATCGCCATCGGCGGCGGCATGCTGGCGGCCCTGCCCGCCACATGGAGCTACATCACCTTCTATCAGATCAAGCGGAGTGCCGTGCTGGGCATTCGGCTCGACATCGTGTTCAGCATCTACGGCGTCTTCGCGGCGATGTTGGTTATCCGCTATTTCTGGCGCGCAATCCTCGTGGCACGCGGTGCGGATCCCGAAGCGCTCGACAAACGCGATGTCCAAGACGGATATCACGTGCAATGAGCCTTGCGCTTTTCTCTTGCCTGGCGGTGCTGATACTCCTCGCGACGATCGGCGCTTCAATCCCGTTGTCGATGATTGTTTCGGCGATCGTCTACCTGGCCGTGAAGGGTCAGGACATGGGGCTCGCCGCCGAGCAGATCATCCAGGGGCTCTACGACAGTTTCGTCATCCTCGCGATCCCGCTTTTTATCGTCGCGGCGAACTTCATGAATGCCGGCACGATTTCGGACCGGCTCAATGTCTTCTGCCTTGCCATCGTCGGCCGCCTCAAGGGCGGCATGGGCCACGTGAACGTGCTGAACAGTCTCGTCTTCGCCGGCATGTCGGGCTCTGCCGTCGCCGACGTCGTCGGCATGGGCAAAATGTCGATCGACATGATGATCAAGGACAACCGCTACCCGCTGGGGTATGCGGCGGCGATCACGGCCGCGACGGCCGTCGTCGGACCGATTATCCCGCCTTCGATCCCGATGGTGCTCTATTCGATCGTGTCCGACGCCTCGATCGGCTATCTTTTTCTCGGCGGAATCTTGCCGGGCCTCATCATGTGCTCGGCGATGATGCTGCTGAACACGTACATGGCGCATCGCATGAACGTGCCGCTCGAAGAGCCGATTCCGCTGCGGGAAATTCCCGCCGTGACGGCAAGAGCGTTTCCGGCACTGCTGATGCCGATCATCCTTCTGGCCGGCATCTATGGCGGTGCGACCACGCCGACGGAAGCAGCCGCCATCGCCGCCGCCTATGCCTTCCTCGTGGCCGTTTTCTTGTACCGTGCGCTGAGCTTCAGCAACATCCGCGCGGTCATGCACGACAGCGTGAAATCCTCCGCATCGGTCGGTTTGATCATCGGCTCGGCACTCATCTTCAACTACATCGTCGCCACCGAGAATATTCCCGCGCAGGTGCAGCAAATGATGAAGGGCGTCGAGATATCGCCCGTCGTTTTCCTGCTGCTGCTCAATCTGCTGTTCCTGGTGCTGGGCTGCCTTCTCGACGCATCGACGATCATCCTCGTCATCATCCCCGTCTTCATCCCGACGGTGAAAGCGCTCGGGATCGACCTCGTGCATTTCGGCGTCGTCGCAGTGGTCAACTGCATGATCGGGCTGATCACCCCGCCCTACGGCGTCCTTCTCTTCGTGATCAACGCCATCACCGGCGTGCCGATGAAGCTGCTGATCCAGTATATCTGGCCCTGGGTCGCGGTCCTGATCGCGTCGCTGCTGTTGATGATCTTCGTGCCGGACACCGTCCTCGCGGTCCCCAAACTCTTCGGCTACGTGCCCGGAAGCTGAGGCGCAAAGTCGGCGCCAATTCGCTGCGCGTCGCCCAGAAATTAGGCAACGCTATCCAAAATTCACGTTCTGCGGGCATGCAAAGCGCGCGTTTCGCTGGCATGTCGCTTGCAGAACTCGCCCCGGGTATCTGTTCCACATAATCGGGGAGGCCAAAACTATGCGCGTTTCGCGTCGGACTTTGCTGGCAAGCGCTGCAGGCAGCGCTGCCATTCTCAAATTCGGAGCCATGGGCGTGCGTGCGCAGGGTGCGCCGATCAAGGTCGGCATCCTTCACTCGCTGTCGGGCACGATGGCGATCTCGGAAACGACGTTGAAAGACGTCATGCTCATGCTGATCGAAGAGCAGAACAAGAAGGGCGGCGTGCTCGGCCGCCGTCTCGAAGCGGTGGTCACCGACCCCGCGTCGAACTGGCCGCTTTTCGCCGAAAAGGCGCGCGAACTCATCACGCGCGACCGTGTGTCGGCCACGTTCGGCTGCTGGACGTCGGTGAGCCGCAAGTCGGTCCTGCCGGTCTTCAAAGAACTCAACAACATCCTCTTCTACCCCGTCCAGTACGAGGGCGAAGAGAGCGAGCGCAACGTGTTCTACACGGGTGCCGCCCCCAATCAGCAGGCGATCCCGGCCGTCGACTATCTGATGTCGAAGGACGGCGGCGAAGTGAAGCGCTGGGTGCTCGCGGGCACGGACTACGTCTATCCGCGCACGACCAACCGCATCCTCGAAGCCTATCTGCGCTCGAAGGGCGTTGCGGCTTCGGACATCATGATCAACTACACGCCGTTCGGCCATTCCGACTGGCAGACGATCGTCGCGAGCATCAAGACGTTCGGTGCGGCCGGCAAGAAGACCGCCGTCGTCTCGACAATCAACGGCGACGCCAACGTGCCGTTCTACAAGGAGCTCGGCAACCAGGGCGTCAAGGCGACGGACATTCCGGTCGTGGCGTTCTCGGTCGGCGAAGAAGAACTCGCCGGCATCGACACCAAGCCGCTGCTCGGCCACTTGGCCGCGTGGAACTACTTCCAGTCGGTCAAGAATCCCGACAACGAAGCCTTCATCAAGGCCTGGCAGGCCTTCACGCGCAACCCCAAGCGCGTGACGAACGACCCGATGGAAGCCCACTATATCGGCTTCAACATGTGGATTAAGGCCATCGAGAAGGCGAAGACCGTCGATGTCGATGCGGTCATCGATGCACTTCCCGGCATCAAGCAGGCGAACCTGACTGGCGGCATTTCCGAAATGCTGCCCAACCACCACATCACCAAGCCCGTGATGATCGGCGAAGTGCGCGAAGACGGGCAGTTCGACGTGGTATGGCAGACGGCCGGCCTCGTGCCGGGCGACGCCTGGTCGAAGCATCTCGAAGGCTCCAAAGACCTGATCGGCGACTGGGTTGGCCGCAAGTGCGGCAACTGGAACATGGTCACGAACCGCTGCGGCGCCTGATCGGCGTTCACGTGCATACGCGTCGTCCGATGCAGCGATCCACAGCCTCGGTCGGCGTGATGCGCGAAAGCAGCATGAAAAAAGCAAGCATGGCGGGGCTCCTCGCCATGCTTGCGCTTTTTCTGACCCTGCTCGCCCTACCCGCCCGCGCGCAAAGCTACGACGCGGCGATCGATCGTTTCCTTTCCGACAGTTTCCCCGATACCGAAGCCGGCATCGCGGCCCTGCAGAGCGCGGGCGACCCGCGCGGCGTTGCCGTCCTCGAAGCGCTACTCGACCGGCGCCTGTTCGTCGTGGCGGCGAGCCGCCTCGTCCTCGTGCGCGACCGTGCCGGCCAGAGCAGCGATGCGCGCACCGGCCAAGCGGTTGCCGAAGCACCTGCTGGTGCCGTCATGGTGCGCCTCAACAACCGGCTGCGCGGGCTTGGCCAAGCGGCCCTTGGTGCGATGACCTTGCTGTCGCCCGATCCCGAGCGGCGGCGGCTTGCAGCCGAAGCCGTGTTCCGCTCGCGCGACGCAACCGCCCTTCCCGCCATCAACAAGGCGCTCGAAACCGAATCCGTGCCGCGCGTGCGTGCAGCCTTGCGCGAAGCGCGCGCCGCCATTTTCCTGGCCGACGCGCAAGCGCCGATGGCCGAGCGCATCGCCGCCGCCGCCTTCATCGGCGAGATCGGCGACCAGGATGGCATTGGCCTTCTGCGCCAGACGCTAAACAACGCGCAAGGCCCGCTGCGCGAGGCCGTCGAAGCCGCAATCAAACGCGCCGAATTTTCGCAGCAGCTGCGTCGGGCGGGCCAGACCTTCTGGTTTGGCCTGTCGCTGGGTTCCGTGCTGCTGCTCGCCGCCATCGGCCTTGCGATCACGTTCGGCGTGATGGGCGTCATCAACATGGCGCATGGCGAGATGGTCATGATCGGCGCCTATGTCACCTTCGTCGTGCAGGATCTCATCCGTGCGCATGCGCCGCATCTGTTCGACTGGTCCTTGCCGATCGCCCTGCCGCTCGCCTTCGTCATCACAGGCCTCATCGGCATCGCGATCGAGCGCGGCATCATCCGCTTCCTCTATGGCCGCCCACTCGAGACGCTGCTGGCGACGTTCGGCGTGAGCCTCGTGCTGCAGCAAGCCGTGCGCACCGCCTTCGGACCCACCAACCGCGAGGTGGGTGCGCCCTCCTACATGTCCGGCTCGTTCGACTTCATCGGCATGCAGATCACCTACGGACGCTTGTGGATCCTCGTCTTCACCTTCGCCGTCTTCTTCCTGCTGCTCGCCGTGCTGAAGGCAACCGCTTTGGGCCTGCATATGCGCGCGGTCACGCAGAACCGGCGCATGGCGGCATCGATGGGCATTCGCACCGGCTTCGTCGACGCGATGACGTTCGGCCTCGGCTCCGGCATTGCGGGGCTTGCGGGCGTGGCTCTGAGCCAGATCGACAATGTGAGCCCCAATCTCGGCCAGAGCTACATCATCGACAGCTTCATGGTCGTGGTGTTCGGCGGGGTCGGCAATCTGTGGGGCACGCTGGTCGCCGCCTTCACGCTCGGCATCGCGAACAAAGTGCTCGAGCCGTTCGTAGGTGCCGTGCTCGGCAAGATCCTGATCCTCATCCTGCTGATCCTGTTCATCCAAAAGCGCCCGCGCGGACTGTTCGCCTTGAAGGGCCGGGCCGTCGAACAATGATTCTCGCGCGCCTTCTCGAAATGGCGGACTATCGCGGCCGCATTTTCCTCGCCCTGCTGGCGGCCCTCGCCGTGCTGGTCCCGGTTGCCAATCTGATGGTGCCGCCGGATTCCTTTTTCCATATCGGCACAGGCACGGTGGTGCTGCTCGGCAAGTACCTCACCTACGCGATCCTGGCGTTGGCCCTCGATCTCGTGTGGGGCTATTGCGGCATCCTGTCGCTCGGGCACGGCGCTTTCTTTGCGCTCGGCGGGTACGCAATGGGCATGTATCTGATGCGTCAGATCGGCACGCGCGGCGTCTACGGCCATCCGGTCCTGCCCGACTTCATGGTTTTCCTCAACTTCACCGAACTGCCGGTCACCTGGTGGGGCTTCGACAATTTCCTCTACGCGATGCTGATGGTGGTGCTGGTGCCGGGCCTGCTCGCCTTCGTGTTCGGCTGGCTTGCGTTCCGCAGCCGCGTGACGGGCGTGTATCTGTCGATCATCACCCAGGCCCTTACCTTCGCGCTGCTGCTGGCGTTCTTCCGCAACGACATGGGCTTCGGCGGCAACAACGGCCTCACCGACTTCAAAGACATTCTGGGCTTCAATGTGCAAGCGCAGAGTACCCGCGTCGTGCTGTTCCTTGCGACACTCCTCACGCTTGCCGCCGCCTACATCTTCGCGCGCTTCATGGTCACGTCGAGCTTCGGCAAGGTGTTGATCGCCATCCGCGATGCCGAAAGCCGCGTGCGGTTCCTGGGCTACCGGGTCGAGCATTACAAGCTCACCGTCTTCGTCGTGTCGGCCGTGCTGGCGGGCATTGCGGGAGCGCTCTACGTGCCGCAGGTCGGCATCATCAACCCGTCGGAATTCTCGCCGACCAACTCGATCGAAGCGGTTGTGTGGGTCGCGATCGGCGGGCGCGGCACGCTTGTGGGGGCGGCGCTGGGCGCCTTCGTCGTCAACGTACTCAAATCCTTCTTCACGACCGGCAGCCTTGCGGCCTATTGGCTGTTCGTGCTGGGCGGACTGTTCGTGCTGGTGACGATCGCGCTGCCCAAGGGCATCCTGGGCGCCATCGAAAAGCTCGCTGCCAAGCGCGGCAAGCGGAGCTGAGGCGTCCCATGGAAAAACGCACCAACGCGCTCCTCTATCTCGACGGCGTCAACGTGTCGTTCGACGGCTTCAAGGCGCTGCGTTCGCTCACATTGATCCTGGCGGCGGGCGACATGCGCGCGATCATCGGGCCCAACGGTGCGGGCAAGACCACGATGATGGACGTCATCACGGGCAAAACGAAACCCGACAGCGGCGATGTGCTGTTTGCCGACGGGACGATCGACCTCACACGCCACGACGAGGCCGAGATTGCCGAACTCGGCATCGGCCGCAAATTCCAGAAACCGACGGTGTTCGAGAGCCACACGCTCGTCGACAACATCCTGCTCGCCCTCGCCGGTCGCCGCGATCCGTTCAGTGCTTTGTTCGGCACGCGCGCGCGCATCTCCCCGCAGCGCATCCGCGACGTGCTCGACAAGGTGCGCCTCGCCGACAAAGCCGAAAAGCTCGCGGGCGAGCTGTCGCACGGCCAGAAGCAATGGCTCGAAATCGCGATGCTGCTGGCGCAAAACCCGAAGCTGCTGCTCGTCGACGAGCCGGTCGCCGGCATGACCGACGCTGAAACCGAAACCACGGCCGAGCTCTTGCGCGAGATCAACCGCGACCACACGGTCGTGGTGGTCGAACACGATATGCATTTCGTGCGCGCCCTCGATTGCCGCGTCACCTGCCTGCACGAAGGCTCGGTTCTGGCCGAGGGCACCATCGACGCGGTCGCCGCCAACGAGCGCGTCGTCGAAGTCTATCTGGGGCGCTAGATGCTGAACGTCGAAAAAATCGATCTGCATTACGGGGCGGCCCAGGCCTTGCGCGGCGTGTCGATCGAAGCGCATTTCGGCGAGGTCTCGTGCGTGCTTGGCCGCAACGGGGTCGGCAAAAGCTCGCTGTTGCGCGCCGTCGTCGGCCAGCAGCCGATCTCGGGCGGAGGCATCACGTTCGACGGCAAGCGCATCGACGCGATGGCGCCCGCCGCGCGCGCGCGCGCGGGCATCGCCTATGTGCCGCAGGGCCGAGAGATTTTCGCGATGCTGACCGTCCAGGAGAATCTCGAAACCGGCTTTGCACCGCTGCCGCGCAAAGAGCGCAGCATTCCGTCCGAGCTATTCGACCTGTTCCCGATCCTCAAAACCATGCTGTCGCGCCGCGGCGGCGATCTCTCGGGCGGCCAGCAGCAGCAATTGGCAATCGCGCGCGCGCTCGTCACGCGCCCGCGCCTGCTGGTGCTCGACGAGCCTACGGAAGGCATCCAGCCTTCGATCATCAAGGATATCGGCCGCACGATCTCGTATTTGCGCGGCCGCGGCGACATGGCGATCCTGCTCGTCGAGCAGTATTTCGACTTCGCCAAAGAACTCGCCGACCGCTGGTACGTGATGGAACGCGGCGAGGTGTCGCTCGCGGGCACGCGCGAAACGATGGACGAAACCGAAATCCGCCGCCGCATGTCGATTTGACGCGCCTGGCGCGAACCCGTCAAAGATCCGCGAAATTTTCGACGATCGCACGCGCTTTCGGCAAGGCCGCGACGAGCGCTGCCACGCAGTCGGAATTGAGCTTCAGCGGCGCCATGCGCTGTAGCTCCTCGACCGCCGACTCGACCGACCACGGCTCCTTGTAGGGACGGCGCGAGGTCAGCGCGTCGAACACGTCGGCGACCGCCACGATCTGCGCTTCGATCGGTATCGCGTCGCCCGCAAGCCCCAGCGGATAGCCGCTGCCGTCGAGCCGCTCGTGGTGCAGACGCACGACGTTTTCGAGGATCGAGCGTCCGGGCATGTTGGCGAGCCCCAGACAGGCGACGATCTTTGCGACGATTTCCGCGCCGATATTCGAATGGGTCTTGATCGTGGCGAACTCGTCGGCGGTGAGCTTGCCGGGTTTCAGCAATATCGCGTCGGCGATGCCGACCTTGCCGATATCGTGCATCGGCGCAAAGCGGAATAGCCGATCGACGAAGGCGTCGGTGAGGCCATACTTTGCCGCAACGCCGTCGGCGATCAGGCGCGCAATATACGCCATGCGCCGCAGATGGTTCGCCGTATCGGTGTCGTGGAAGGCGCCGACCTCCTGCGCTGCCACGAGGGCCGCAAGCACGGCGCGCTGCTGGCTCGTCTTGAGCTTCACGAGCAGCGATACCATGTGCACGTACGGGGCAATTTTGCGCTGCCGCTCGGGCGTGAAATAGCCCGGCTCCGTCGAATTCACGAAAACGATGCCGATCAGCTTTTCCTCGTCTTCGACGGCGCACGCGTAGCTGGCCCGGTAACCCATCGCCAGTATGGCAGCGTTGTGCGGCGAGTTGACCGCGGCGAAGGCCGCCAGGTCGTCGATAACGCGCAACGCCGCGCCCTTCTTGGCAAAAGCAAGCGACGGCACGTCGGCAACCCGTGCGGCATAGTGCGCAAGCCCCGCATCGTCGGACCCGGCGAGTTGGTAGGTGTGCAGTACGTCGCTATCCGTATCGTACAAAGCGATCGCGAGCCGGATCGGCAGGTCGGCGCCGAGGGCTTCGAGGATTTGGTTGTGGATCGCGAGCAACTCACGCAAAAACGAGTCCGGCTGGTCGAGCGCGTCGGCTTTAGGTGCTGCCTGCTGAAGGAGAACTTGATTCATCGAACACCTCGTTTTCGGAACGGAACCAATTCATAGCGGCATGCAACTTTAACCTTGCCGCCGTCAGTTGCGGATTGACCGACCTATCGACCCAGAAAACCAAACGGGACGCGCGTGATACGACACTCAAGCTACGGGCGCGGCGCTTAACATTTCGTTACCGAAATCGGCGCGGCAGCCAGCCGCAGCCATCTTCTCTTAATGGCATGTTAACAAACGCGGTCCATTGTCCCATTCATGGGGCAAACATCTACGAACGACCGCACTGGATCGGCTGCGCCGGGCATGAACCCCGCGCGGCAGGCTGCCGCGCCGATCCATTACGCGGTCGGACTTCCAAGCTTTCTGCTCGTTTGCATCGTCGCAGCCATCTGGCTCGCGACCGCCGTCCAAATCACAGGGATGCGCGACGCGGCACAAGCGACGGCCGAGCGACGGATCACGTCGCAAGCCAACGTCGCGGCATTGCACGTCGCGCAGGTCGTGCAAGCGATCGCAACCAGCCTTCAAAGCATCGATGTCGTCCCAATTCTCGGCGAACGGCCAAGTGTTGGCGCACGAAACCGCATCCATTCGCAGCTTGGACGCCTAAAGAGCGCGTCCGACGCGATCCAGGCCATCGGTATCATCGGTGCCGACGGACGCGTTCGCGCCCTCGACTCCGACCCCAACCCGCGGCCGACGGACCTTTCCGACCGGCCCTATTTCGCAGCGCACCGCGACAGCCGGGATCCGGGGCTTCGTTTCGACGCGCCGATCGTTTCGCGCCCCGGCTTGCAGATCAGCATTCCGATCACGCGCCGCATCGAAACGGCCGACGGTGCGTTCGCCGGCGTGGTCGCCGCGCGCGTCGATCCGCACTATTTCGAATCCTTCCTGGAACTGACGGACGCGTCGCTCGCCTCGATCGCCACGCGCGAGGGCGTTTTGCTGGCCCGCTATCCGCAAGTCGATCTGATCAACGCGCCGACCTTGCCGGCTCGAGACGGCACCCCACAGCTGCAGCCAACGGTCCTACGCTCGCCCGTCGACGACCAAGACTATCTAATGAGGATTGTTGCGGTTCCGGGGACCGATCTGGTGATCCGCATCGGCGTGACCGCCCAGGAAATTGCAGACGATTGGCAAGGCCGCGCGGCGATGCCTGCCGCACGCGCCGTTGCGGCGACCTTGTTCCTGCTGGGGCTCGGCGCCTTCATTCGCCGACGCGACGAGAAACTGCGGGCCGCGCGCGAAGTCGAGGCCCAAATTCTCGCGGCCGCGAATGCCGAAAAAACGGCGGCCGAGGCAATCAGCCGGAACAAATCCGACTTTCTTGTGCAGATGAGCCACGAAATTCGCACGCCGCTCAATGCGATCCTCGGCTTCTCCGAAATGATTTCAGGCGACGTGCTGAAACTTGGCGTCGCGGACCGCTATCGCGGCTACGCAAACGACGTCCACTTCAGCGCCCAGCATCTGCTGGCCGTCATCAACCAGATCCTCGATATGGCGAAGGTCGAGGCCGGCAAATGGGAGCTCGACGAAACGGCATTTTCGGCCGGCGAGCTCGTCGAATCGACCGTTCGGCTCTCGGCCGCGCGTGCCACAGCAGCAGGCGTCGCGATCGATACGAGCGACGTCGATGGATCCATTGAGCTGAAAGGCGACGCGCGTACGCTGCGCCAGCTGCTGCTGAACCTCGCCGTCAACGCCGTGAAACACGCAGGTGCCGACCGGCTTGTCGTCTTTCGCGCGATGCGCGCCGCCGATGGCGGCGTCGTATTCGCCGTCTCCGACAAGGGCCTTGGCATGGCGCCCGAAGACGCAGCGCGCGTGCTGAACCCGTACGAGACGGTCCGCGACGACCGAACGCCCAAACGCGAAAGCACCGGGCTCGGCTTGCCGCTCGCCCGGCTTTTCGCGGAACTCCATGGCGGCCGCCTTTCGCTCGAAAGCGCGCTCGGCAAAGGCACGACCGTCAGGCTATCTCTGCCCAGAGACCGCGTCGTCGCCTGAGACGCGTACCAGCCGTCTATAGGGGCCGCGCGGAGTATCCGAACCGATCTCTCCATCGGGAAACATCTGAGTCGGTTCGCAAAGGCAGCCTTGGACGGCGATCGACGGCGCCGTGAGCCGGACAAAATGACGGCTGCCGTCGCCATGGCTATGCAAGCCAAGTATGTTGGCGGAGGCGCGTTCTAAAGAACGCCGACTACTCCCCAAAGACGGCAAATTCGAAATCAAATGTTCAGCATGGACGTCAAGGAGCAGCTCAGTTGCATCTGCAGTTCACGCGCTTGATAGCTGCCACGCAGAGCAACGGACAGAGATGTTGGCCAAATAGAAACGAAGGTACCTCATCAGCGCCGATCGCGATCAAACTGCGGAATTGTGTGTTATTTCGCAATTGAGGTATTGAATCTTTCGACATCGATCCACATATGCTTCTCGGTTTTTGAATGAAAGCCCGACAAGAATGTGTCCTCTGCAGAACTCTAAGAACAGGAACAGGGTGTAGATGTTGGAAGCTTCTATTGGCGCACTCGACGCGTCGCTGCCTTGGTTGCTGTCGATTGCCGCAATGGCGATTCTGACCGGCAATCATTTCGCAAGAGCCGTTCTCGTCGATTATGGTTTGTCGCTGCGCGCGCGCCAATATGTCGGCTTCGGATGCGTAGTTGCCGCTTTGGCAATGTGGTCGGGCATCACGTCGTGCCACGCGACGACGGGTTTGATCGCCGTGTTGATTGGCTTGAGCATCAATGCAATTCGCCTCAATCGATTTGCGCATGCGGTCGCTTCGAGCGTGTTTGCGGCCACCCTCGTCCCTGTCGTGGCAGTGTCGTGAACGGCGCGCGTCTCTTTTTCCCGGCTGCGTGGTCGCTCGATTCGTTCGCCGTACTCGATGCGATGCGCCCGCTTTACCAAGCCGGCGCAAGGAAAATCACGCGCTATCCGCTCAAGCATCTTCGCTACTGGTTCATGCGCCACCTGCTCGAGCAAAAGGCGGCGCAGTTGGGGCGGCCGCTTTCGGTACTCGAAATCGGCGTCGATCGCGGGCAGATGCTGGCATTTATGGGCGGGCCTGCGCGCAAATCCGAGCTGATCGGGCGGTGGGACGCAATCGACGTCGCGCCTGCACACGAGATGCTGGAACGCGTCGGCTACGACGACGTTCGCACCATGAATGTCGATGCCGGGGCAGATCCGCATCTTGAGCGGCGCTACGACGTCATGATCTTTTTGCATCTGCTGGAACATCTGCATGCGCCCGAACGCTGCTTGGAGCGCTTCCAGCATTATCTGCCGCTCGGCGGCACGATGATCGGCGGCAGCCCGACAATGCCGCGCCTGGTAGCCGACGCTGGCTACGAACGGCGCCTTGCCCGTCGGGCCCGGCCCTTCGGCCACGTCAGCGTCTTGTCGCCCGAGCGCATCGACAGCTTCGCCGAACAAGCCGGTTTGCACGTCGCCTTCATGTCCGGCGCATTTTTCATGCGCCGCCAGGGCAGCAGACTCGAGAATTCGTCATTGTGGCTGCGCGCCAACTTGGCTTTTGGCGGTTTGTTTCCGTCGCTTGGCAGCGAGGTTTATTTCGCGCTTGAGCGTAAGGCGTAGCGCCTCGACCCATGCTCAGGCGTAGGCTCTAGAAAGGGAGCGATGAAATCGCACTTCATCGCGATCGCCGCGGACCGAATCCGCGAGTGCTTAGGCCCTCCTAGTTCCGCGCCTGAAAATCAGATTCGCTTTATCGCGAACTTTTGATTTCTTCGAAGGCTGCATACGAGAAACCCGGTCGGAGCGGCGGGATTCGAACTCGCGACATCCAGCTCCCAAAGCTGGCGCTCTACCAGGCTGAGCTACGCTCCGCGACCGGACCGTCTATGTACACGATGCCACGCCCTCGCGGCTAGCGGAACATGGCCTAGCGGAACATCGGGTGGACGAGGCGGTCGCCCGGCTTGAGGCCGAGCCGCGCGGCCGTGCCGCCATTGAGTTCGAGCACGGCGCGCACTGGCTCGTCCGACGCGATGATGGCCTCGGACAAGGGTACGGCGCGCGCATGCACCTTGCGCACGATGCCGCGCGCATCGACGAACAACATGTCGAGCGGGATCAGCGTGTTGCGCATCCACATCGACACGGGCGCATCGCGCTGGAAATCGAACAGCATGCCTGCGTCGGCCGCCATCTGGCGGCGGAACATGAGGCCGACCGTGCGGCGCTCGTCGTTATCGGCCATCTCGACCGTGAAGCGATGGACCTTGCCGTCGCTTTCGATCGTGAGGCTCGAGGTTTCGAAACGGACATTGGGCGCTTGCGCGCCTGCCGGTGCGGCGGCCGGCAGAGTCGCGAGCGCGGCAAGCCCGAATACGAGAAGTGCGCGGCGTTGCAATGTCATGGCCAAGCTATAGCATGCGCCTGCGGTCGCGCGAAACCGCCTCGGCATGGCGGTTGACCGCATCGGCAAGGGCCGAAACTTCCGCGCGGATCGGGCCCTCGGCGGGTTCGTCCTGCAACGTGGAAAACCACGCCTCGGGGCGCGGCTGGTCCTTGCGCCGGTGCCAATCGAGGCTGCGCAGCAGGCTCTCGGCCGCGGGCGGCAATGTCTTGGGAATTTCGAAGCCGTTCAACGTTCCCCACATGCCGACCCAGGCACGTGCGACGCTCCACGGATTGTAGCCCCCGCCCCCGGTCATCAGCATCGGCAGCCCGAGCCGTTGCAACGCCGCCCCGGCGCGCCACAGCGCGTTGTTGGACAGAGCGAGGTTGGACAGCGGATCGTCGGCCAGCGCATCGGCCCCGCCCTGCACCACCAATACCTGCGGCTGGAACGCTTCGATATGCGGCAGCAAGGAAGCGTCGAACAGCAGCGCGAATTCGGCATCGTTGAGGCCTGCCGGGGCCGGGATGTTGACGGCATGCCCGGCATCCACGGCGCCGGTCTGCGGCCAGCGCCCAGCCTCGTGGATCGAGGCGAGCAGCACGCGTGGGTCGTCGCCCAAGGCCGCCTCCACGCCGTCGCAATGGTGCGCGTCGAGATCGACATAGGCCACGCGCGCAACGCCATGGTCGAGCAGCCGCAGAATGGCGAGCACGGGATCGTTCAGATAGCAAAAGCCGCTGGCCGCCGCCTTCTGCCCATGATGCGTGCCGCCGGCCGGCGAGTAGATCGTGCGCGCACGGCCTTGCGCCAGCATGTCGGCGGCGGCAAGCGAAGCCCCGCACGCGGTTGCGGGCCTGCGGAAGATTTCGCCGAACACCGGATTCCCGCCGCGCCCGATATTGTAGCGCTGCGAATCCTCGTCCGACACGGCTTGGGCGGCCTCGGCGGCCTGGAGGGCTGCGATGTAATCGGGCGCGTGGAAGCGGACGAGTTCGGCAGGCGTGGCGGTCGGGCTGTCGATATAGACCTCGTCGGGCAGCCAGCCCAGCAGGCGTGCGAGATCGATGCAGGTCGACACGCGCGGGATCGCCAGCGGATGGTTCGAGCCGTAGCGCGAGCGCCGATAGATCTCCGAGCCGATGAAAAAAGGGCGCGCATCCATGCCTCGTTGAGATAGGGCGGCTTGCAAACGCCGTCAATCGGGCGCTATAAACGAGCCGTTCGCACGGGGTGCCGAGCTTTTTCGGCTGAGATCACACCCGAGAACCTGATCCGGGTCATGCCGGCGTAGGGATTGCGGTAGATGGACAAGATTTCTCCAGCCGTCGCGGGCTTCGGCCTGCATGTGCGCCAAGCGCGCGTCGCGTTCGGCGGGACCGTGCTGTTCGACGATCTGTCGTTCGATCTGGCACCCGGAAGCTTCACGTGTCTGCTGGGCCCGTCGGGGATCGGCAAAAGCACGCTGCTGCGCTTGATCGCCGGCCTCGCCCCTGATGACGCACGCGCGGAGATAAACGCCGACGACGGCTTCCCGCTTGCCGGGCGCGTTGCCTGGATGGCGCAGACCGATCTCCTATGCCCGTGGCTCGATGTCGCGGCCAATGTGGCGTTGGGGGCCAGCCTGCGCGGCACGGGCATCGACAGCGCGCGCGTGGCGGCACTGCTCGAGGCGGTCGGGCTCGCCGATAAGACGCACGCGATGCCGAACACATTGTCCGGCGGGCAGCGCCAGCGTGCAGCCCTTGCGCGCACGTTGATGGAAGACCGGCCGCTCGTGCTGATGGACGAGCCGTTCGGCGCCCTCGATGCCATCACGCGCTGGCGCCTGCAGGATCTTGCCCTGCAGCTACTCGCAGGCCGCACGGTGCTGCTCGTCACGCACGATCCGCGCGAGGCATTGCGCATGGGCGACACGGTGCGGGTACTGGCGGGCCGCCCGGCCGCCTTGGGCGCCCCCTTGCATCCGCGCGGCCTGGCACCGGGCGCATTGCACGAAGCCGAGCACCGCCTGCTCGACGAACTCGCAGCGACGGCGGCCTGATGCGACCGCTGCTGCTGTTTTCCCTGTTCTGCGTCGTCTGGGAAGCTTTGGTGCGCGTCACGGGCGTGCCGGCCTTCATCCTGCCAGGGCCGATGCGCGTTGCCGCCGCTTTGGCCAACAACGCGTCCTTCCTTGCCGAGAACGCGCTCGTCACACTTCTTGAAATCGTGCTGGGCATGTTCGTGGGCGTGAGCCTCGGCTGCCTTGCGGCACTGGCGCTGAGTGCGTCGCGCGGTGCGCGCGCGTGGCTGCTGCCGCTCGTCGTGGCGAGCCAGGCGATCCCGATTTTTGCGATCGCACCCTTGTTGGTGCTCTGGCTCGGGTTCGGTCTTGCCTCGAAAGTCGCGGCGGCGGCCTTGGTCATCTTCTTCCCCGTCGCGTCCGTCTTCTACGACGGGCTTGCGCGCGTCGAGCGCGGCTGGCTCGACCTTGCCCAGGTGATGAACGCAAAACCCGCCGCCATTCTGTGGCGCGTGCGCCTGCCCGCCGCTCTGCCCGCCCTCGCTTCGGGTCTGCGCATGGCGGCCGCAATCGCCCCCATCGGGGCCATCATCGGCGAATGGGTGGGGGCAGCAGCAGGCCTCGGCTTCGTGATGCTGCAGGCGAACGCGCAGATGCAGACAGACCTCATGTTCGCAGCTCTGCTGGTGCTCGCGACCTTCGCCGTCCTGTTCTACCGGCTCGTCGACCGCCTCGCGCTTCGCCTGGCACCGTGGCAGCCGCCGACCCAATCCACCGTCTGACCGGGAGACCAACCATGATCCGCCGTCGCAACATTCTTGCTGGCTTTGCTGCCGCACCTTTCCTTGCAGGAACAGCGCGCGCGCAAGGGGCGGAGTTCACGCTGCTGCTCGATTGGTTCGTCAACCCGAATCACGGGCCGATCATCGTCGCCCAGGAGCTCGGCCATTTCCGCAATGCCGGGCTCAATGTCCGCATCTTGCCGCCGAGCGACCCCAACGATCCGCCGCGCCTGATCGCCGCCGGGCGCGGCGACGTCGCCGTGAGCTATCCGCACACGCAGATCTTCCAGGCCTCGCAGGATATCCCGGCTTTGCGCATCGGCGCGTTGATCGACAGCCCCTTGTCGACCGTGACCGTGCTCGCCGACGGGCCGATCAAGACGCTCGCCGATCTCCGCGGCCGCAAGATCGGCTATTCGATTTCGGGCGTCGAGTTGGCGTTGCTGCGCACGATGCTGGCCTCGGCCGGGGTGCCGGCGGGCGCTTACGAGACCGTCAACGTCAATTTCGCCCTGAGCCCGGCCTTGCTCACCAAGCGCGTGGACGGCGTCATCGGCGCGTTCCGCAATTTCGAACTGTTCCAGCTTGAAATCGAAGGCTCGAAGGGCCGCGCGTTTCTGCTCGAAGAGCACGGCATCCCGATGCACGACGCGTTGATCTTCGCCGCCCAACGCGAGCGCGCCCGCAACCGCGATCCCAAGCTGCGCGCGTTTCTCGACGCGGTCGCGCGCGGAGCGGCCGATGCCGCCGCCAATCCCGACGCCGCCTGGAACTTGTTCATCAAGGGCCGCGCCAATCTCGACAACGAACTCAACCGGCGTGCATGGAAGGCAACTGTGCCGCTGTACGCACGCAATCCGGCAGCCCTCGATCCCGCGCGCGAATTGGCGTTTGCGGAGTTCATGGCCAAAAACGGCTTGATTGCGACGGTCCCGCCGCTCGACAAGATCGCCGTGGCGCTTTAACGGCCCGCCGGGACCGGCGAGACTGGGGCCGCTGCCGCTTCGATGCGCGCCTGGGCTTCGCGCGTTTCGAGTTGGCGGCGCCACATCTGCGCGTAGACGCCGTCGGCTGCCTGCAGATCGGCATGGGTCCCACGCTCGACGACCTGGCCCTTGTCGAGTACGACGATCTGGTCGGCGTCCACGACGGTCGAAAGGCGGTGCGCAATGACCAGCGTGGTCACACCCGCCGAGATCTGGCGCAGCGAATCCTGGATCTCTTTTTCGGTGCGCGTATCGAGCGCGCTGGTGGCTTCGTCGAACACAAGCACTTTCGGGCGCTTCAAGATCGTGCGCGCGATCGACACGCGCTGGCGCTCGCCGCCCGAAAGCTTGAGGCCGCGTTCGCCGACGCGCGATTTGTAGCCGTCGGGCAGCGCCATCACGAAATCGTGGATGCGCGCGAGCCGGGCCGCCTCTTCCACCTCCGCACGCGTGGCCGACGGGCGCCCGTAGGCGATGTTGTAGTAGATCGTGTCGTTGAACAGCACGGTGTCCTGCGGCACGATGCCGATCGCGGCCCGCACCGAGCTTTGCGTAACGTCGCGGATGTCCTGGCCGTCGATACGGATTGCCCCGCCGTCGATGTCGTAGAAGCGGAACAACAGGCGCGAGATCGTCGATTTGCCGGCCCCGCTTGAGCCGACGATGGCGAGCGTCTTGCCGGCCGGCACGTCGATATCGAGCCCGTGCAGGATCGGTCGCCGCGCATCGTAGCCGAAATTGACGTTCTCGAAGCGCACATGGCCGCCCGCGACCGCAAGGTCGGGCGCACCCGGCTTGTCGAGGATCTCGGCTTCCGCGTGCAGCAGGCGGAACATCGACTGCATGTCGATCAGCGCCTGGCGCACTTCGCGATAGACCATGCCGAGGAAATTGAGCGGCAGATAGAGCTGAATGAGATACGCGTTCACGAGCACGAAGCCGCCGACTGTCATGTTGCCTGCCGCCACCATCTGGGCCGCAAGCCACATGACACCGGTGAGCCCGACCGCGATCACAAAGCCCTGCCCGACATTGAGCAGCGACAGCGATGTTTTCGAGAGCACGGCGGCTTTTTCGTAGGCGTCGAGCGATTTGTCGAAGCGTTGGGCTTCGTGGCGCTCGTTGCCGAAATATTTGACTGTTTCGTAGTTCAGCAGGCTGTCGACAGCTTTGGTCGAGGCTTCGCCCTCGGCCTCGAGCATCGCGCGCCGATAGCGCAGGCGCCACGCCGTGATCGCAAACGTGTAGGCGACGTAGAGAACGATCGTGGCGAAAGTGATGGCGGCAAAGCGCCAATCGTAGAGATACCAGAGCATGCCGCAGACCATCGCGATCTCGAGGATCGTCGGCACGATCTGGAACAGCATGAAATGCAGCAGATTCTCGATGCCGGCCGTCCCGCGCTCGATGGCGCGGTTGAGCCCGCCCGTTTGCCGGTCGAGATGGAAGCGCAAGGACAGCCGGTGCAGATGCTGGAAGGTCTCAAGCGCCACTTGGTGCATCGCCTGATGGGCGACGCGCGCGAACACGATTTCGCGCAGTTCGGTGAAAACCTGGCTCACGACGCGCGCGCCGCCGTAGGCGAGCACAAATCCGACCGCCACCGACAAGGCGATTTCTGCCCCGCCCGCACTCGACAGCGCATCGACGGCCTGTTTGTAAAACAAAGGGATCACGATCGTCGCAAGCTTGGCACCGACCAGCAGCACGACGGCCGACAGCACGCGTACGCGGATTTCGGGCCGCCCTTTGGGCCACAAATACGGCAAAAGCCGCAAAAGCGCGCGGGATTCGCCCGTAGCTTGGACACCGGGAACGTGAAGCGGATCTGCAGGGCCGACGCGACGCATTGCGCCAAGTTAGGCACTATCGATTGTAGATACTAGGGTTGCCTGCGCATAATCCACGCAATGCTGGTCTTGCTTAGCGGTAGCGAGGTCGGCTACAGAAACAGTCCAAACTCGGCAACAAAACACTTGGGAGGTACCCGCCAATGTCGAATTTCGACCTCACCCGTCGCGATGCGCTGAAATACGGCCTTGCCGCCGCTGCAGCCGCCTCGTCCCTGCCCGGCCTCGCTCAGGCTCAGACGCTCGACCGTCTGCGCATGTATATTCCGGCTGCCCCCGGCGGCGGCTGGGACCAGACCGGCCGCTCGATCGAGCAGGTCATGCGTGCCGCCGGCATCATGACGAATTTCCAGTTCGACAACGTGCCGGGTGCCGGCGGTGCTGTGGGCCTGCCGCGCTTCCTCGGCATGCGCGGCCAGGGCGACGTGATGATGGTCGCTGGCCTCGTGATGGTCGGCTCGCTGATCGCCAACAAGAGCCCGGTCAAGATGACCGACGCCACGCCGCTTGCCCGCCTCACGGGCGAATTCCAGGCCGTGGTGGTGCCCGCCAACTCGCCGCATCGCGACATGAAGAGCCTTGCCGCCGCCATCCAGGCGAGCCCCGGCGGCGTGTCGTGGGCCGGCGGTTCGGCCGGCGGTACCGACCATATTCTGGTCGGCATGATCGGCCAGGCGCTCAAAGTCGAGCCCAAGGCGATGAGCTACGTCGCGTTCGCCGGCGGCGGCCCTGCCCAGGCTGCAATCCTCGGCGGCCAGACCACGGCCGGCGTTTCGGGCTACGGCGAATTCGCCGAGCAGATCAAAGCCGGTCGCATGCGCTGCCTTGCCATCTCCGCGCCTGCACGCCAGCCCGGCATCGACGCGCCGACGCTGAAGGAACAGGGCATCGACGTGGAACTGGCCAACTGGCGCGGCGTGTTCGCCGCCCCCGGCGTGTCGCCGGCACAGCGTACCGTGCTGTTGGGCCTCGTCGATCGCATGGTCAAGTCGAGCCAGTGGAAGGAAGAGTGCGAGAAGCGCGACTGGACGCAGATCTACATGACCGGCGACGAGTTCGGCCGCTATGTGGTGAGCGAAGTCACGCGCGTCGAGGCGATCCTGCGCGGCCTTGGCCTTGCCACCTAAACAAGCCTAAAATGTGCCGATAACGGCGCCGAGCAGCCCGCCTGCGGCTGCTCGGCGCCGCTCTTGTCTTCCCGGGGGGGATGAATATGCGTTTGGTGCCTGAAATCTGGGTCGGCGTTGCCGTCCTGGCCTTTGCAGCCATTGTCTTCCAGCAAAGCACCGCCATTCCCGTCTCGCCGCTCTATGCGCGCGTCGGCCCCACCTTCGTTCCTTACGCGACCGCTTTCGCGCTCGGCATTCTCGGCGTCTTTCTGTTGATCGCCGGACTGCGCGGCGGCTGGAGCGGCGACGATCCCGAAATCGCCTTGCCGGTCGATTGGCGCAGCTTCCGCTGGCTGCTGCTCGGCCTCGCCCTCAACGTCGTACTGATCGACCAGCTCGGGTTCATCATCGCGTCGTGCTTGCTGTTCGTGTGCACGGCGCGCTGCTTTGGCAGCCGCAAGCCGCATGTCGATTTGGGATTGGGCTTCGTGCTCGCGACCGTCGCCTTTGTCGGCTTCGCCAAGGGTCTTGGCATCAATATCGGGTCGGGCCCGATCGAGGCATTGTTCTAGCCATGGATACGCTGTCGCAGCTGCTGAACGGCTTTGCCGTCGCCCTCACGCCGATCAATCTGATGTTCGCGCTGATCGGCACGTTCCTGGGCACGGCCATCGGCGTGCTGCCCGGCATCGGGCCGGCGCTGACCATCGCACTCCTGCTGCCGATCACCTTCAAGGTCGATCCGACGGGCGCTTTCATCCTGTTCGCGGGCATCTATTACGGTGCGATGTATGGCGGCTCGACGACCTCGATCCTGCTGAACACGCCGGGCGAGAGTGCGACGATCGTGACCGCGCTCGAAGGCAACCGAATGGCTAAGCGCGGGCGCGCCGGGGCCGCCCTTGCGACGGCGGCCATCGGCTCGTTCGTGGCCGGTACCATAGGCACGGTCGGCATCACGTTCCTGGCGCCAATCGTCGTGGAACTCGCCCTCAAGTTCGGCCCGGCAGAATATTTCTGCCTGATGACTCTGGCCTTCGTGACTGTATCGGCCGTACTCGGCAATTCGACCGTGCGCGGCCTCGTGTCGCTGTTTTTCGGCATCTGGCTCGGGCTTATCGGCATCGATCTGCAAACCGGCCAGCCGCGCTTCACCTTCGGCCTGATCGAGTTGCTCGACGGCATCAACGTGATCGTCGTTGCGGTCGGCCTGTTTGCGGTCGGCGAAACCTTGTGGCTCGCCTCGCGCCACGCGCACGGCAAGGACGAGCTCTTGCCGCTGTCGGGCTCGCTGTGGATGACGCGCGAGGAATGGAAACGCAGCTGGAAACCGTGGCTGCGCGGGACGGGTCTCGGCTTCTCGATCGGTGCCCTGCCGGCGGGCGGCGCTGAAATCCCGACCTTCCTGTCGTACTATCTCGAAAAGAAGCTCTCGCTCAAACCCGAAGAATTCGGCAACGGCGCCATCGAAGGCGTGGCCGGCCCCGAGGCCGCCAACAACGCGTCGGCCGCAGGCGTGCTGGTGCCGATGCTTACGCTCGGTCTGCCGACCTCGGCCACGGCCGCCATCATGCTGTCGGCGTTCCAAAGCTACGGCATCCAGCCAGGACCTCTGCTGTTCCAGACCCAGGCCAATCTCGTCTGGGGTCTCATCGCCTCGCTCTACATCGCCAATGTGATGCTGCTGGTCATGAACCTGCCGCTGGTACCGCTGTGGGTGAAGATCCTCGCCGTGCCCAAGCCCTGGCTCTATGGCGGTATTCTCTTGTTCGCCACGATCGGCACCTACGGCATCAGCCAGAGCGTGATCGACCTCATGCTGCTCTACGCGGTCGGCATTGCGGGCTATTTCATGCGCCGCTTCGACTTCCCGGCCGCCCCCGTAATCATCGGCATGATCTTAGGGCCCCTCGCCGAACAGGAACTGCGCCGCGCGCTGACGATTAGCCAAGGCGACTGGACCGTGTTCTTGACGCGGCCTTTGTCGGCGACACTGCTGGTCTTGGCCGCCGCCGCCCTCTTGGGCCCGCACATCTACGCCTACATGGCCAAGCGCCGCGCGGCTTAACCGATCAAGCTGCCGACACGGTCTTCCGGGTTCGCATCCAATGCAGGCCGAGCCCGCTCGCCAATAGGACAAGGCCCGCCAAGTCGGCGCGCGCGTCGGCGGCGATCAGCAGTATGCCGCCCAAGAGCGACAGCACGCGTTCGATCGCGGTCGCGTGCTGGCGCGCATAGCCGGTGATCCCCACGCATAGGCCGACGAGCGCCAAGCACGAGGTGATCGTTGTTTCGAAAATGCCCCACCAATCGCCCACATCTTCGGGCCATTTGCCTTCGGGCGTGAGCATCAATAGCTGCAGCCCTTCGGGCGTGAGGCAGAACATCAACGGCACGAGGAATGCCGGCAGCGTGTATTTCCAGGCCTGGATCATGGTCGGGAACGGGCGGCCGCCGCAGATAGCCGAGGCTGCAAACGGCGCCAAGGCCGTCGGCGGCGACACGTCGGCAAGGACCGCGTAGTAGAACATGAACATGTGCGCAGCCGGTGCCGGGATGCCGACATTGACGAGGGCGGGGACGAGCATCACGGCGGCGATGATGTAGCTTGCCGTGACGGGTACGGCGAGCCCCAGCACCCACATGGCAAGAGCCGCAAGCCCGATCACCGGCAGGCGTTCGCCGCCGCCGACGGCCACGATGATCGAGGACAGCGTCAGGCCAAGGCCCGTCAGATTGACGATGCCGACGATGAGACCCGCGCACGCGCACGTGGCGATGATGCCGAGCGTGCCGCGGGTTCCGTCCGTAATAGCCTCGATCATGCGCGTTGCGGCCGGATCGGGCTCGCGGCCTGCGCGCATAGCCAACACAGCCTGCACGCCCGACACCAGGATCGCCACGACCATGCCCCAGAAGATCGACGCCGAAATACGCCCGTCGAACAATTCGTCGAGATTCATCGCCTCGGGGAGTGCGGTCGAGCCGAACGCCCAGGCGAGCACGCCCGCAACCGTGCCCGCCGCGAAGGCCGACATGGTCACGAGACGGCTTTCCATACGCACCATCGACAGCATGAACGCGATCGCGATCGACCAGAACACGGCGAGGAACGAGGTGAATCCAAGCACGAGGAAAAACGCGATCGCCGCCAAAGACAGGAAATGGTAGCCCTGCGAAATCGTAAGCTGCCACAGCGACGCGTCCGACGTCTTGATGGCTTTGATGTTGAGGCTGCGCGAATCGGCCTCGGTCATCAGCCAGCACGACACGTAGTAGAGAATCGTCGGGATCGTCGCGTAGATCAGCACGACGAGATATTCGATATCGAGATATTCGGCGATGATGAACGCCGCGGCGCCCAATGTCGGCGGCGACAAGGTGGCGCCAATGCCGGCCGCCGAGAGCATGCCGCCCGCCACGGTCGGCGGATAACCCGCTTTGCGTAGCATGGGCCACGCGAGCGAGGCGACCGTCACGGTCGTTGCCACGCCAGAGCCCGAGACGGTGCCGAGCAGGAAGCCCGATGCCACGACCGCACGGCCCGGGGCCGATGGCGACGGTTTTTTGCCGAACAGCGCAAACGCCCAATCGATGAAAAATTTGCCCGCCCCGCCGCGGTCGAGTACGGCCCCATATAGAGTGAACAGGATGATGAAGGTCGCAGCCACGTCCATCGGCGTCGCGAAGATGCCTTCAAGCGTCAGATAGTTCTGGCCGATGATCCGGTTTATCGAAAAGCCGCGATGGTCGAACGGCTCGGGGATCGACGGCCCGAAATATCCGTAAAGCAGAATAAGGACCGTAATCGCGGGCAGAATCCAGCCGATCGTGCGCCTTGTCCCCTCGAGAATGAGCAGGATCAGCGTGCCGCCGAGCACGAGTTCGTCGGCCGTCGGGCGCGTCGGGCGCGTTTTGTAGGATTCGATGTTGGCGGCCAGATACCAAGCCGTCCACAGCGCGAAGCCGACGAAAATCCAGTCGATAAGCTGCGTGCGCGAAAGGATGCGGCTCGAAACGATGAGCGGATAGGCGGCAAAACACAGCGCGACAATGATGAGCAGACCGCCCGCAAACGGGCTGCGCTCGAAAATGCGGCCCTCGAGATAGAGCACGTACATGGCCCCGACGCCGAGCAGCGCTACGCACCATTCTTCGATCGTCGCGCGGCGCGTTTCTTTGGCGTCGCGCAGCAGCGGGTACAGCACAAAGATCAACGCCAGCGCCACGCCGAGGAAGCTCGAGCGATAGACCGTCGTGTTGATCGAAAACTGCGTCCAGTAGAGCGAATAGGCGCCAAGCCCGAATGCGACGGCGCCGGTGAGCCACCCGAGCCAGCCGGTCAGGCGTTTGGCGGGGCCGCCTTCGCTGTCCGAGGAAAGACGCTCGAGTTCTTCAGCCGACAATTCGACCTTGTCGGCGGCATTCGGATT
This sequence comes from Magnetospirillum sp., assembly GCA_027532905.1. Lineage (NCBI taxonomy): Bacteria > Pseudomonadati > Pseudomonadota > Alphaproteobacteria > Rhodospirillales > Rhodospirillaceae > Magnetospirillum > Magnetospirillum sp. The sequence goes on from JAPZUA010000002.1 coordinate 1,039,514, forward strand.
GACCATCGGCGGCAACTTCCCTCGAAATTGGCGACAGCCCGCATCTGCGGCGGGTCTTCGCCCTCTACCCTGTTCGATACTTATGGAAGAAGAAACGCCGGAATGAAAACAAAAAAGACCCGGAACCAGAGGTTCCGGGTCTTCGCCATTCACCCCATCCGATGGGGGTTTAGGACATTGAGATGCCCTTCGAGCGGTAGAAAGCTTCCGCCGCCGGATGGAACGGCACGGCCGACTTGCCGGCCGCCGTCTGCAGCGTGAGCTTGCGCGCTTCGGGATGGATCCCCTGCACTTCCGTGAGGTTGTTGAAGATCGTCTCGAGCATCGAAGTGACCATGGCGTTGGGAAGCTTGGTCGGCACGATCAAAACGTTGGCAACGCCGAGGCCGCCCAGCGCTTCTGTCTGGTTGGCGTAGGAGCCGGCCGCCAGATTGAACGGGCGGTAGAGGCCTGGCCACTTGGCGTCGAGCACCGCGAATTCAGCGGTCGTCGGGATGAAGCGGATCGGCGGTTGGCCGCCGGTCGCAAGCTCGCGCACCGCCGCCGTCGGGATGCCGCCGATCCAGAAGAACGCGGCGATCTTGCCGTCCTTGAGGGCACCGGCCGATTCCGCGACGCCGAGATTGTCGCGCGTGATGTCGCGCATTTCGTTGAGACCGCTCGCCGCGATCACGCGGTCGGCGATCGATTCGGTCGACGAACCGGCCGAACCCACCGAAATGCGCCTGCCGCGCATCTGGGCAACGGTCGTCACGTTCGAGGACTGGCTCGCCACGACATGCAGGAACGAATCGTACAGCATGCCAATGACGCGGATATCCTGCTTGCCGTCGGCCTTGTAGGCACCCTCGCCGATCATGCCGTCGTAAGCGCTGTCCATCGTCGAGAAGCCGAGTTCGGCATCGCCCGAGTGCAGCAGTTTGACGTTGTCGACCGAACCGCCGGTGACCTGCGAGGTCGCCTGCGTGTTGGTCATCTTTTCGGCAAACAGCTTCGCCAAGCCGCCGCCATAGGGGTAGAACACCCCACCCGTGCCGCCGGTCACGACGGTGATGCGGCGACGCCCTTGGGCAATTGCCGGGGCTGCGAGCAGGCTGGCGGCTGCGGCACCCATCGCGAGTGCGGAACGACGATTAATGGTCATCTTGGAAAACCTCCCTGTTGCGGCGCGTCCGCGCCTGCGGTTTTGTTCAACGCAAAAATGGCGTCGAAACACCCTGGTACTCGGTGGTGTTAATATGGGAAACTTGTGTCGCTTTTCCACCAATATTTTGCGCAAATGGCGCAAATGAGCGGGCATCTCCATGAATCTTAGCGGCGAATACCGGCTTCCCCTGCCCCGGACTGTGGTTTGGGACGGTCTCAATGATCCCGAGATCCTCAAACAATGCATTCCGGGTTGCGAGGAACTGACCAAAACCGAGGATAACGGCTTTGCAGCCAAGGTCGGTCTCAAGATCGGCCCGATGACCGCGCGGTTTACGGGCAAGGTGACGCTGTCGGACATCGACCCGCCCAACGGCTACAAGATCGCGGGCGAAGGCCAGGGCGGGGTTGCCGGCTTCGGCAAGGGCTCAGCCATCGTGAAGCTGGCCGAGGACGGTGCGGGCGGCACGATCCTCACCTACACGGCCGACAGCCAGGTCGGCGGCAAAATGGCGCAGCTCGGCTCGCGCCTCATCGATGCGACAGCCAAAAAACTGGCCGATGAATTTTTCGGGAAGTTTGCTGCGACCGTCGCACCGCCGGCAGCGGCCGAAGCGCCTACCGCAATTGCGGACGAAACGCCGCAAACGCCCGCAATTTCGGCACCGCAAAGCGGCGGTCTGCCGCAGAGCGTGTGGATCGCAGCCTTGGTGGCGGCGGTCGCGATCGTGCTGTGGATGGTGTTGCGCGGTTGACGCTTGACGGCGGACCCAAGCACCCCCAACACTGCGACCCAACCGAACCAAAAATCATCGAACGAAACATCAAGGGGAGAGACGATGGCCAAGATTTCGCTGACCGTAAACGGCAAGAAGGTTTCCGCCGAGGTCGAAGGCCGCACGCTGCTGGTGCAGGTGCTGCGCGAAAAACTCGGCATGACCGGCACGCATGTGGGCTGCGACACCAGCCAATGCGGCGCATGCGTCGTGCATATCGACGGCAAGTCGGTCAAATCGTGCACGGTGCTGGCGGCCCAGGCCGACGGCACGTCCGTCACGACGATCGAAGGGCTTGCCAACGGCAACGAACTTCACCCGATGCAGGCGGCGTTCAAGGAACATCACGGCCTGCAATGCGGCTTCTGCACGCCCGGCATGGTCATGAGCGCCATCGAGCTTGCCAAGCACAATTCCAATCCGAGCGAACACGACGTGCGCGAGTGGCTCGAAGGCAATATCTGCCGCTGCACGGGCTACCACAACATCGTCAAAGCGGTGCAAGCCGGCGCTCAAGCGATGGCCGCCGCGAAATAAACTCGACAAGCGAATAATCGCGCAAACGCGAAACGCTGCAGGGAGAAACGCACATGGCAATCGACGGAATTGGCGCCGCGGTGCGCCGCAAAGAGGATTACCGGTTCCTGACGGGCCAGGGCAACTACACCGACGACATCTCGCGCCCGAACCAGGTGCACGCCTATTTCGTGCGTGCACAGACCGCGCATGCCAAGATCGTGCGCATCGACACCCGCAAGGCCAAAGCGGCCGAAGGCGTGGTCGCGGTGTTCACCGGCCCCGACATGGCGGCCGATGCGATCGGTGGCCTGCCCTGCGGCTGGCTCGTCAAAAACAAAGACGGCAGCCCGATGCAGGAACCGGCCCATCCGGTGCTGGCGATCGACCACGTCCGTCATGTCGGCGATCCGATCGCCGTCGTCGTCGCCGAAACGCTGTCGCAAGCCAAGGATGCCGCCGAACTCATCGACATCGAACTTGCCGACCTTCCCGCCGTCGTGGGCTTGGTCGATGCGCTGAAGCCGGGTGCGCCTGCGGTGCATGCCGGCGGCAATCTGTGCTTCGACTGGCATATCGGCGACGCAGACCAAGTCGCTGCTGCGTTCAAGAACGCCTACAAGGTCGCCAAAATCGACCTCGTCAACAATCGCCTGATCGCCAATCCGATGGAGCCGCGCGCGGCAGTCGGGGAATATGATCGCGCAACCGGCGAATACACGCTCTTCACCACAAGCCAGAACCCGCACGTGATCCGCCTGCTGATGGGCGCGTTCGTGCTGCATATTCCGGAAAGCCGCCTGCGCGTTGTGGCACCGGACGTCGGCGGCGGTTTCGGCTCGAAGATCTACCATTATGCCGAAGAAGCGTTCGTGACCTGGGCCGCGCCCAAGATCGGCCGACCGGTCAAATGGACGGCCGAACGCGGCGAAAGCTTCATGTCGGACGCACAAGGCCGCGACCATGTTTCGCATGCCGAACTGGCGCTGGACAAAAACGGCAAGTTCCTGGCGCTCAAAGTCAGCACGCTCGCGAACATGGGGGCGTATCTCTCGACCTTTGCGCCCGCGATCCCGACCTACCTCTACGCAACGCTTTTGGCGGGCGTCTACACCACGCCCGCGATCTATGCCGAAGTGAAGGCCGTGTTCACGAACACCGTGCCGGTCGATGCCTATCGCGGTGCGGGTCGGCCCGAGGCGGCCTTCCTCATCGAGCGCATCGTCGACATTGCGGCGGCCGAAATGGGCATGGACAGAATTGAAATCCGCAAGCGCAACTTCATCCCGACCAACGCGTTCCCGTACCAAACGCCGGTCGCCTTGCAATATGACAGCGGCGACTATTTCGCCACTCTCGAAGGGGCGCTGAAGGCCATCGACTATAAGGGCTTCGAAGCGCGCCGGGCCGCGGCCAAGAAGGCCGGCAAGCTGCGCGGCATCGGCATTTCCACGTATGTGGAAGCGTGCGGCATTGCACCCTCGAACATTGCGGGCGCTTTGGGCGCGCGCGCAGGCCTCTACGAATGCGCCAATGTGCGCGTGCACCCGACCGGCTCCGTTACGCTGTTCACGGGCTGTCACAGCCACGGCCAGGGCCACGAGACGACCTACGCGCAGCTGATCGCTGAGCGGCTCGGTATCGGTCTCGACCAGATCGAAGTCTCGCACGGCGACACGAACAAGATCCCGTTCGGCATGGGCACCTACGGCTCGCGCTCGCTGGCCGTGGGCGGTACCGCCGTGGTCAAGGCGCTCGACAAGATCGTCGATAAAGCCAAGAAGATCGCGGCCCATCTGCTCGAAGCGGCCGAGGCCGACATCGAGTTCAAGGACGGCAAATTCACGGTCGCAGGCACGGACAAGTCCAAGAGCTTCGGCGAGATCGCACTCACGGCCTACGTGCCGCACAACTATCCGCTCGAAACGCTCGAGCCGGGCTTGGACGAAACCGCCTTCTACGATCCCAAGAACTTCACCTTCCCCGGCGGCGCGCATATCTGCGAAGTCGAAATCGATCCCGACACGGGCGTGGTCAAGGTCGTCGATTTTGCGGCATGCGACGACGTGGGTCGCGTGGTCAACCCGATGATCGTCGAGGGCCAGGTGCATGGCGGCTTGGCGCAAGGGATCGGCCAAGCCCTGATGGAAGAATGCGTCTACGACGACAAGGGCCAGCTGCGCTCGGGCTCGTTCATGGACTACACGATGCCGCGCGCCGACGATCTGCCGTCCTTCAAGGTCTCGACGGCAATCACCTTGTGCACGCACAATCCGCTCGGCGTGAAGGGGGTGGGCGAGGTCGGCGCCATCGGCTCGCCGCCTGCCGTCATCAATGCGGTCGTGGACGCGCTCAAGGATTTCGGCGTTCGCCACATCGACATGCCGGCAACGCCGCAGAAAATCTGGGCGATCGTCAATGGCGGCCACCGCATGGCCGCCGAGTAGACCGCCCCAATCTGATCGAACAAGGAGATTTGCGATGTACGATTTTGCCTACCACAAACCCGCCACGGTCGCCGATGCAGCCAAACTTCTTGCCGCCGACGGCGACGCTAAGGCGCTGGCCGGCGGCCAGACGCTGATCCCGACGCTGAAGCAGCGCCTGGCGAAGCCCAGTGCGGTCGTCGATCTCTCGGCCATCAAGGATCTGTCCGGGATCGCGGTCGCGGGCGGCAAGGTCACGATCGGTGCGATGACGCGCCACCGCGACGTCGCAGCCTCGGCCGAAATCAAGAAGGCCCTGCCCGCTCTTGCCGCACTTGCCGACGGGATCGGCGATCCGCAGGTGCGCAATCGCGGCACGATCGGCGGCTCGATCGCCAACAACGATCCGGCGGCCGACTATCCGGCGGCGTGCCTGGCCTTGGGTGCCACGATCAAGACCAACAGCCGCGAAATCCCGGCCGATGCGTTTTTCCTCGGCATGTTCGAAACGGCGCTGAAGCCCGGCGAGATCATCGTGTCGGTGAGCTTCCCGATCCCCGAGAAAGCCGCTTACGTCAAATTCGGCCAGCCCGCCTCGCGCTATGCGCTGGTCGGCGTGATGGTCGCCAAAGCCGCCTCGGGTGCGCGCGTCGCCGTCACCGGTGCAGCCTCGGCCGTGTTCCGCTGGTCGGACGCGGAAGCAGCCCTGTCGAAGAGCTGGGGTGCGTCGTCGCTCGAAGGCGTCAAGGTTTCGCCCGACGGCCTCAACAGCGACATCCATGCAGCGGCAGACTATCGCGCCCATCTCGTGGGCGTGATGGCCAAGCGCGCGGTGGCAGCGGCAGGCTGAACCACGCCATATTGTTGTACTTCGACGCTGGCGGAAGCTATTCCGTCGGCGTCGAAGCTGTTTTATGGTTCGCACGTTGCATCTGCTGATCGGGGGGCAGCGTGGTTGACAGGATGTCTTCGGCTAAGCCGCGCGATACGTCCGAAAGACTGCTTTCTCTGCGTGTATTTCTTCCGCTCGGCGCCGCCGCCGTGTTTTCAATCGTATTTCTTGCCTATTCATATCTGGGCTTCAGGGATGCTGTCGCGCGGGCCGACCGCGAAGCGGATCAGCATGCACGCGAGCGAATTGCCGCCATTGTGGAAAGCGCGCGCGACTTCGTCACGGCGTTCGAGAGCGAAGCTGGCTTCGCAGCACGCATGATCGAATCGCGTCTTGTGGACGAAAAAGATACGGGCGCGCTGAAAAGATTCTTCTTCGAGCTGCTGCAACGTCGGGAGGGTTTGCGCGCGGTCTACCTCGGACGTGCCGATGGATCGTTCGAGTTCGTGCGCCGCGTGCAGGACGGCACGTTCGAAACGCGCCAGATCGGCGCCGACAGCGTTGAGCGCAGCGTCCGCATCGAACTCTGGAGCGAAGGGTACGAGCATGTTGCGCCCGCAAGCACGCAGCCCGACGAATTCGATCCGCGCGAACGGCCTTGGTACCGCGCCGCGGCGTTCAACCGGGTGGCCGCCTGGTCGCCGCCCTACGCCTATTGGTCGACCGGTGAAGTAGGACTGAGCTTTGCGCGGGTGGTCGCATGCCCGGCCACCTCGACGAGCTGCGTTTTGGGTGTCGATATGACCGTCGAAACCCTGGCCCGCAGTCTCGATCAAGCTGTGCGCGGCGACAGCGGCATTGGTGCATTTGTGCGCTCCGAGCCGGCAGAACCGATCGCGGTGTCGACCGGAACAAATCCACGCGCCATGGCGGCCGCACTTGCTGCGCCATTCGCGCGCCTCCAGGAAATCGCGGTCGACCGACGGCGCTACCTTCTCGCCAGCGATGACATCGGGGCGGCTGGCGTACCCTGGACGATCGGGGTCTACGTCCCGCGTTTAGGATTCAACGATTGGGTGGGCGGAATCAAGCACGCAAGCTTCGCGTCCGGTGCAGTTGCAGTATCTCTCTCTTTGGCTTTCGGCTTCATCCTGTGGCATCGCATCACAACCGGACTCGGCGGCGTCGCCCATCTGGCCGCGACGATCGGCGAGCGCAAACCTGCGCCTGCGGTGCGCGACCTCGGTTTCGCCGAAATCGAGGCCGTCGCCGCAACGCTGCGCACCATGGACGCCGATCTCACGCGCCATGGGCTGGCGCTTGATAAAGCGATGGCCGAACTCGTGCGCGCGGACCAGGCAAAAACCGAATTCCTCGCGCAGCTTAGCCACGAATTACGAACGCCCCTCAACGCCGTCTTGGGTTTTGCGGGCCTGCTGCAAACGACGGCGGGCGGGCGGCTCAACGACCGCGAAATCAGCTATCTAGCCGACATCGTCGCGGCCGGCGGCTACCAGCTTGCGATGATCGACAATCTGCTCGAGTACGCGCGCGCGGGGGCGGGCAGCCTCACCTTGGTGATCGCACGCGTCGAGCTATCGGAAATCGCAGGCGTTGCGGCGCGCATGGTCTCCGCACGCGCCGAGAGCAAAGATATCGAACTGTCGCTCGTGCTCGAACATGGCCTGTTCGTGTCAGCCGACGCGACGAAGCTGCGCCAAATCTGCGTCAACCTAATGGACAACGCGATCAAATATACCCCGCGCGGCGGGCGCATTGAGGTGGCGTGTGGCCGGGACGATTCGGCTCGTTCCTATGTTCGCGTAACCGACACTGGAATCGGCATGACCGCCGAAGAACTCGCAGATGCCCGCAAACCTTTCATGCGCGTCGCCCCCAGCGCCATCGCAGTCCGCGAGGGCGGCATCGGCTTGGGCTTGCCGATCGCGCAAGCCCTTGCCGATCTGCTCGGCGCCGATCTGCTGCTAGAAAGCCAGCCGAATCGAGGCACAACCGCGACGCTGGTTTTTGCTGCGGCCGACTGACCGGACGCCGTGACGCCCGCCTCTCACGTCTCCTGCCCGCTCTGCCAGCGGTAGAGTGTCAGGCACAAAAAAGCTTCGATGCGCCCGTCGGCGGCGGCAAAGGGCAGCATCACGCCTTCGAGCTCGGTCACATGGGCGTGGTGCTGCAAGGTTGGCGGGCCGCGATACCAATTGGGCGCGCGGCTTGCCACGGCCGCCGCAAGGCTCGCCTGCAGATTGGATTGCGTGCCCGTGCGCGGCAATTCGTCGACATAGAGGCCCGGTCGGCCCGGCGCGCCCGCTTCGAGCACGGCTTCGCCGAGCAGGCGAAAACGGAAGCGCAGCGGCTCGTGCTCGACGCCGAGCAGGTAGATGTTCGGCAACAGCCGGGCGACCGCCATCGGCTCGAAATCGGCAAAAAACGGCAGGTCGTGGCCTTCGCGCTTGAGGCCGCGCCAGTGGGCCGCGATGGCGGCGAGTTTCTCGGGCAGGGAATCGGGGGACGGCAGCGGCATGGTGATTAAATAGGTATGACCATGGCCGCCGTCCAGCCCGACTTCAGTACCGCCGATACGGCAGGAACTTGCCGTGCATCGTGATCTTCACGCGGTCGCCCTTGGGATCGGGCAGGCGCTTCATCTCCATCTCGAAATCGATCGCCGACATGATGCCATCGCCGAATTCTTCGTGGATCAGCTCCTTCCAGGTCGTGCCGTAGACTTGGATGAGTTCGTAGAAGCGGTAGATCAGCGGATCGGTCGGCGGCCCCGGCGGCAGCGAGCCGCGATACGGGATCTCGCAAAGGATCTCCGCCTCGTCCTTCGAAAGGCCGAACAGCTTGGCGGCCTTGGCCGCGTGCTCGGGCAGCATCGACATTTGGCCGAGCAGAGCCGCCGTCGTCCAAACCGGGTTCATGCCGATTTTCTCGGCGATCTTGTTCCAGCTCAGCTTCTTCTTCTTTTTGATCGCGAGAATCTTCTCGCCGAGTTTGTCTTTGGCATCATTCATGGGTTCCTCCTTTGGAAATCAACTGGCCGCGCGCAGCGTGCCGGGGCTGGTTTCGGGCGGCCGGCGCGGGTCGTACCCGGCCGGAATCGCCGACGCAAAACCGCGCGAGCGTTCGACCAGAAAATCGACGATGTGGTTGCGGATCGCGTAGTAGTGCGGGTGTTTGTGGATGTCGTGGCGCGTGCGGTTGCGCGGCAGCGTGTTGACCACGATCTCGGCGATCTTGGCCTCAGGCCCGTTCGTCATCAGCACGATGCGGTCGGCGAGTAGGATCGCCTCGTCCACGTCGTGCGTGATCATGAACACCGTCTGCTGCGTGGCCGCGCACAAGCGCAGCACTTCTTCCTGCAGCGTGCCGCGCGTCAGCGCGTCGAGTGCGGAAAAGGGTTCGTCCATTAGCAGCATCTTGGGCTCGATCGACCGAGAAACGCAGGCAATTCCCATGCCACCGTCGCCCACCTTCGGCACCCTGCCCCCTTCCGTGCCGTGCCCCGGCTGTGCGATGCTCCTTCCAACCTCCAACCCCATGAGTTGACGATGCAATTGCCCGCCGATATCGACCAGACTTTGGCCCTTCTGACGTCGCAACGTTACGTCGCAGAACGCAGCCTTGCGACGGCGCTGTTTTTGTCGCTGAAGCTCGGCCGGCCGCTGTTTTTGGAGGGCGAGCCAGGGACCGGCAAGACCGAGATCGCCAAGGTGCTGGCAGCATCCCTCGGCCGCAAGCTGATCCGCCTGCAATGCTACGAGGGGCTCGATGCGGCCAGTGCCGTCTATGAATGGAACTATCCGCGCCAGATGATGGAAATCCGCTTGGCCGAGGCCGGCAAGGGCGCCACCGCCGGGCTCGAGACGGAAATCTTCTCCGAACGCTTCTTGATCCGCCGGCCGCTGCTCGAGGCCCTTGCCCCCGATCCCGCCGGCCCGCCCGTGCTGCTGATCGACGAGCTCGACCGCGCCGACGAGCCGTTTGAGGCGTATTTGCTCGAAGTACTCAGCGACTGGCAGGTCTCGATCCCGGAACTGGGTACGATCAAGGCGCCCGCAGCACCTTTGTGCATCGTCACCTCCAACCGCACGCGCGAAGTGCACGATGCGCTGAAGCGCCGCTGCTTCTATGCCTGGGTCGATTTCCCGGATGCCGCACGCGAGCTCCAAATCGTGCGTGCCAAATGCCCAGGCGTGCCCGAAAAACTCTCGGCGCAGATCGTTGCGTTCGTGCAGAAGCTCCGGCGCGAAGAATTGTTCAAGCTGCCCGGTGTCGCCGAAACGCTGGACTGGACCAACGCGCTCGGCGTGCTCGACCGCATCGCACTCGATCCCGCCACGATCGACGACACGCTGGGTGCCTTGCTGAAGTATCAAGACGACATCGCCAAGGTGCGCGGCACGACGGCGCTCAAACTCCTCAAGGAAGTCGAGGCCGAAGCCGCCCAATGACCGAAGCCCCCGCTACCAACAATGGCGCCGCACCCGGCCTGCTGCTCGACAATATCGTGCATTTCACGCGGCTTTTGCGCGCCGCGGGCCTGCCGGTCGGGCCGGGGCGTGCGATCGAAGCCGCACGTGCTGCGGCGGTGGTCGGCGTCGAGCGCAAACGGGACCTCTACTGGGCGCTGCACGCCACTCTGGTCAATCGCCGCGAGCAGCAGCCGATCTTCGACCAGGCTTTCGGCCTGTTCTGGCGCGATCCCAAGCTGCTCGAGCGCGCCATGGGCATGCTGCTGCCGCAGGCTGCCGACGCGGACGCCGAGGATTTGCAGCCGGACCCCACATTGCGGCGCGTGGCCGAAGCCTTCCACCGCCCGCCCCCGCCGCCCGCACAAGCCGATGCCCCCGAAGACCGCACCGATTTCGATGCCGCCATGACGTGGTCGGACAACGAGCTCTTGCAGTCCAAAGATTTCGAGCAAATGTCGGCGGAGGAAATGGCAGCCGCCAAGCGCGCGATGCTGCAACTCGGTGGCGCCTTCCCCACGCGGCGCACACGGCGCACGCGCCCCAGTGCTTTGGGCCATCGGCTCGATCCGCGCGCTACCTTGCGCGCGATGCTGCGCAGCGGCGGCGACCTTGCCCAACTGCGCTTTCGCGCCCCGCGCGTCGAAACGCCGCCCTTGGTGGTGCTGCTCGACATATCGGGCTCGATGGAGCGCTATGCGCGCATGTTCCTGCATTTCGTGCATATGCTGGTCAACGACCGCGCGCGCGTGCATGTGTTTTTGTTCGGTACAAGGCTTACGAACGTCACACGCGCGTTGCGGCGCAAAGACATCGACCTCGCCTTGGCGCAAGTCGCAGGCCAGGTCGAAGACTGGTCGGGAGGTACACGCCTTGGCCATTGCTTGCGCGATTTCAACTGGCGCTGGGGACGGCGCGTGCTGGCGCGTAGCCCGACCGTGCTGCTCGTGACCGACGGGCTCGACCGCGAGGCAGGTGCAGGGCTTGCGGCCGAGGCCGAGCGGCTCGCCAAATCCTGCGGCCGCTTGATTTGGCTGAACCCGCTCTTGCGCTACGCCGGCTTTGCGCCCAAATCCCTCGGCGTGAAGGCCTTGCTGCCGCATGTCGACGAATTCCGCCCGGTCCACAATCTTGCAAGCCTTGCAGGCCTGATCGAAGCTTTGGCCCAAGCGCCGACGGCGCGTGCGCACGGCCATTTCCACTGGAAGGGAGCTGCCGCATGAGCGACGACATTCTCGAACAAGCCGCAACCTGGCGTGCGAGCGGAAATGGTGTGGCGATCGCCACCGTCGTTTCGACCTGGGGCTCCTCGCCGCGGCCCGTCGGCTCGCAGCTCGCGGTCGATGCGGGCGGCAAGTTCGTGGGCTCGGTCTCGGGCGGCTGCATCGAAGGGGCCGTCATCAAAGAAGCGCTCGATGCGATCGCCACAGGTCGGCCACGCCTGCTCGATTTCGGCGTGACGAACGAACAGGCCTGGGAAGTGGGCCTCGCCTGCGGCGGCAAGGTGCAGGTTTTCGTGGAAAGGCTCGATTGAAATGACGCCCGACATTCTTACAAAGCTCCAGGCCGCACGCGCGGCCAAGCGGCCCGTGGCCCTCGTCACGAATTTGCGCAGTGGGGCACAGAAGCTCGTGTTCGACGGCGAAAGCGAAGGCCCGCTCTGCATCGACATCGACATGATGGCAGGGGCCATCGAGATGCTCAAACGCGACGAGAGCAGCACGCTGCAGACCGGTGCGGGTGCCATCTTCGTCCACAGCTTCAACCCGCCGCCGCGCCTGCTGATCGTGGGGGCGGTGCATATCGCCGAACCGCTCGCGCGCATGGCGAGCCTTGCGGGCTACGGCACCACCCTCATCGATCCGCGCCGCGCCTTTGCGGCGTCGCAGAAATTCGACGGCTACACCGTAACGACCGAGTGGCCCGACGAAGCCATGGCGGCGCTCAAGCCCGATGCGCGCACGGCCATCGTGACGCTCACGCACGATCCCAAGATCGACGATCCCGCCCTTGAAGCCGCCCTCGCCTCGAACGCGTTTTATGTCGGCGCGCTCGGCTCGCGAAAGACGCATGCGGCCCGCCTCGAGCGGCTCGCCGCCAAGGGCTTCGACGAAGCCGCGCGCAAGCGCATTCGCGGCCCCGTGGGCCTCGCGATCGGCGCATTGTCGCCGGCCGAGATCGCGATCTCGATTGTCGCCGAGATCACCCAGGTTCGGCGCGGAGCCTGACGGCGTTGCGGTTCGGAACCTTGCCGCTCGACCGCGCCGAAGGGGCGGTCCTCGCCCATAGCCTCAAACGGCCGGGTGTCGCCTTTCGCAAAGGCCGCCGCCTGTCGGCCGACGATATCTCGGCGCTGCGCGCGGCAGGTATTTCCGAAATTGTCGCGGCCCAGTTCGACGCGAACGACGTTCTCGAAGACGCGGCCGCACACGCACTTGCGCAAGCGCTCGCGGGGCCGGGCGTTGTTGTGGCGGCTCCGTTTACGGGGCGCTGCAATCTGTTTGCGGCAGAGCCCGGTTTGGCGCGCATCGATGCCGCCGCCATCGCGGCGATCAACGCGGTCGACGAAGCGGTCACCGTCGCAACCTTGGCCGACTATGCGCCTGCACCCCAGCGCGGCATGCTCGCCACGATCAAGATCATTCCGTTTGCCGCCCCCAAAGCAGCACTGGCCGCCTGCATTGCGATCGCCGAAAAGCGACCCGTCGTGGCGTTGGCTCCCTATGGCGCGTTGCGTGCGGCACTCGTGCAGACGACCCTGCCCGGCATCAAGGACAGCGTGCTCGACGGTACGGAAGCCGCGACCGCCACGCGGATGGCATCGCTTGGCGGCACGCTTGCGCATGTGCGCCGCACAGCGCACGACGTTGCCGCACTCGCGCGCGAAATCGCCGCCGCAGCAACAGCCAAGTGCGATCCAATTCTGATTTTGGGCGCATCGGCCATCGTCGATCGGCACGACGTGATCCCGGCCGCGATCGTCGCCGCCGGCGGCCAGATCGAGCGCTTCGGCATGCCGGTCGATCCCGGCAATCTGCTGCTGCTGGGGCGCATCGGACCGGTGCGCGTGATCGGCCTGCCCGGCTGTGCGCGCTCGCCCAAGCTCAACGGGTTCGATTGGGTGCTGCAGCGTTTTGCCGCCGGGGTCGAGGTCGATGCAGCCGCGATCGCCGCAATGGGCGTGGGCGGTCTGCTCGCCGAAATTCCGCGCCCCACACCGCGCGCCGGTGCGGTCGCACCAGCCGCACCGCGCATCGCCGCACTCGTGCTGGCGGCCGGCAAGTCTTCGCGCATGGCGCCCGCCAACAAACTTTTTGTCGAGATCGACGGGCGCAGCCTGATCGACCATGCGGTCGCAGCCGCGACCGGCTCGCAAGCCGCCGCCACGATCGTGGTGCTCGGCAACGAGGCGGCCCGCGCGCGTGCAGCCCTTGCAGGACGCGCGGCAACGCTCGTCGACAATCCCGACTATGCGAGCGGCCTTGCAAGCTCGCTGCGCGCAGGGCTTGGTGCGATCCCCGCCGATTGCGACGGTGTCGTGGTGCTGCTCGCCGACATGCCGGGTGTCACGCCCGCCCATGTCGACCGGCTGATCGCCGCGTTTTCGCCGCTCGAAGGCCGGGCGATCTGCGTTGCCGCGCGCAACGGCAAGCGCGGCAATCCGGTCTTGTGGGCGCGGCGCTATCTTCCCGAAATGGCCGCCCTCGACGGCGACCAGGGTGCGCGCAGCCTCATTCGCCGCCACGAAGATGCCGTGTGCGAAGTCGACATGCCCGACGACGGGGTTCTGACCGATCTCGACACGCCTGAAGCGCTCGGTGCTTATCGCGCGGCACAGGGGAAAAGCGCATGACCGCAGCGTTGCGCAGCCAGTTCCCGATCCTCACGCCGGGCCTTGCCTATCTCGATTCCGCGGCAACGGCGCAAATGCCGCTGGCCGTGCTCGACGCGGTGCGCGCGTTCGAAACCACATCGCGAGCCAATGTGAAACGCGGCGTGCATCGCCTGGCCGAAGCCGCAACCGACGCCTATGCCGCCGCACGAAGCGACGTAGCTGCGTATCTCGGCGTGCCGCCGGCGGAGATCGTGTTCACGAGCGGCTGCACGGCCGCCCTCAATCTCGTGGCGCATTCCTTCGGCGCATTGATGAGGCCGGGCGATGCCGTGCTGCTGAGCGGCCTCGAGCACCATTCCAATCTTGTCCCGTGGCAGATGCTCGCCGCGCGCAGCGGCGTCGAGCTTCGCTTTCTCGATGTCGATGCCGAAGGCCGCATCGATCTGTCCGCGCTCGAAACAAAACTCGATGCGTGCGTAAAACTCGTGTCGCTCGCCCATGTCTCGAACGTGACCGGAGCGGTGCTCGACGTGGCCGCGGTCGTGGCGGCGGCCGCCAAAGTGGGTGCGCGCGTGCTGCTCGACGGCGCGCAACGCGCCCCGCACGGGCCGCTCGATCTCAAAGCATTGGGCGTGGATTTCTACGCGTTCGGCGGCCACAAGGTATTTGCGCCGCATGGCGTGGGGGTCCTCTGGGCGCGCGCCGAATTGCTCGACGCGATGCCGCCCTTTCTTGGCGGCGGCGAGATGATTGCGCAGGTCGAACTCGCGCACAGCACATGGGCCGCCGCCCCGGCGAAATTCGAAGCGGGTACCCCGCCCATCGGGGCTGCGATCGGGCTTGGGGCCGCGTGCCGATGGCTCGGCGCCCTGCCCTGGGCCGACATCGCAGCCGCCGAAGCGCGTCTGTGCCAGCGCCTGCTCGACGGGCTTGCGGCTACACCCGGCGTGCGCGTGCTGGGGCCGCAAAGCCTGCAAGCGCGCGCGCCCGTCGTGTCGTTCGCCCTCGAGGGCGCGCATCCGCACGATATCTGCCAGATCATGGACAGCGCGGGTGTGGCCTTGCGCGGCGGCCATCATTGCGCGCAGCCGCTGCACAAGCGCTTCGACCTTGCCGGGACGACGCGCGCGTCGCTGGCTCTCTACAGCGACGACAGCGACGTCGATGCGTTTTTCGAGGGGCTCGCGAAAGTCCGAAAGATCCTGCTGTGAGCGACGCCCTCTACCACGACGCGATTCTCGCTTTGGCCAAAGACCGGCGCCATGCCGGGCGCCTCGACGCCCCCACGCACAGCCACACCAGCGACAATCCTTTGTGCGGCGACCGCGTGACGATCGACATCGACCGTGCCGCGGACGGCAGCGTGCGCCGCATTGGCCATTTTGTGCGCGGCTGCGTGCTGTGCCAGGCGGCGGCGGCGGCCCTCGCCGCCAGCGTCGAGGGCCAGGGGCCGGCCGCCTTTGCTGCCGCCGAGGCCGCCCTGGCGCGGGTGCTGGCGGGCGAAAACACCCCTGAAAACGGCGTTTGGGCGGCGTTTTTGCCGGTCGCCCGCCACACAAGCCGCCTCGATTGCGTGCGCCTGCCGCTTGCCGCCGCCAAGCCCGTCTTCGAGGCTTGATTTACGCGAACGACCTCGCTACATAGAGCGCCTTCTGCGGGCCCAAGTTCCCTTCGTCTAGAGGCCTAGGACACCACCCTTTCACGGTGGATACAGGGGTTCGAATCCCCTAGGGAACGCCAGCGATTTCAATGACTTATATCCCCCCAAGCATATCACCATTTGCTCGTACGGAATCCATACGGAAAAGTCATTTATCGAAACGTACGTTTTGATAACAAGAATTCACGAAGCGACTCGTGCAAGACCAACCGACGGCGTCCAACTTTCACAGTCTGAATTTGGTTTGTGGATATCAGTTGATAGACACGAGTCCGCGACAAACCAGTCGTCGCAACGACTGATTTTATTGTGAGCGTCAAAGGCTTAACGTCTAACGGGAGCATAGCATATCTCCATTTCGTTCAATCGAGGGGTTTACGACCCGCTTATTGAACACTAGGCGTCTTAAAATCGGGCGCGGCGGAGACAAAAAGTATAAAAACTGATGGAAATAGTTTTACATGCTGTGGCTTGAGCCTGTGAACTCACCCGGTTGAAGATAGAGTCTGTTCCTTATTTGACCCTGTCTGGGTGGTTGTGGCAACGGGGCGAGGCGCGAAGCCCCGTGGGTAGCGCAGCGTCTCTCGCCCCGTTGCATCGCGAGGACGCTTGCCGCAGCGAAGGCTGCCGGCGTTTGGTTGTTGATCGAACTGTGCAGCCGGGCTGTGTTGTAGTCGATCCGCCAGGCTTCGATCTTCTCGATGGCATCGACGAGCGAGCCGAACAGGTACTCGTTCAAGCACTCGTCGCGCAGCTTGCTGTTGAAGCTTTCGATGAACGCGTTCTGCGTCGGCTTGCCGGGCGTGATGTAATGCCATTCGATGCTGTCTCCATCGTCCACTGCACCACGGCCCAGCTGGTCATCTCGCCGCCGTTGTCGCTGACGATCGACAGCGGCTAGCCCCGCCGCTCGATGATCTTGTCCAACTCGGCGACCAGACGCCGCCCGGTGATCGACGTATCCGGCACCGTCGCCAAGCTCTCATTCGTGAAGTCGTCGACGACCGTCAGGATACGGAACCGCCGACCTGTCGTGAGCTGGTCGGCAACGAAGTCCAGCGACCAGCGCTGGTTCGGGCCCTGTGGCAACGCCAGCGGAGCCCGAACGCCAATGGCCCGGCGTCGGCCACGACGGCGCTGAACCTGCAGCTTCTCTTCGCCGTATAGCCGCCGGAAGCGTTTGTGATTCATCCGAACGCCCTCCCGTTCGAGAAGCCAACGCAGTCGGCGATAGCCGAACCGCCGTCGCTCGGCCGCCAGCGCACGCATCCGAGCGCGCAGCTCGGCATCGTCCGGCCGCATCGACCGGTACCAGAAGCTCGTCCGATCCATCTCCAGAAGCCCGCAGGCGCGGCGCTGGCTCAGTCCGTGCGCCGACATCGTGTGCTGCACCGCCCGTCGCCGCGTCGCAGGCTTCAGAAGTATTGCTGCGCTGGCCTGCGGCTCCCGAGGCAATATCCTTCAGCGCCGCGTTGTCCAGCATCGCCTCGGCCAGCAGCTTCTTCAGCTTGCGGTTCTCCTCTTCCAGAACCTTCAACCGCCGGGCTTCAGACACCGTCATCGCCCCGTACTTGGCTTTCCAGTTGTAGAGGGTCGCCTCGCTGATCCCATGCTACCGGCACAACTCGCCGACTTTCCCGCCTGCCGCATGCAGCTTCAGAATCTCGATGATCTTCTCCTCCGTAAACCGGCTCTTCTTCATCGTCCGCTCCTCTCTTCGGGCGGACTCTACACTTCTCAGTGGGCGGGTTTCACGGGCTCAGGCCACGAGCATTGCCTATTGCGTAGCTAGACCGTCCGATCTCGATGTTATCGTGCAACTCCAGGAGCACGATCTCGACGGCCGGCCCCCCGATGCGGCAGATTACAATTCTCTAAAGCAGTTCCGAGATCATTCCTCTTCAAGCCAATCGAATGGCACCAACGCACGATCGCGCCATTCCTCGGCCAAAATGACGTTGGGCAAATCGCCCCATACATCCTCGTCGGCATGGTCGAGCACGATGACCTGCAACCGATCCCGCGCAGCCGATACCTGCTCGCCCAGAAGCGCAAAGACTTTTCGCACCGCGACTACATCTTCATCACGCCAAGTCACAGGGTCCGCGCTGGTATCTCCGGCAGTCCGCCGCGGAAAATAGACCTGACTGGGTTGATCATAGATCAGGAGACCCGGCACGGGATGATGCGGAAGGTCAAGGAAGAAGACTTGGAGGGCTAGCGTCAGAGCGACGTGATAGGCCAGCCAGTTGGCGCCGCTGCCGATTTCCCAGAGGTAGTCGTCGCGCGTACCCCTGATGACCTTGACTGTGAGATCGGGGATCATGAGCCGTACCGGCGCATCGGGCCACTCCGCATCTAGGCGGGGTATCAGGCGTCCGGTCGTCGCCTCGATACTGTCGACTGCATTGCGCAACTTTCTTGCAATTTCGGTCTCAGAAACCTTGCGCTGTAGCTCGGCGATCTGTGCCTTGAGAGCGTCAATTTCCTGCCGCAGGTCGGCGGATTGGTCGGTGCGGTCGTATAGCTCGAGCGCCTGTTCCAGACGGCCAAGGAAGCGCTCCATACGGTTAAACCGGTCGATCGCCTGCTTGGCTGCCTTCGAATCCCGCTCGAGCACGCCGATCTCTCGACGTATCTCGTTGAGCCGGACGAGCTGCGTTTCTGCCGCCGCGCGGAGACGAAGCACTTCGCGGTCCAGCGTGTCGGACACGCTCGGATGGGTCCGAAGCCGAACCTCAATCGAGGCGAGTGCGTTCGTGAGCTGGTCGATCTTCTGCTTGCCGCCGTTCGATATGAGCGCGACCGGCTCGCTCGCTTCAGCTTCCGTGGAAAGCTTTTGCAACCAGTCGGACAGCGCGAGGCGGTCGCGCTGAATACGGAGCGAGCTGCCGTAGATGTCGCTGCTTTCCAACAGGCGGCGCAGCTCGCTAAGACGCTGGCGATGCCGCGTCAGCTCGGTGGCAACCACGGTCTCTTCGGCTCGAAGCGCCTGGAGCCGATCGAGCGCGGTGTCGATACCGGCAAGGGTGGGATGCGCGACATCCCCGTTTGCTTCGACGACTCTGCGGAGCAGATCGACGATTTCCGGCCAGTCCGTCGGGATAATCTGGTTGGCTGGCAACAATCCGAATTCGATCGCCCGCCGGAGCCAGGATTGCGCCTCCATCCGCCATACATTGGCGGCTGTCACCATAGCCTTTAGATCGTTCTCCCGTCGACGTAAAATACGCGACAGCCGGTCCAACTCATACCGGGCCTGCAGGATGTCCGCCGTCACCGCCTGTAGGATGTAGGGGAAGATTGTCTTGAGCTTCTCGCGGTGCTCGGTCGTATCAGCCTTGAAAAACATGACGTCGGGGTTGGCGACGATGTTTTGTGGCTGAAAGGTAAAGGCCATGAGATCGCGGAAGCTCGGCCGAGACTTGAAGTTCGAATCCACCTCTGGCTCGAAATCGAGGTTGGTGAGACCCGCGAGCCGGTTGAGCATCGCCTTGACAACCTGCGTGGTAGTCCCTTTGTCCTCGATGTGTGCCGGGATTTCGACCTCGGCCCCCTCGATCATCACCATGTCGCTGGTGCTTTGCTTGTCGCCGGGTTCGCGCCGGGCCAGCAGCTTCTGCCCCTCGACCGTGTCGATGAGCACGCCGAACCAGCTACAATTCTCTCGGATAACACCGACCGGTATGGCGCATTTATCGGACGCCAAGCAGTAATCGATAATGGGGATCACGGCGGACTTGCCGGTCTTCGACGCACCGCTAATAACGTTCACGACGCCCGGGTGGAACTCGACAATGCGTGGCTCGCCGTCATGCCGGGGCCAAAGGATGAGTTTGCGTATCTGAAAATACATTAGAAATCCACCCTCAGCGTCGAGGCCACCTGCGCCAGACCGAGCCTGGAGAACCAGTGGCCGAGCTTATCGGCTGCCGCCGCAAATCGCTTCAGTCGTTCGGGCAATCTCGGTTTGGCGGCGTTGAGAAGATCGAGCGGATATCCGCGGAGCTGGGCTGTGCAGTAATCGATCCGAACGAGCTTCGATGTCGCGGCCACGCCGATCGACTGAAGGCTGAGCGGCCGCAGTTGGATCGCGCGCCCATGAATGCCCATCAGGATTTCCCGCTCCTTTTCGAACTTCACCGCGAACAGCGGCAGGCCTGACGACTTTCGCGTTGATGCCACTTCATCGAACGTCTGCCGATGCAGAAGCATCGGCAGCACCAGGAACGCCATTGGGATCTCTGCCGCTTGGGCACCGTCTTCCTGATAGCCCAGCGTGAACTGCCAGATCAGATAAGCGCCGATCGCAGGATTCTGCACGATATCGAGTTCGGTGAGCCCTAAGGTAGATAAGGCCGTCATTCGCCATCCCCTTCCAGCAGCGTCAGATAATCGCCGTGCCAGCCAAGGCGACGACGATCGGCTAGGTCATTGAAGCTGCCGTGAACGAAATGACTGGGAACCGCCCGCCCTTCGAGGGGGGCGACATGCTGAGCACACTGACGGTAAATCAGCCGGCCCTGGATCGCCGCCACCTTCTCCCCGTGCAGATCGGCGACGTCGCCTTTAGCCATGCCGTACTTCTTAAGTAGATCTTCGTCCCAACCGTCCAGGCTGCCGGAAAATATCTCGCCACGCTCGGCCCAATCGGCCTTGTCTGCCGAGGCGCGAAGATAGTCGCTGACGGCGCGAAGCCGGTCCTCTTCGGTCGCCTCGATGAGTTCGAGCTGCCGCACGAACACCGGCCGGGCTGCGGCGATGCCGACGATCAGCTTGTCATCGGGCGACTCGCTGAGCGATACCAGCAGGCCAGGCAGGTTGTTTTGGCGTATGAAGGCATGGAAATCGCGGCGGAAGGCCTCCGCATCGAGGATGGGCTTTTCGCCCCGCTGGATTAGTCGATCTATCGCCTGTTTCGCTTGGCCGATGCCGGAGCGGACGATGATGTCGATATGGGCCTCGGCAATCGTCGGTCGAAGACGATCCCTGATGCTTTCCAGTGGATCGTCCGCCTCCGCCTTCAGTTCGAAATTCCGGAAGAGACCATGGCGATGGTCCTTGGGCGCATCGAGCAACGCCAACACCTTGGCCGCGCTAGCTGGCGGAGTCTTCTTCTTATCGAGCTTCGCCTTGATGACGGCGAGTGTGGCATCAACCTCTTCGTCGGACGCGGCCGCAGACAACGCCTCCGCGAAGGTGCCTTTCTTCGCGGGCGTCACGTACAGCCGAAAAGTGGTGGATGCCGCCTCGCACTGCCCGGCATCAAGCATGACCCGCCAGTTATCGAAGGCCTTCCAAAGGTCTTCGTCCCAGTCCGAAATGGGATTTTGCTTCAAGGCGCTCTTCGTCTGCTCAAGACAAACACTGCCATCGGCGTAATGGACTGAGACATCGTCTTGCAGCTCAAGTGCAACCTTGGCACCTTTGGGCGCGGTCAGCAGGTGATAGAACGCCCGTACGGGCTGAAGCGCAAAGCCGAGATATTGCCCTGGAGCACTATGCTTCGTTGGTTTTATCTCGACGTTCAAATGTGCCCCCCTTCAATCTTAATTACGCCCTCGCTCGGTCGGATATGTAGATGGTTAAGCTATAGCACGCTCCGCACAAGTGAGTTTTCAGATTCCGCACCCTGATCCCGGTTGAGTAAGTCAGCTTCAGTGTGAAGCCGTATCGCCGGTCGCGTCCATGAGCTTGTTAAGGGATAGCAGAGGATCTCCGATCCACAACGCTGTCGTGAGCTCTACCCATCCTCCAACTAAACTGCGGGAGGCTCCTCGCCCCCCCTTGAATGTCAGAAAAAGATACCTTATCCTAAAGTCGCATGAAAGAGATAGCCGCCTCTGTTTCAGACCTGTTCATAAAGCGCGTCCGCGCCAGCGTCTTCACGCCCAGCGATTTCCTCACGGTTGCCGCTCGCCCGTCTGTCGATCAGGCCCTATCCCGGCTGGTGAAAGGCAAACAGCTCCGCCGGCTTGCGCGTGGACTCTACGACTTCCCCAAACTGCACCTGAAGCTCGGGGCAGTGTCCCCTCCGCCGTCAACATCGCCACCTCCAATCCGGTGACGAAACAATGACGGGTGGGTCAGTTCCAACATGCTCCCTGGGTCAGTTTGAACGTGCTCGTGACATCCGTATTTCTCGGGCACGTCGCGCCAAGGGGCACCCGTGCATGTCCGCCAGAGAATGCCATTGATGGTGGGCCGATTATCCGATGCTGGGCGGTTCTTGCGGCCACGCTCGGGCGGCAAGAGATCCTTCAATATACGCCATTCAGATTCGCTCAGATCACCCCGGCCCAAGAACGCTTCCTCTACAAAGAGGATTCTTGAACCAAGGTTCGATTCAGGCATCAAGAACTTTGTAAACAGCGCCTAGTGCGTCTCGAATCTTAAATCTTCAGCGCACCTTATACTGATCGATGAAGTATAAGTGCCGAAATCATGGAAGGCCGCGACTGCGTATCGAGGAAAACTTGACGCGATCGGCCACTAATAACGGGAGGCCAGCTAAAATGTTTATTGAGCGGCTCAGGCTGACAAATTTCCGCTGCTTCGGACCTGAAGCGACAAGCGTCGACCTCACCTCCGACCTCACCACGTTTGTCGGCGTCAACGGTGCGGGGAAGACGGCCCTGATGCAGGCCCTGCAACGCCTCTTCGGCGTGACCGGCGATCAGCGACGCCTACGGCGCCAAGATTTCCACGTCCCTGCCGCCGAGCTTGCCGCCCCGCTTCAGCGAAACTTCGTCCTGGAGGCGATCATCGCCTTTCCCGAACTGGACGCCGACGGCACCGGCGGCGCGGCAATTCCGGAATTCTTCCACCAGATGGCCACTGACGAGGCGGGCAAGCTGAAATGCCGCCTGCGTCTCGAAGCGACATGGACCGATGACGGTTCGCTCGATGGTGCGATTGAACAGAAATACTGGGCGGTCAGGACTTTCGGGGCGTTCACCGACGCTGATTGTACCGAGTTGAAGGCTGCCGACCGGGCGCGGATCCAAATGATCTACGTGCCAGCGACGCGGGACGGCGCCTCCCAGGTGACGGCCTTTCTGCGCGGCAGGCTGTGGCGCGCCATCAACTGGTCGCAAGGAGTCCGCGACACGTTCACAAATGCCAGCGCCGCCTTGAACGGCGCTTTCGCCGGGGAGCCGGCCGTCGATGTGATCGCCGCAGCGGTTACACGGCGGTGGCAGGAAGTTTACAAAGCCGGGACCGACACGACGCCAGTGTTTCGTCCGCTCGATCTGCGTTTTGAGCATTTCATCCGGAAGGTCGAGGTGGTCTTCCGCCCCGACGAACTCGGCCGGGAGCGAGCCCTCGATGACCTGAGTGACGGCCAGAGGTCGCTCTTTCATTTGGCGATGACTGCGGCGACACTGGATGTCGAAGCCGGGATCGTCGCCGATCCTGCTGGGGCCGGCTTCCACGCTGGCGGCGTACCGTTACCGGCGCTTACACTCATCGCGATCGAAGAGCCTGAGAACAATCTCGCTCCCTTCTATCTCTCCCGCATCGTCCGGCAGATACAGGACCTGACGAAGTCGCCGCAGGCGCAAGCCGTTGTCTCTAGCCATTCCCCAAGCATCCTCGCCCGGGTGGATCCGACGCAGGTCCGTCACTTCCGACTTAATCCGCACGATCGAACGGCCCGCATCCGTCCGATCAATCTCCCCGTCGGCGAGGAAGAGGCGTCGAAATTCATTCGCGAGGCCGTGCGGACCTATCCCGAACTCTATTTCGCGCGCTTCGTCGTGCTGGGAGAAGGTGCGTCCGAGGAGGTCGTTCTTCCCCGTCTCGGCGAGGCGATGGGGCTCGACATCGATCGATCCTTTGTCGCGGTCGTTCCGCTGGGCGGTCGGCATGTAAACCACCTCTGGCGACTACTGACCGATCTCGACATTCCCTACGCCACCCTGCTGGATCTCGACTGGGGACGTTCTGGGGGTGGATGGGGACGTATCAAAACGGCCTGCACGCAACTACTCGCTAACAACGTCACGCCACAAGCCATCTTCGGACAGCACCTTAACCCCCAAGGGCCAGCCGCCAATCTGGCGGCTTTCGATGCTCTGCCGATAGAGGACACTGCAAATATCACAACCTGGATTAACTGGCTGCGCGAGTTCAATGTCTTCTTCTGCACGCCCCTCGACCTCGACTATTCGATGCTGAAGGCCCTCCCGCTCGCCTATCAGATCGTCGAACCCGGACGCCAAGGGCCCTCGCCGACGGGGGAGCCGCGCACGGCTGTTCTCGGCGACGGCGGCCTGCCTCACCTGTACGCTGCGGACCAGGACGGTTTGATGCGCTGGTATAGGTATCTGTTCTTGGGCCGCGGCAAGCCTAGCACCCACGTTCGGGTGTTGAGTGCACAAGACCCGGCTGTCATTGCAGCCGCCGCTCCCGAGGAACTGCGGGCACTCATGACTTCAATTGTCGCTCGTCTCACCCCGCCGCCTCCCGAGGGTGCCTGAACATGCGCCTTATTCGGCCAGAGGACTGGCGCCCGAGCGGCATTAACGATCTCGAACCGGCGGCGTGGAACGCCCTGCGCCACGCCGGCTCAGCGTGTGTGGTCGCAGGCCCCGGCGCCGGCAAGACCGAGTTTCTGGCCCAACGCGCCGACTATTTGCTTGAGACGGACCTCTGCCGAGCGCCGCACCGCGTGCTGGCGATTTCATTCAAAACAGATGCAGCCAACAATCTCGCGTCGCGCGTCCGCCAGCGATGTCCGCCAGAGTACGCCAACCGGTTCGTTTCGGTCACTTTCGACGCCTTCACCAAGAGCCTGGTCGATCGCTTTCTCAACGCCATCCCCGCTGACTGGCGCCCGACCCGGCCCTACGAAATTGCCTTCCCAAAGCGCAAGGCAGTAGAACGCTTCCTGACGCTCGCCCGCCTCAGCGCGCCGTCGGAATGGCAGGCTGAAATCGCCGGCTACAGTGCGAGCGACTTTGAAGCCAAGATTGTCGGCAGCTACCGCCTGCCGATGGGGCCTATCGCGCCCCAAAACGCCGGCGAGTTCACCATCGCCCGCTGGTGGGCGACGCAACTTCCTCCAGGACAGCCTTCTTTACTCACCTTCGTCGGCATCAACCGGCTCGCGGAGCTGCTACTCCGGGTCAATCCCCACATCCGCCGGGCGCTCGTCGCAACCTATCCCTTCGTGTTCGTCGACGAATTTCAGGACACGACCTACGCGCAATACGACTTCCTGCATTCTGCGTTCTCTGGCGGGCAAACCATCATCACCGGCGTAGGCGACGACAAGCAGCGGATCATGGTCTTCGCCGGCGCGCGTCAGGACGCCTTTCAGCGGCTGCAGGCCGATTTCGGCGGAGAAAGGTTCCCCCTCCTCTTTAACTTCCGTTCCTCACCGGACCTAGTCGCGATTCAGTACATCGTCGCGCGCGCTCTCGATCCGAACACCGTCGCCACGGTCGCTCAGACCGTCCGACAGGTTGATGGCGACGTGGCTCAGGTTTGGTCCAGCCAGACCAAGGCGGCGGAAGCCGCCCACTTGGCGCAATGGATCGCCAACGACATGGCCACCCGCGCCCGCGCGCCGCGCGACTACGCGCTCCTCGTGAAACAGAAGTCCGACGATTATGAGCACGAGCTCGCTGGAGCCTTCGCCGCTCAGGGTTTGCGGATCCGCAACGAGAGCCATACCCTTGGCAAAACCTCGCTTCAGGATTTGCTTTCCGACGACTTAAGCCGGCTCGCGATTGCGATCTTCCGCCTGGGCGCGACACGCCGCGCGCCGGCCGCATGGCAGCTGGTTTCGTCATCTGTCCTGTCGCTGCGCGCTACCGGACCTGAAGATGATGCGCGCGCGGCCAAGGTCGAGGCAGAACTAAGCGCATTTCTCACGGCCTTGCGCACAGACATGGCGGCCACCGCCCCGTCGAGGCAAAGCGCTGCCGATTTCGTCAGACGGGTTTTCGAATATCTGGATCTTGGAGCGATCGCCCGAACCTATGCCGAATATGGCGTTGGCGACCTGCTTCAGATCATCCTCGAAGCTTTTTGCATCCACTTCTTCGCTTCGGCCGATGGTGCCCCGAACTGGACGGCCTGCCTAGATGCGTTCGAGGGTGTTAATCAAATTCCGATGATGACCGTCCACAAGAGCAAGGGCCTCGAATACGACACCATCATCTTCGTCGGCCTCGACGACCGTGCTTGGTGGGCCCACACCCCCGGCGATCCCGAAGGCGTTGCCGCATTTTTCGTCGCCCTTTCGCGGGCGAAACAGCGCGCGATCTTTGCCTTCTGCCAACAACGCGGCCAGCGAAACAACGTGGCTGAACTCTATCAGCTGCTCACCGAAGCCGGGGTGCCGGAGATCGAAATATAAGAGTGTAGGGGCAATTCAGGCGCGCCGCGCCACTATAGGGCCAACCTAACTGTCGCCAGCGGCCATCGCCAGTTTCCCGGCTAGATGCTGCATGAACGAACGCCTGTTCTCGAATATCTGGACAGTTCGTTCTTCATCGTGCCGCTCGAGCGGGTGCATCGCCTGATTGCGCCAAGTGACCTGACCGAGTTTTTGAACCAAGCCGACTGGGAGATCTGGCCTGCTCAGAAAGAAATAGACGACTGGCTAGCCCGGATTATGACACTTGTCTTCGTTTGTCGTTCAGGTACGGTTAAGAAACGAAATCCTGGAGATTTATGAAGCCAACACTTCAAAATGACGTGCAACAGAACGAAGAATAATACGTCGATGGATTCTTCAGCGGCGTCATCGACGAGCGAGAAGCCGAACTTGCCATCCTCACGCGTGCTGGGCGTCTCTTCGCCGTCTGGTGCGCCGACCTGCGAGGACCCTTTGGCAAAACTGCCGTGGCGATTGGATGGATACACGGGCCTCCGCTACATCGCGCGCCGACATGACCGCACGAAGACCTCGTCGGGAGGATAAATGGCCTCTACAAAGCTGAGGTCATTCATCGGCGCGGCCCCTGGCGGAGCTTCATCCATTTAGGCCTCAAACTTTTTGGCCTGACCGCATCACTTCACGCCATAGACCTTCATGACCTCGTCGCCGAGATGGTTGATGACCTTGACGGCGATACGGCCCGATTTGGGCTTTGCGAAGGGGCGCGAGACAGCACTGTGCAGGCTGTCCCAGGCCTCCTTGTCGATTTCGGCCTTCAGCGTGGTCTTGAGCGCCTTGTAGGGGTCGTTGGCCCCCAGGAAATAGGCGTGGCGCACGAAGAAGCTTTCGCCGTTGTAGTCCGTATCGACCATCCAGAGCGCCAGCTCGTCGGCTTCCGAGGTTTCGACCTTGCCGGTCTGCGGCCGGAAGATATCGACCCCGCGAATCTCGACGGCCAGCTCGTTGCCGGGCCGGTCGTGGAATACGATATCCGGCTCGCCGAACACCACGAATAGATTGCCGGCCCCGGTGTTCTTGAGCTCGCCCGCCATGTGCAGATCGGGATGCATGCGCGCCTTCAATACCGGAATGCGCCCGAGTTTCTCGAACTCGGACGAATGGGCGTCGTAGTTAAAGGCGCAGGCAATCAGCATGTCGAAACCGGCATCGGCCGCTTCGCGCGCAGCCATCACCAGATCCTGGCGCGCGACCGTGCCGAATTCCGGCCCGATGAAAATGCCCGCCCGGCGCTCCTTGTCGCCCTCCAGATAGCGGCCCTCGGCGCAAATATAGTCCCCGCCCGGCCAACCCTGCAGCGACGTGAAGGCAATCTTGCCTTCCTTGTGCGCCTGCTGGACGCCGGCCTTCTGCAGATTGTCGAGCACCACGCGCGTGAATTCCGGCCCCTCTTGGCTGCCGCCCGCGCCAGCCTGCCGCGCAGTTGCCGCCGCCCCTTCGTCGAACAGCCCGTCGTCCTCGTCCACCGCCAACACGCGATGCGGCGACAGGCTTTCGACCGTAAACGGCCCTGCCACGCGCACGCGCGCATCGTCGGCGTAAGGCCGGTCGTAGAGATATTCGAACTCGGCCTTGGCTGCGATCGACGCGTCGATTTCCTTCTGGCGGCCGATGCGCGCTTCCCACCATTTCGCATGCGCGTCTTTGGCCTTGGCGGGCCATTTCGCATCCGCCTCGCGCGGGATTTCCCATTCTTCCCATTTTTTGGCGAGGGCCGCATTCAACTGCGTGCGCAGCGGCTCGAGTACGAGCTGCCACTTGTCCCAAATCACATCGATTTCGGCGTTGTTGGCAATGGATTTGAGCGTGATATGCGGCACGCGTTCATACACAAACCCGTGCCGGATATTGCCGTGCGTCGCCGCCTGCTTGGGTGCGGTGCGCGTAACCTCGGCTTCCTTCTTCTGGCCCTCAGGCGAGTCCGCCAGCAGGTAGAAGGGATAACGCGCGCCCATAATGCGCGAACGCGCCAAAGCGGCAGCAACACGCGACGTGTCGATCGTGATCCAGCGTCGCCCCCATTGCTCGGCGACATAAGCCGTAGTACCCGAACCGCAAGTCGGATCGAGTACGAGGTCGCCGGGATCGGTGGTCATTAAAATACATCTTGCAATCGCACGCTGGTCAGTTTGTACCACATAGACTCTTTCATCACCGACGAAGCCTCCAGTTCCAGTATCGGTCCAGAGATTCGTACGTGGCATTAGTTGATTGTCTTCGAGATACCGAACCATACGCAGTACCCGGCCTTTTTCGATTAATCGATCGGCTTTAACTAGGGTCTTCAGTCGTTCGGGAGTCGTCTTCCAGTGCGCATTTGGCGGACAAGGATAAGATTTTCCTTGGAACTCGATCGGCGAAGATGATGTCGCTGAAACACCCGGCGAAACTAACGGATTTCGAGCCAACAAACGCGCGTCTGTCGGAATCGTTCGTAGGTCTTCTTTTTCGTCCCGAGTGAGTTGACGACGCACCCCAGGGGAAATTTCTATCGTATCGAAAAAGGCTGGATCGCATTCCGCTAAACCGCGAAAGGCATATGCTGGGCGATACTTAATGCTGGAGCGATTTCGGCCATACCAAAGAATTGTATCGAATACATTCGATAGATAATCGGAAGACGAATAACCTGTCTTCTTGAATTGAATCTGACTTATTAGGTTATCTTCGCCAAACACCTCATCCATTACCGCTCGAACGCGATGCACATTCTCGTCCCCAATCTGGACGAAGATCGAGCCGCTGTCGGACAGAAGATCGCGCGCGACCGTCAAACGGTCGCGTAGATAAGACAGATACGAGTGGATGCCGTCGCGCCAAGTGTCGCGAAAGGCCCGGACCTGTTCGGGCTCGCGGCTGATATGGTCTTTGCTGCCGTCTTTCACGTCGCGACTGGTCGTCGACCATTGGAAATTCGAATTGAATTTGATGCCGTAAGGCGGATCGAAATAGATGCACTGCACTTGCCCGCGCAATCCTTCGCGCTCGGCAAGGCTCGCCATCACCTGCAGCGAATCGCCGACGATCAGCCGGTTCGTCCAATGTGCGTCGTGCTGGTAGAACTCGGTCGCGGCCTCTTTGTCGGGCAGGCCGTTGAAATCGGCGAACAGGTCGGGGGCTGCGGGGGCGGCTTCCTTCTTGCGCGCTTTGCTTTGGCGCAGCAGATCGTCGATCAGGACCTTCGGGTGGACCTTCTCCTGGATGTAGAGCGGCGGGGCGGGCACCACGAGGTCCGACCAATCCTGCTCGTCTTTGCCGCGCCACACAAGCTGCGGGTCGAGATCCTTGTTGCGCCGCTCGAACGCAACGCGGATCGGCGATTTGGTCGCCGGATCGACAACGGTTTCAAGCTCCGCCGTCGGGATGTTTTTGCGCTTGGCCGCAACATGCGTCAGCGCTTCGACCTTGGCTTCGGCTTTCGTCTTTTTGGGCATGGTCTCAAGTCTCCAACCGGGTTGCGGCCCGGTCTTGGGGGCTATTCGGCTGGCGCCAAAGCGGGCGCAAGGCTTGCGACGAGTGCTGCGAACTCCTCGCGTATTTTGTAGACAGCCGTAAATTCGGCGAATGCCCAGCGGCCGTAGCTGCCGAGATTATTCACGCCCGGAACCCAATAGGCCTTCATCGTGTTGGCTTTCTCTTTGGCGTCTTCGCCGCGATAGCCCTTCACTTCGATGATTAGATGGAGCGGGTCGGCGTGCCCGTCGTCGATTTTGACGATGAAGTCGGGGATGTAGCGGCGCGGCACGCCGCCCATCACATAGGGCACCTCGAAGCCGAGATTCTGGTTCTTCGCGTAAGCCAGAACCTTGGGATGGTCCTCGACTACGTTGCAGAGCTCGGCTTCCCAGTCGCCGTCGCAGACGACGAGATTTAAGTGGCAGCGATTATGCCCGGTCGTCCAGAACGTATCTTTGGTCGTCGTGAAATTGACGAAATTCGTCGATCCCGTCGGATTGTAGGGATCGAGGATCGCGCGCACGGGCTTCGAGTCGGCGTGCGAGATCGTGATCGCCGCCATGATCTTCTCGCACGCGCGGTCGGCGATCTGGCGATAGAGCAACTGGCCTGGCTTGGTGCCGCCCTCGCACACCAGATAGCCGCCGTCGAACCATTCGCGCGCGATGCGCTTGAGCTGGCCGAACAGATGCAGCTTGGGCTGCTCGCCCGGATCGCGGAATTTTTCATAGAGCAAGTGTTTAGCCAGATGGAACAGCACCGTTGCAGGCCGCACATCGTCGAGATGTTCGAGCGTCAGGTTGATGCCCTCGCCGACAATGCCCTGCACCTTCACCTGCGCCGGGCCAACAAGTTCGGGCGTCAAGCGCAAGGTCGAGTCCTTCGAGAAAGTCGCGGTCAGGCGCTCTTCGGGCAGTTCCACGCGATAACCTTCGACGCGCGGAAAGCGGATTTCCAGCGCGTCGCGATCCGGCCGCACGGCATGCACGCGCGTCGATTTCTGCGTTTCTTGCGGTGCCACCACGACCGGCTTGCCGGCGAAATGGAACGGGATGCCGAGAATGTCGGCATATTCGACATTGAATTTTTCTTCGGCGTTCAACACGTAGGATTGGCGACGCAGGGCGCGGCCGACGACCTGTTCGCACAAAAGCTGCGTGCCGAAGGCGCGCACGCCCAGAATATGCGTGACCGTGTTGGCATCCCACCCCTCGGTCAGCATCGAGACCGAGACGACGCAACGGATCGATTCGCCCAAGCGGCCTTTTTTGCCGACCGTGTTCATCACTTCGCGCAGAAGGTCCTGGTCGGAAATATTGTCGGCGGCGTGCTGGTCGCCGGTGCGCTCGATGATGTCGCGCCGGAAGCGGTCGATTTCGTCGCTTGCGGCTTCGCGGAAACTGCCATCCAAAGCTTCGCCGGATTCGAGCTGTTCGCTGTCGATCAGCAGCGTATTGGGGCGCGCCATCCGCGCGCCGTCGGCGGCATAGTTGGCGAAGAGATCGAAATGCCCTGGCGTGAATGTGCCGGCCTCGCCCGGTGCGGGGCGCCAATAGCCGGACATGTATTCGTAGATCAGCTCCGAAATCGACGTGTTCTGGCACACGACGATGAAAACCGGTGGTACCTCGATTTTCTTGTCCTGCCAGCTTTTGAAGACTTTTTCGTAGTGGCCGTAGAGCGCATCGAGGGCGGTCAGCAGCACGGTTGGCAGTTTGCTGGGGTCGTATTTGCTGCCGCTCTTGTCGCGGCCCTTTTTGGGTAGGTCCTTGCCGATATGCTCCCAGAGATTCCGGTAGATCGGCAGTTCCTCGCCCGTGATGTTGTCGGCGACAGGAATGCGCGGCAGCTTCACGATGCCGCATTCGATCGCGTCCATCAGCGAGAAGTCGCTGACGGTCCACGGGAACAAGGTGCCTTCCGCGTAGCCCGAGCCACGCAGGAAGAACGGGGTTGCCGAAAGATCGAACACGCCGCGAATGCCGAGTTTGGCGCCGACGGCTTCGAGGCCTGAGATCCAAAGGCGCGCGGCCTCGTTGTTCTTCTCGGCCTCAAGCTTGTCTTCGGCTTTCAAGCCTTTTCTGTCGCTCGGCTTTTCGCGGTAGCAATGGTGGGCTTCGTCGTTGAGCACAACGATATGCTTGAGGCCCATGAGTTCGGGCATCACGCGCTGGAGCATCTGGCCTTCGCTCTCCAGCGTTTCGAGTGCCGACCCGTGGCCCTGCAGCAAAGCGCGGCCGGTTTTCGAGAGCTCGATGCGCTCGCGCAGTTTGAAAGCGTGATAGTTCGTGACGACGATTTTTGCCCGCGCGATGTCGGGCAGCATGTCGCCGGGCACGATCTCGCGGTTTTTGTAGTAGCTCTCGGGGTCGTTGGGCAGCAGCACACGCAACCGGTCGCGGATCGTGATGCCGGGGGCCACGACAAGAAAGCCGCGCGAAAACAGCTTGCTGGTCGGGTGGCGCACGGCATTGACCGTCTGCCATGCAATCAGCATCGACATGACGGTGGTTTTGCCGGCACCGGTCGCGAGCTTCAGCGCCAGCCGCAGCAGCTTGGGATTGGCTTCGGCGTTTGCACCCTTCACATGCGCCCAGAACTTGGCGGTCCGAGCCCCGCCTTTGGGGGCGACTTCGGTCAGCCAGATTGCGGTTTCGACGGCTTCGATTTGGCAGAAAAATGGCCGCACGCCGTTGAATTCGTGGCTACGCCAATGCTGCAGCAGGCGCGCCGTCTCCGGCGTTACCTGCCACTGGTTCGGGTTGGGAAGTGCACGCCAATCGTCCACGAACTGGCGGATCTCGTTGATGATCGGAAGCGGATTATACGCTTGCTCGGCGGTCGACAGGCCGTCGGCATCGCCCAGCGTCATCTCCGCTTGGCTTTTGCTCTTCTGCTTTTTCGCGGCCGGAACCGGCGATATCAGCTCGGATTTGCGGCGGGCGGCGATTTTTGTGTTGGTCGGCTGGCCCGTCTCGTCGAGCTGCCAATGGTAGACGGGGCGAGCATAGGGCGAATTGACGATAGGCTGACTGAAGAAATCGTCCGTCATCTTATCCGGCGCCCTGGCATGAATCGAAGCCTCAACATTGCAATTGTTTCAGGATCATGGATTTATTTCAACCACCATTGGCAGCCGCCTGAATCGAGCACTTGATTCGCAACCAAGATTGGCTCCGAAGGGCTGCCTCGGTTTATGCGGACACTTGGTCTTTTGCCACACACAAGCCCGAGGGCAGCCCAATAAGCGGATTCAGTCTACTACAATTCAATTTCTATCGATTTCTTCGGTGGCGGCTTCGGCGGCGCTGCCATCTTTGATTTTTGCTGGGCAGCGTCGATAAGCTGATCCGGAGTGAAGCCCTGCGCTATTGCCCATTTGGCGAATGACAATAACGAGGTTGCGCCCCAGCCATGATCGGCCGATTTGACCCGAATGAAGGCTTTGAGGGAGTCGAATTCCCTCCGATCCTGGGCGACTTCCAGCCTCCGGTATGCGTCACGGAGCTGTTCGCGCTGCTCCGATATCCCTTGCTTCAGATTCTCTATCCTTTTTTCAAGGGTAGCGATGCGCTTCCGCAGACCTCCAAATGGGTCGATGTCCTGTATCGCGTTGTCCATTTTATGCTCCCTATTTGAGTAGTCAGTACCGCCGCAGCTTATCCCCACCCGTCTTAAAAACCGGCGCGGCGGGAGCGTGTTTTTAAAATTAACAGTTTCTTGTTGTAGTTTCTGACTGCGCCAATGCTCAAACCCGCTCCCGCCGCGCCGGTTTTTAAGACGCTCCGGACTATTCTGACACCGGCATCGAGGCAATGAGGTGCCGCCGCCGGCGGCTTCGGATTAACAAACCAGCGGCCGCAGGCCGCCGATGCCTTTTCCCGAGGATGCCGGAGGCATCCTCGGGAAAAGCGCAATTCTTCGTCCCACACCTGTGGGACGACACGGAGGCAAATGAAATGGACCATTTCGACGAGGACTTCTGGAAAAAACACCGCCCTGGACGCCTGGACGAAGGCGATCAAGAGGTCAAACTTCTTCTCGGAGGAAGACATGGCGTTCCACCCCCGGTCCTCCTGCGGATGGCGCGCCGCTTCGCGATTCGCCATCAGCAACCGATCGCGCAAGTTTCTCAGGATGTCCGGGCCAAATACGCGGCCGTCGATAGTGCACCCCCCGGAACCAACATTCAGCCAGTGCACTTTCGGCAATCGCGGGTTTCCGCACCCCGCACTTGGAGCCTTCCAAATTCGGTAAAGGAGCGATCAAGTGTCGCCATATTTCCGATCGGAAGAGACGTCGAAATCGTAAAGGAGGCCGGTGCAAAATACTGCGACCGCCACCATGTCTGGACGATTGCATCGAATAGCAAATTCTTGACCACCCCGAAGGGGCGAAGTCTATCAACTCCCGCTGCCGCTATGGCCCGTGAGCGCTGGCGGAACGGGTCCGGCGCAGCAAAAAGCAAATATACCGCTGTCGACCACCAAGTTTATATCGAGCGACACACGCGCAATGGTGAGCGGCGCCAACGGGAAATCATACATGATAGCATGGGGCCAATTCTGCTCGGCTCGATCGGCGCCACGCTTGAGCAGCGCAAACTTTTTTGGCGAAAAATTGCCGATAGCGAGGCGAGAATCGATGCGACTCTTCAGCTAAGAATTATCGCTGAGCTGCCCTACGATCTCCCGCCAGAGAGAATCCGAAATTTGCTGACGGAATTTGGCGAAGTTTTTGACTCAAAACAGCTCGGATGGTTTGCGGCCGTTCACCAACCAAACACAGCTGCAGGAGGCGACAAGAGAAACATCCATGTGCATATCGTTTATTTCGATAGGCCCATCATTGGCTGGAAGCCGCAAGGATCGGCGCCAGACTCAACTCTTGAACCGGATTTCGCGGAAAGAAAGAACCGAGATTGTGCGGGCGCGCAATGGATACGTTCTCTCCGAGAAGCGTACGTCAACGCCGTCAACCGCGCGCTCGTCGAACACTACGCCAAGCATCCTCAGGAATTCCAAAGACTGTATCATCCTGGATCGTACTCGGACATTGGCATCTTGCAAAAATGCCGGCAACGGCACCTGGGGCAGACGGCGACCGCGCTAGAACGCAGAGGCATCCCTAGCAAAACAGGGCTCTATAACATTCGCAGCACTCTCACCGAGATTGAGGCTCGCGAATCTAGATGCCTTGATCGATTGACCGAGCTTTACGCAAAACTCAACCGAGTCTCAAAAAAGCTACAGGTTGCCTCGACTGCACGCCATGCGACGCCAATTGAGATTCAGCGGCTGTCGGAGTTGTTAGCGTCACAGTCAGCGGCAATCGAAAATTTGCTTGTGGATATCGACAAGAAGGCAGGCAGTGTCATACTCGCGAGCTATGCGGAGATTGACCCACTGCACTACGCTGGAACACAAGAATTGCTATCTCGTGCTTTGCAGGGTGATGGGCTCAATGCCGAAAAGACCCCGCCTCCAACCTATGCTGAACTACTGATCCGCTACCTTGACTCATTGGGCCACCATAGTGCGGCGCGAACGTTGATCGACGAATTGGTCAAGCTTGAAAAAGTCGAAAACATAGACGAGATAATTCGGCAACGACGCATCCTGACATCGCTTCGATTGCCGGTGCTGCGTGCTCTCGAATCGTCGATCGATGAACTCGAATCACTATTGAGCGATTTGCTGAAGACAAACCAAGATTTGCGGAAAGCACTCGAACGCGACACGGCCAGATCAAATCGACAGCAAGATCTATATCCGACGATTAGCACGTCACGTGATCGTGTTCGGGCAATTGACGCGCCCGCCAATAACACCAACGGGATTAACAATGCAAAAGATGCCCCTGAGAGCGATACGATCGCGTCTGGCCTAGCTCGCGAAAGCGCCAAACTGCAGTCAGAAGATATCTCCAAGTCTAACGTTGCTTCGGCAATCCAGCGTCTCCTCAATTCGAACTCGGGGTACACAAGGGCCAAGATTTCTGAAAAGGACCTAAAGCGATTTTCCGTGATCGAATTGAAGCAGCTGTACAACAACCGAGCCCGTGCTCTGGAAGCAAGCGAGCGACCTGCCGAGCACGAATCCCTTAGGTATGAACTTCACTTGATAAGGCGAGAGATTGACCAGAAAGATCTCAGCCGCGCTATACTGAAGGATCCGGAGGTAATAAACCCAAAGGATACAGATGTGCAGCAAGAGCCGCTGCGCAAGCCTAAGAGGGATACCTGGGATCGTTAACGAATTGATAGTTGTCCGTCGTCAGAAGAATCGGGACGTTTTGAGAAGGCGGTTAACGGAGGCTTCAGCGCATCTGGGTTTGCAGTTTAGGCAGTGGCTTGCCGGTGCAACAAGCGGCGTTGCTAGATGGTCTTTCGCTTGATCGTTTTAGGCTGCCCCGGGTTCCGCGGACACGTAGTTAAGCTACCCGCATCTTCGCCTCGAAGGCTATCGAGCTCTTGTAACCGAGCGTTGAGTTCCTGCGATGCGGGTTGCAGAAGCGCTCGATATAGTCGAACACGTCGGCTCACGCATCGTCACGCGTGCGATAGATCTTTCGGCTGACCCGCCGGGCGCCGTAAAACCGGTCGCTGGTCAGGAAGCTCGATCGTATCTCACGTTCGAGCATGGCGTCGTAGACGGACCTGTCGCTCGGCGGGCGGCCCAGACAGGCGTAAAACCCGCCATGCGAGACACCGAGCGCCCCGCACATCCACCGCACCGGCCAGATCCCTCGGTGCTTCGCCACGAAGCCGAACTTCACATCGACTCCTTCGCGAAGTAGGCCGCGGCTTTTTTTAGGATGTCGCGCTCCGCCTTCAGCTTCACGACGCAGCCGCTCGATCTCTTGCCGCTCGGGCTTCATTTGCCCATGACCGGGGAATGCGCTCTTCGGATCGGCAGCCTGCTGCCTAGACCATTTACGCAGCAAGTTCTCGTGGATATCCAGATCGCGTGCCGCCTGTGCGACCGACACGCCGCGATCTCGTGCCAGCTTCACCGCCTCAAGCTTGAACTCGCGGCTGAAGATCCTTCTCTGTCCCATGGTCGTCCTCCGGTTCCAGTGTGACACCAATCTCGGTGTCCGCGAAACCCAGGGCAGACCAGTGGAGCTCCAGCGCCACGGCATTAACTCGACGGTGCGTTTGGTCGGCCGACCTTACGCAAGGCGGGCAATATCCGCCAGCACAAGCTCTTTGCGCCCTGTATAGAGAATGCTTTGGTGCTCCCCGCACCAGTACACGGCATCAGCAGGCGGACTATACTCATGACGATAATAAAGATAAAACTTATAAATCATTACCATTTAAACCCATATATCCAAATGCGGTTCGCACAGTATCAGCAACGTAACTGGGCGACAGATGTGCATAGTGTCGGCTGGTTACACGAATATCGGCGTGGCCCAATTGTGCCGCGATCACCGCCATGGGCACGCCAGAACGCACAAGTCGACTGGCGTAGGTATGGCGCAGAATATGAAATGAAATCATCGGTGCAATACCTGCCACCTCGCAAGCTACGTGCAGTGGACGCACCTGTTCCGCCGCTTTCCAAGGCTTCCCGTTGCTCCGCAAAAACACCAGCGCATTTGGCACCTTACCAGTTACTGCCTGAGCAAAGAATTCGTGCCCCTCGTCAGTTAATGCGACATCACGGGGCTTGCCACTCTTGGTGAAAGGTATATGGATAGAACTATTATCGAAGTTTAAATCTGAAACGCGCATCTTTATAAGTTCACCATATCGGCAGCCAGTCAGCAGCGCAGCAATTAAAATAGCCCGAAAACTTGTCTCGCATGCATTGACCAACCGCAAAGCTTCATCGTCCATCAGGTAACGGATCCGTGGCGCATCTGTGTTTTCAAATGGCTTTACGGCAGCCCATGCGGAATCTGATGAAATGTGCTGGCATTGGTGGGCGTGATTCAATGCTGCGCGGAGTGTCGAAAACACCCGGTTTGCTGTTGCCCGTCGTTTGCGTAACTGGTCGGGATCGTTGATATCAATTTCTTTGAACTTTTGTTCGTGCCCCCGCTGCGTGCGAAGCCTGCGCCCGGTTTTTGTGAGCCCGTCGCGAAACCCCTTCACTTGGCTATGGGTCAATTTGGCAAGTTGAACAGATCCCAAAACCGGCCGGATCAGAACATCAATCGCTTGCCGTGTCTCTTTTTCCGCTCGGCCGCCCCGTGTTCGATAATCACTTAAGTAATCATCGAGTGCGTCACCAACCGTATATGGCTGAGTTACGTCCACTCCGCCTGCCTCTGCTCGCGCAGCCTCCACCAACCACGCGCGAGCGCACTCTTGTGCCTGCGCAAAAGTCAGAACACGAGTCCCATCCGCAGGGGCGTAATCGTCGGCTGCTCCGAGGGCACGATATCTAATCCGAGGATATCCGTCCGATGTATAGCGGCGCGCGATCCATGTTCCACCCTTACCAGCGCTGCGTCGGTAGCCGAGCGCAAACCCTGGTTCGATTGCGCGCCAGTGAGGTTCGCGACGTGCGGGCAACTTTTCACGCGCGCTAAAGCTGTCAAGTTTACCGCCACGCACTTTCGTACTTTTGAGACCGCCACGCATCATGTCACCCAATACCTTCCGTACGGAATCTGTACGGAAAACATGAGGCTGAACATAACAAAACGCAAGGGGACGAACGTCAGCTTAAGCCTTGTATTTCTTGAGTTCCGTACTGTCCCACACTGTCCATAAGGACGTCTGTATTCACCCTTTCACGGTGGATACAGGGGTTCGAATCCCCTAGGGAACGCCAGCGCGAGCAAAAGCGCGGACCTGACGGTCGATTCCATTGAAAAAGTAGCTTTTTTTGCGCGCCGAAGGCGCGGGCTCGTCATCGTGTCTTTTCAAGGAAACTTGCGACCGAATCGCGCATTGCCTCGGACTGTGTGTTCAGCCCCGATGCGGCGTCGAGCACAGTGCGCGCCGATTCGCGGACGCTTTCGGTCGATTGCGAAACGGATGTGATGTTCGACGTCACCATGCTCGTGCCGGCGGAAGCTTCGCTTACGCTTCGCGCAATCTCTTGGGTCGCCGCATTCTGCTCTTCGACCGCCCCGGCGATCGCGGTCGTCGCCTCGTTGACTTTCTCAACAGTGGTCGCGATACCGCGAATTGCCGCCACGGCGTCGCGCGTCGAATCCGCAATGGCGGCAATCTGGCTGGAGATGTCTTCCGTGGCGCGGGCCGTCTGATTCGCCAGCCCCTTCACTTCAGAGGCCACAACCGCGAATCCTTTGCCGGCATCGCCGGCGCGGGCCGCCTCGATCGTTGCGTTCAGCGCCAGCAGATTGGTTTGTTCGGCGATCTTGCGGATCAGAGTCGCAAACTCGCCGATGCGCCCTGTCGCGGCGGCAAGCGAGGCGACGGTCGCGTCGACGGCTCTGGCCTCGGTAGCGGCTTGCGTCGCGATCGCCGCCGCCTCGCCGACGCGCGACGAAATCTCGCGGATCGACGCCGAAAGCTCTTCGGCCGCGGCAGCGACCGTTTGCACGTTCGCGGTTGCCTCTTCGGAAGCCGCCGAAACGACGAGCGACCGCTGTTGCGTATCCTCGGCTATCTTGACCAAAGATTCCGCATGTTCGCGAAGCGAGTTCGCAGACCCGGCGACGCTTTGGACGACCGAGCCGACCTCGTCCTGAAAGTCGACTGCCAGTTTGCGATTGGCCGCGAGTTTTTCGCGCATCGAATCGTTCGCTTCGTTGACGATACGAGCGGCGCGCTTGAACGATCCCAGCATGCCCGTCTCGAGAACCTTGCGGTAGAACTTGCCCTGCCGCGCATGGTCCATCGACGCCGTTGCCTCCCGCACGAACGCATCGGTCGCGTCGATCAGCGTGTTGATCGAGTTCGAAAGCTCGCGCAGTTCGCCGGAATCGCGAATGCCGACGAGACGCGGCTCGAGATTCCCTTTGGCCGCCGCGCGCGCGACAGCACTGACGTCGATCACGCAACGCCGCGCGCGAAGCGAAAAATAGACGGCGATCAGCGTCGAAAAGACACTCGCAGGCGCCAAGATCGGTGCCAGCGGGAGACCGAGCAGACCTGCGACGATGCCTGCGAGCCCCACGAACGCGCCGAATGCGGCCGCAAAACATGCCTTAGACAGAGAAGATAAATTCGTCATAGCTGACCCCCTTCGACGCAAGCATAGAGCCGAGATACTCGAAGGATTGCTCCATCCCGATCTTCCTGTCGGACGCGCGCTGTTCGATTTCCGAGAGGGTTCTGTACAGGCCGGTGGCCGCTTGCGACTGGTTTGCTTTCGGTTTGCGGCGATTGGAGTGGTAGCCGACGACACTGCCGTCGGACGCGAAGGTGGGCGTGATGTGCGCGAAGACCCAATAGTGGTCGCCGCCTTTCGCCATGTTGACGACATAGGCGAAAACCTCGTCGCCCGATTCGATTCTGTCCCACAGCAGTTTGAACACGCAACGCGGCATCCAGGGATGCCGCAAGATGCTGTGCGGCGCGCCAACAATCTCCGACTCCGGATAGCCCGCGATACGAAGGAAGACTTCGTTGCCGTAGGTGATCCGACCCTTGAGGTCGGTCTTGCTGACGATAACCTCGTCCTCGCCGAAGGTTCGTTCGATGCCGGTTGGCTTGAAGGCGTATTTTGCCATGTTTCGACCCCCTATTACTGCGCGATCAGGCGATTGTGGCCTTCTTGACCTGAAGCGAAGTGCGCTCGCCGCGTCCGAAACGTTCGAATCGAGCGCGCCTCGGCATGTCTGCAGATGCAAGGCTTTGCGTTGCGGGCGATCAGATGAGCCCGTTGCGTCGAGGCATCAACGATATCGTGCGGCCCATCGTGCGGCTCCTTCCCTTTTTGTTGTTTGAAGCCAGAATTGAATGGAAGTGCTTAAAAATTGGTGAATGTACGGACAGCGCGGTGCGGCGGCGCAGCCGCGCTCGGCGTTTCGCATGGTTGCCGTCGCTTAAGTCTTCCTTAAGTACGCCGACGATACGTTTCGGGTATCGCGTTTGGATTTCTGCGCGCCGAGTCGGTTTCCGACCCGAAGCCTTGCTAAAGAAGGAAGCGCGTCGTGGCAGCTGTCGATCTCTCGAAACGTCTGAAGCTTCTGAATATCACCGACATTACGATCGGGAACATGCGCACGTTCCATCCGATCGTGCAAAACAACATCGACAACCTGATCGCCGAATTCTATCGGTTCATCCACCACATGCCGGCGACGGCCGCGATTTTTTACGGCTACGACATCGAACGGCATTTGAAGCCGGCGCAAAAAAAGCATTGGGATTCGCTCTTTTCCGGCCGGTTCGACGACGACTACATCGATCAAGCGATCCGGATCGGCACGATTCACTACCGGCGGAAAGTCGCGCCGTATCTCTACATCGCCGGATACAACTACTTCCATTGCGAGATGATCCGCCTCGCGGCCCTCCACTACAGCGGCATGGATCTCGCCGAACTGTTGCAGGCCATTGCCAAGGCGGTCGCGCTCGACATGGACCTCGCGCTGACTTCATATACGCGTGCCGCATGGCTGCACGACGCTTGACCCATCTCAACGCATCGGGAATCGCACGGATGCAGACTGGCGGCGTTTCTGGATCCGATCGGAGACAATCCGCGTGACCGACAAACGACTGCCCCTC
Organism: Magnetospirillum sp.; assembly: GCA_027532905.1. NCBI lineage: Bacteria > Pseudomonadati > Pseudomonadota > Alphaproteobacteria > Rhodospirillales > Rhodospirillaceae > Magnetospirillum > Magnetospirillum sp. The sequence continues at coordinate 1,080,724 of JAPZUA010000002.1, forward strand.
GACGCCGACCAAGCTCTTGCGGCTTGGAACAAAGCACGCGGGAGCGAACTTCTGCCGCCGGTCGCGTTCGCGGCCTCGGAAATTCCGCCGCATTTGTTGCCAATGAGCATGTGCTACCGGCGGATGCCGGACGGCAGCTATCTCTACAGCCTGGTCGGCGACGATATCGCCGCACTGCTTCTCGAAGATCCGCGCGGCACGACCGTGCTGCATTCGGCACCTGAGGCCGAGCGGCAGCAACGCTACGCGCAGATCGACAGGGCCATCGACGAAGGGCATCCGTTCTGGTTCGAAACGAAGTCGCAGCTTACCGACGGAACGGCGATCGACGTGGGGCGTTTGGCACTTCCCGCAACAAACGGCCCGCGCAAGGTTCTTTTGATGATCTATTTCGTCGCTGCCGGAGATTTGCGCCCGGACGTTCGCTTCGCCAGTTTCGCGCATTGGGACGAATCGTCGATACGCTGGCTAGCCTAGTGTCCCCGAAGCAGCGCTTTGGCTGCGCAGCACCTGCACCGCCGACAGAAGCGGGTGCTGCAGCCGGCAGGTCGCACCTCGATCAAACGCGCGAAATGCGCACGCCGATCCGCCACCGCATATCGGAGCCAGTTGGCGCTGCTGCGACAAGTTGACGCGCGTTTGGATTGGGGTGGTCGACTTCGTTCGCGGGGTCAGTTCGGCGCGAACATGCGCTGCGGCAGTTCGGTCGCGATCCACGGGAAATGGATCAGGATCGCCGTCATCAGCACCATTGCCGCCACGAACGGGATCGTGCCGGCGAACACGTCGCGGATATTGCCTTCGCGCCGAACGGCCTGGATGACGTAGAGCGTCATGCCGACCGGCGGCGACAGCAGCGACAATTCGCACATCAGCACCATGAACACGCCGAACCAGATCGGGTCGATGCCGGCCGCCACGATGATCGGGAACACGATCGGCACGGTGCCGACCATCATCGGCAGCGTCTCGAAAAAGACGCCGAGCACGACGTAGAAGACCGCAAGGATCCACATAAGCTCGGTCGGCGAGCGGCCGAGGCCGGCGATGAAAGCACTCAACGTCTGCGTCACGTTGAGACTGCCGAGCGCGAAGTTGAGGAAAAATGCGACTGCCAAAATGAGCATCGTGATTGCGGTGAGGTTCGCGGTGGCAACGAAGCTTTCGTGCAGCATGCGGATCGTGAGCGTACGATTGACGGCCGCGATCACAAGGGCCACCAGCACCGACAAAGCCGCCGATTCCGTGACGGTCGCCCAGCCCGTATAGATCGACCCCATGATGACGACGAACACGACGATCGGGCCGGTGAGGTCGGCGAGGCCGCGGATGCGCTCGGCGAGGCTCCGTTTGGGCTCCTTGGGCCCCATCAGGTTCGGACGCAGCAGTGCGATTGCCACGATCGTCGCCATGAAAAGAAATGTCATCAGCACACTCGGAATGATCGCACCCGCGTAGAGCTGGCCGACCGAGCTGTTCGTCAATGCGGCATAGACGATGAAGGCAATGCCCGGCGGAATGAGATTGCCGAGCGACGCGCCCGCGGCGATCGAGCCCAGCACAAACCGGTCGTCGTAGCCGCGCTGGCGGAACGACGGCAATGCCACGGTCGCGATGGTTGCGGCCGTCGAAACGGACGAGCCGGAAACGGCCGAGAACAGCGCCGATGCGCCGACATTCGTGTGCAGGAGCCCGCCCGGCAGGCGGCCGAGCCAAAGTGCCAAGGCACCGTACATCTTGTCGGTCGCCCCGCAGCGCACGAGAATTTCACCGAGCAGAATATAGAGCGGGATCGACAGGAGGATGTAGTCCTCCATGGCGCTCCAAAGCTGCGTGCCGTAGATCGCCATCAACGCGCCGCCGAAATAGATCTCGATCGCGACGGCAGCCGTCAAGAACAGCACGGTTGCGACGTGCAGCCCGAGGAACAGGAGCAGCAGCATGCCGAGGAAGCCGATCGCGACGGCGGCGATCCCGATCGTCACGATGCTTTTCCTTCGGCGGTCGGCGGCAACGTCCCTTGCGTTTCGACCTCGATCTGGCCTTCGACCGTGAGCGGACCGTAGAGCGCATCGAGGCGTTTGCGGTCGCGCACGAACAGGAGTGCGGCATGCACGGCACACGCCCCCGAAACGCCCGCAAACAGGGCAAGCCCGGCGAGCCACAGGCCCTGCGGGATCCACATCGGCGTCTGCAGCGGCGTGGCCGCACGGCTGTCGAACAGGAGGCTCTCGTCGAGCACGTGCCAGCCTTGCCAAACCGAAATCGCCGCAAGTGCGGCGAGCGACACGGCCGTCGCGAGGTTCAGGATCGAGACCGCCAGCGGCGACATATAGGGATAGAGGAAATCGACGCGCGAATGCGCCTTTTGCAGCAATGCGGAGGAAAACCCGAAGGCCGAGACGATGGCGAGCAGATAGGCGCCGAGCTCGTTCACGCCCTGCACGGAGTGGCCAAACAAGCGCCGCGCCACGATGTCGTAGAGGGTGGCAAAGCAAATCGCCATCAACGCCCAGCCGCACGCGATCTGAAACCAGCGAACGGCCGGCCCCAGAACGCGCGCGACGGGATTGTTGCTGTCGTAAGGGCCGGCGCCGGGCATTTAGGGGATCGTGATCCCGCGCGCCTTGCCGATGCTGCCGTTCCAGGCCTGCTTGCAGTTCGGATACGCGCGCGCGCAGCGCTCGGCCCATTCGGGCAGGACCTGCTCGGCCGAGATCTTGCGCACGCGCGCGAGATCGGCGGGTGCGACGTCGACGAGCGTCATCTTGTAGCTCACATGCGGCGGCGTGCACGGCTCCTTGCCGATGCTGCAGTTGGTCGCAATCTCGTTGGTGTTGCGCGCGAGGTTCCAAAGTTCGGCTTCCATGCGCCGCAGCTCGAGCGACAGCACGTCCTTCTGGGGTGCCGAGAGCTTGGCGTACCACGCCGCGTTGACGAGATGCGCCTGTACCGAGCCCGAAACGGAGAGCGGCAGCAGATGCGACGTCACCTCAGGCCAACGGCCGGTGTTGGCCGACGTGGGCGACGTGACGCCGCAATTGGCGACACCGCGCTGCAGAGAGGGATAGACTTCCGGGAACGCGATCGAGACGGGCGTCGAGCCCAGCTGCTCGAGCAGCTTCGACATCGACGGCGTGAACGAGCGCACGCGCTGGCCCTTGAGATCGTCGAGCGTCTTGATGGCCTGGTTGCAGAAAAAGACCTGCGGGCCGAACGGCCAGATCGCCAATGCGCGCGCGCCGAAGCGCTGCTCCAAGCGCTTGTCGAACAGCGGACGATAGGCCTTCACGGCCGATTCGAGATCGTCCATGTCGGTCGACACGCCAATGAGGTCGATGCCTTCAAGGAACGGATCGTCGCGCGAGGCGAGACCGATTTGCGTGGAGACGATGTCGTAAGTACCCCCGCGCACGAGGCGCAGCGCATCGGCAAGATTGAGGCCGAGCGCCATGAACTCTTGACGATCGACGCGCAGGCCAACGCCCGCCGAAGTGATGCGCGCCATCGCCGCCGATTCGATCGGAAACTGGGTTTGCACGCTCGGCGTTTGGCTCAGCCAACGAACTGGGGTCTGGGCAGACGCACCCGAGGCAACGACCCCGGAGCCGACAACAAGGGCCGCAACGACCCCGAAAACAAACGACCGCATGCGCAAAACTCCTGGTTCGATCGATACAACAAATCGCCCCAGGATGATGCAATTCATATGCCATTGAAGGCCTTAGGCCGAACGCGTTGCGCCTCGCCGCGTCGCACGGGGGCGGCCTCAAGGCGTCGATCGCGAGGCCGTGTATCTTGCCCAACGCCTCTTTGGCCGCGAGCATCGACGCGTGGAACGCGCGGCATGAATCTTCGCCGCAATCTAGTCCGTGCGTGCCTTGCACGCCTCGAGGGCGGCGACGCTTGCGGGCGGCAGCGGGCGCGATTTGCGGTCGCCCGTGTCGACATGCACGATCACGCTTTCGGCGGAAGCGACGTGGCGGCCGTCCTGGAACAAAGCTTGTTCGAGCCGTATCGACGAACGCCCGATCGCCGCGACGCGGCTGCCGATATCGACCCTGCCCGGCCAGCGGATTTCGTCGACGAAATCGATGGCCACGCGCGCGATCACAAATGCGCCGTCGGGCGCATGGAGCGGTGCGGCCGGGTCGTACAAAAATTCGACACGGCCGGTTTCGAAAAACGTCGCGAACACGGCGTTGTTAACGTGCCCTTGCCGGTCGGTGTCGGCATAGCGCAGCTTGTCGTAAGATTGGCGCGGATAGTCGGCGAGTTCCGGTTTTTCGCTCATGGGCAGTTGGTTCCCCGATCAGCTTGAGGGCGTACGAAGCTCAGCATAGTCGCCTGCACCGCGTCGAGAGCGGACTGGCATCCGAATTGCTTGCCGATACCCCCATGAAACTCTCGGAAATTCCGGCGCTGAAGCGCTTCTGGTATCCGCTCGTGCGCGTCGAAGATCTCGCGGCAGGGCCGGTCGCACAGCGCCTACTCGGCGTCGATCTCGTGCTGTGGCTGGACGAAAGCGGCGCACCCGCCGCCGCCATCGACCGCTGCTGCCATCGCACGGCCAAACTTTCGATCGGATACGTCGAAAACGGCGCCATCGTGTGCGGCTATCACGGCTGGACGTTCGATCGGTCGGGCAAATGCGTGCGCATCCCGCAGCGCGTCGATCCGGCCGCGACCGGCAACATCAAAATCGCCGCGTACCATGCCCAAGCGCGCTACGGCCATGTCTGGGTCGCGCTCGACACGCCGCAAGCCGACATTCCCGATTTTGCCGAAGACGGCGATCCAGCTTGGCGGCGCATCCCGGAATTTGCCGAGACATGGGGCTGCGGCGCCTTGCGCCTCATGGAAAACGAGTTCGACAATGCGCATATCGAGTTCGTACACCAGGCGACGTTCGGCAACACGCGCGATCCGATCCCGGCCGAAAACAGCATCGAGGAATTTGCCGACGGGTTCGTGACGCACACGGTCATTCGCGCCGCCAACCGCGCCATCGGTGCCGCCTATTCCGGCCTTGCAGGCGAGACCACGACGCGCACGACCGTGCATCGCTACTGGGTCCCGTTCCTGCGCAAGCTCGACCTTACCTATCCCAACGGCGTTGCCCACCGTATCGTGACCGCGACCGTACCCGTCGACGAGGGCCATACGCGGCTCGTGCAATGGGCCTATCGCAACGACAGCGAAGCGGAGGTTCCGGCCGCAAAGGCCGTGGCGTTCGATCGCGCGGTCACGCTCGAAGACAAAGCCGTGCTCGAGGCAACCGACCCTTACGTACCGTTGCGCGATTTTGCGACCGCCGAACGGCACATGCCGTCGGACAAGCCCGGCCTCATCATGCGCCGGATGCTGCTGGCCCTGGCCGATTCCGGCTGAGATTTGCGGCGAGTGCCCGTGCCGCCGCCATGCCGACCAGCATTGCGGCGGCAAACAGCAATGCCGGTGCAGCGCCCGTCCCGACCGCAACGAAGGCAGGGCCGGGGCAGAACCCGACAAGCCCCCAACCGACGCCGAAAATCGCCGCCCCGAATACGAGACGCGCATCGATAGACGTCGCCGTCGGCAGATGGAACGCGTCGGCGAAGACCGGCTGCCGGCGCTGCAGCACCAAGCGATAGCCGAGTGCGGCAACCCCGACGGCGCCGAACAGCACAAACGCCAAGCGCGGATCCCAAGCCCCTGCGCCGATCGCCGCAAAATCGAGAAATCCAAGCACCGTCGCCGGGTTCGACATGCCCGAGACGACAAGCCCGAGCCCGAACAGCAAACCGATCGCAAATTGAACGAAGATCGCCACCGCAAACCTCACAGATATTGCCGCCATAGAATGGCCGTCGCGATCGCCGTCGCCATGAAGATCGCGACGGCCGCAAAAGAGCGTTTGGACAGGCGCGACAATCCGCACACGCCGTGGCCCGACGTACAGCCGCTGCCCCACACCGCCCCGAAGCCGACCAGTAGGCCCGCCACGACGAGCGTGGCAGGCCCCGCTTCGACGACGAGTTCTGGCATGGCGCCCGTGCCGAGCCGCCACGCAAGCGGTGCGGCCACGAGCCCGACCACAAAAGCGGCCCGCCCAAGAAATTCGCGCCCCGTGAAGTCGCCAGCGGCGTAAGGCGGCAGCAGGCGCGACGCAATGCCGCTCACGCCCGCGATGCGCCCCTCGAACAGCATCAGAAGCATGGCCGCCGCACCGATCAGCGCACCGCCCGCCAATGCGGCAGCAAACGAAAAGTCGGTCATCGCGGCGTCACGGCGACGGGATGCGGCATGTCGAAATGCCGATGAGCCGATAGGCCGGGCAGAAGCGGAAGGCTGCCGTCGCCATCAAGATCGCACCCACCGCGACGAATACAAATTTCCAGAGGCCGAGGGCCGCGAAGAATTCGGCGAAGGGCGGCAAGAACGGAGCCGCGAGCAGCACCGCGCCGCCGGCAAAACGCAGCAGGCGATCGGTCGATCCAACATTGGCCATGGAAAGCTCCTTCGTTTTTCCGAGCGTGAAACTATTTGTTAAGTATATTCGAAAATACTAAAATAATGAAGATGGAAACGAAACGACGGAAAATCGCGGCCAACGCGTTGGAATCGAAAGCCGAACAGGCGGCCGCTCTGCTCGGCGCGATGGCCAACGGCAAACGGCTGATGGTGCTGTGCAGCCTCTTGGAGGGCGAAAAATCGGCCGGCACGCTCGCCGAGATCGTCGCGTTGAGCCCGGCAGCGCTTTCGCAGCATCTTGCGAAACTGCGCGCACTCGGCCTCGTCGCCGCCCGCCGCGACGGCCAGACGATCCGCTACAGCCTTGCCGACGCCGCCGTCACGCGCGTGCTCGAAACGCTTTACCGGATATATTGCGCGCCGAAGCCCAAAGCGCTGCGGCGTGTATCCAAACCCGCTGCACGCGGTCGCGCCGCTCAGACGTCCGAGCCGTCGAAGCGGTAATAGACCGAGACGCCGAGCAGGATGTCGGGATGTTCGCCGTCGTCGGCAAACGGCACCATCAGGCTCTCGACCTCCGACCAAATGTCGCCATGGTGCAGGATCGGCGGCGTACGGGCCCAAGTCGCCAAGCCGTCGATCGCGGTCAGGCGCAGGCGCACCGCGTCGAGCGGGCGCTGCGGATCGGACAAAGGGCGGTCCTGGAGATACTGGCCGGTAATGTCGACGCCGACCGACGCGGCGATCCGGGTGCCGAACAGGCGGCAGCGCAACCGAAATGGCTCGCGCTCGATGTCGTGCATCCAGATCCAGCCAAGGGCGGCGGGTACGGCAAACGCATCGAAGGCGGCGCGGACCGGAAGGCGTCCATGCGGGCGCGGTAGGCCCTGCCAATGCGCATAGACGCTGCGCGTGCGCGGATGCCAGAGTTCGGTATCGAAGGGCTCGACGGTGAAGTCACGCATTGGTGCAATCGTGCCGATCTCGTTTGCGATCGATCGGCGAAGCGACAGACCCTGCGTGCCGTCGCCGTGTCAAAAGGCGATGCGGCGACGTCTCGGTGCTGCAGCTTGCCCGATCAGCTATCGAGCCAATTGAACAGGATGAAGATAATGGCAAGGAGCGCCATCACGGGCGCGACCGGTCCCGAACTCGGAAAAAGAACCAGCAGCACGAAAACCGGCAGCAGGTACATCAACGAGCGGTAGGTGCGCATGATCTTCTTCGACATGTGGGGCTCCGATGGGTCGCGGGCGTTCATTTGAGGATAAAGGCGGGGAATTCAGGCGGCAAGCTGGATGTCGATGCCTTTGTCGGAAGGATGGCCGTCACGATACCGCGGCCCCGGTCGGCGGATTGACATGTGCGAGCCCCGTCGTGCGCCGCAGCAGCGGCAGCATCGCCAGCAGGGCCGCAAACAAGAGCCCGATCTCGATCGCATATACGACATTGTAGCCGGTCGCGGGATCGAGCCCGCGCGCGGCGGCAAACCAGGCGACGGCCTCGTAAACGATGCCGCCCGTCGCCACCGCAAGGCCGGCTGCCGAAGCCTGCACGGCCCCCCAAGCGCCAAGGGCGAGACCCGTCTGGTTTTTGGGCGCCAAGTTCATCGTCGCGGTCAAGGTGCCGTGGCCGAACAGCCCAGCCCCGAACCCGACTGCCGCGGTACCAAGGCCGAACAGCACGGGGGCTTCGAACGGGGCCGATGCGATCAGCGCCAAGTAAGCGGGAATGCCGACCAAAGCGCCGTAGCTTGCCATGCGGAACGGGTCGGCACCGCGGCCCAGCACGCGCGAGGCCAGGCCAAAGCCGAACAGCCCGCCGAGCGCGAGCGTGGCCGTGAGCGCCGTCGTGGTGCCGACCTCCATATGCAGTATCTGCCCGCCATAGGGCTCGAGCAGCACGTCGGACATGCTGAACGCCATCGTGCCGAAACCGGTCGCAATCAAGCGGCGAATGGCACGGTCGCCGGCGACAAAATGGGCCCAGGCTTCCGCAAACGAGTGCTGCTTTTTTGCGGGCGCGGCGGCGGCCGCACCGTAGAGCGGCTTGCGCGGCTCCTGTTTCCACAACGCCACCACATTGAGCACGATCGTCGCGAGGGCCGCACCTTGGATGACCTGCACGAGGCGCAGCGGCGAGAAATCCGCGAGCAGCCAGCCGAACAACAGGGCCGAGAAGATCATGCCCGCAAGCAGCATCACATACATGAGCCCGACGACTTTGGGCTGGGATTCGACGGGTGCGAGATCCGTCGCCAACGCGAGGCCCACGGTCTGCGTCATGTGGAGCCCCGCCCCCACCAGCAGAAACGCGAGGCCCGCACCAAGCTGGCCAATCCAGGCCGGCGCATCGGCGGACTCGCCGCCACCGGCGAGAACAAGCAACGCGAACGGCATCAGCGCAAGGCCGCCGAACTGGATCATCGTGCCGCGCCAGATGAAGGGCACGCGCCGCCAGCCCAGGGCCGAGCTGTGCGTGTCCGAACGGAAACCGATCAGCGCGCGGAAGGGCGCGAATATCAGCGGCAGCGAAATCATCACGCCGACCAAGGCGGCCGAGACGCCGAGTTCGACGATCATCACGCGGTTCAGCGTGCCGACCAGCAGCACCAGCGCCATTCCGACCGAAACCTGAAACAGCGACAGCCGCAGCAGACGGCCGAGCGGCAGATCCGGCGTCGCCGCATCCGCAAACGGCAAAAAGCGCGGGCCTGCCTGCAGCAGGAACAGCACGGCTTTCTGGCGCATTCCACTCATCGCACGATCCTCTTTGCGGCCCTCTGTGCGGCCTTGCAAACGAAACGAGGCAAAAGCATCAGATCAAACGAAACAGGCCGGGATCCCGACTAGGACCCCGGCCCGTTGACGTCGTCTGCCGTGCAGCCCCGTTACTTCGGGAGTTCCAGGGACGCAAACGCTTGCGCGCCCGGCGGTTGTCCTGTGGGAACGACCAGTTCCGAAACGATGCGCGGCTTGGCGCTGCCGTTCAGAAAGGCCGGGAACCACGTCGTGTTCGTGAGGATGCACGCGTGAATGAACAGCGAGACCCCAAAGATGCCGACGGCGCCCATGGGGATGCCGACCGACGGTTTCACGACCAGCCACATTCTTCCGTAAAACATGGTGCGTTCTCCTATTTCAGCCAGGGCGTGAACATGTACGCCATCAGATGTGCGGCCAACGAAACCAGCGCGAAGATGCGCGTTCCGTCGATGATGTGACGGTGGATCTCCTCCGCCTCCGGCAGCGTCAGGCCCGTCGGCCAGACTTTGGTGGGATCGTCGGACATGTCGTTCCTCCTAGGGGTTCTTTGGGACTCAAGAGCGTGCAGATCCCGCACGCAGGGTTTTACAACTTGAGAACATGTCATCGACCCAAACGGAGGAATCGATGAACGGACAAACTTATCAAGCGAGCACGACCACGCCAAGCGGAAATTTAACGGTTTATGTTTGTTTATGAATGGTTTTTGCGAATATCTCGCAATTCTACAGCACTAAACGGTACTCCAATATGTAAATCTAACCTGTCATAAATTTTTGTCGACATAAAGTTACAAATGACATGGCCCGAGTCGGCACCCCGATTGCGTGCTAGCGTCGCGCGCGAAATTCAGTCCAAAGGGAGAGCCAAGCCATGACCTTGCGCATCAACGCCGTTGCGCCGGACTTCACCGCCACCACGACCCAAGGCACGATCCATTTCCACGAATGGATCGGCGACAGTTGGGCGGTGCTGTTTTCGCATCCCAAGGATTTCACGCCCGTCTGCACGACCGAGCTCGGCTACGTGGCGCGCCTCAAGCCCGAATTCGTCAAGCGCAACACGAAAGTGATCGGCCTCAGCGTCGATCCGGTCGAAAACCACGCGCGCTGGGCGGCCGACATCGAGGAAACGCAAGGCTCGAAGGTCGATTTCCCGATGATCGGCGACCCTACGCTTGCAGTTGCAAAACTCTACGATATGCTGCCCGAGGCGGCAGGCAGCACGGCCGACGGCCGCACAGCGGCCGACAATGCGACCGTGCGCACGGTCTTCATCATCGGCCCCGACAAGAAGATCAAAGCCATGCTGATCTATCCGATGACGTCGGGGCGCAATTTCGACGAAGTGCTGCGCCTGCTGGATTCCATCCAGCTCACCGCCAAGCACCAGGTCGCAACCCCGGTGAACTGGAAAAACGGCGAGGACGTGATCATCGCAGGTTCGGTCACCGACGACCAAGCCAAGGCCAAATATCCGGGCGGCTGGAAGGCGCCCAAGCCCTACTTGCGCATCGTGCCCCAGCCGAAATAGGCGACTTGACCTGAATCAATGCAACCATTCGCGCCGGTTGCCAATCTGCCGTCATCCTCGCAACACAAAGGAGATGGCGATGGCAACCGGCGAAATGATCTATCTGGGTTTCGTGCTCGTCTTGTTTGCGACGTTTGCAGGCGTCGTTTTGTGGGTCTCGGCCGACGATGTGCGCAACCGCGCCAATCGGCGCACGAACCAGAACGCCGCCAACGACAGCAGCGTTTCCTTGCCGCAGCAGCGCGCGGCTTAAGCAACGCCGTTTAGACGACCGGGCCGAACGCGTCCGCCGGGCACGGGCGGATCGGAAAGCGTGCGCGCGGCGGGCCGGCTGCCGGATCGCTCATTCCCGCCGCGCACACGCGGCCTTGGCAAAAACCCATGCCGAGGCGCGTGGCCATTTTGAGTGCGGCGGGTGCGTCGAGATCGAGCGCACGTGCCGCATCGAGATCGCGGCGCGTCACCGCTTCGCAGCGGCACACGATCGTTTCGGGTGCTGCCGATTGCGCGGGGATACGCAACCAGCGCCCAAGTGCGCGCGCGGCCGCTTCGAAGCTTTTGCGCCTGATACGCGCGCGCCGCACGGCCTCGACCATCTCCTGCGACGGCGTGCGGCCGAGCCGGGCCACGATCGCGGCGGCCGTCTCGGGCGCGTCGCACAAGGCGGCTTCCACGCCGCGCACGCCGCGCGTTTCGCCGATCGCATAGAGATCGGCAATGCTGGTTTCGCCGACGCCGTCCACGCGCGCATGCCAGCCGCCGAGTGCCGCATCGAAAGCGGTGTCGGCACCGGCGACCTGCACGAGATCGATATTCGCCATCAAGCCGTAGCCCGCACCGACGACCGCAACGTCGAAGCGGCGCGTGCGGCTGGGATCGTCCAATCTCGCGACCGTCGCCGACGCGACGGATTTGTCGCCATCCACGCGCACAAGCGCATGCTTGCGCAAAATCGGCACGCGCGCGCGCATCAAGCGCAGCACGAAACCGGCGGCCCGGCCGAGCAGGCCCGGCGCCCCCAGCAACGCGCGCAAGACGCTTGGCGACGGCAAGCCCGACGCATCGACGACCGCGACGAGTTCCACGCCGGCCGCGCGCATCTCGTCCGCGACGAGATAAAGCAGCGGCCCGCTGCCTGCGAGCAAGGTCGGCCCCCGCGGCACAATGCCCTGCCCCTTCGCCAGCGCCTGCAGGGCGCCGAGATTGAACACGCCCGGCAGTTCCCAGCCCGGTACGGCAACGTTGCGCTCGATGGCACCGGTCGCCAGCACCACGGCTTTGGCGTTCAAGATATGGCCGCGCCCGGCCGCATCAAGCGCCCACACTTCATGGCCGGCGCGAATGTCCAGGACCTCGATGCCCGCACGATGGGAAAGATGCTTGGCCGCTCCAACGCGACTGCGCAGCCATGCCCCGCTGCCTTGGTCGCGCCCGCGCGGCTTGCGCCACACATTGCCGCCGGGGGCCGCATCGGCATCGAGCAGCAGGGTCTCGACCCCTTCGGCCGCAAGGGCAAGCGCGCAAGCCGAGCCCGCCGGCCCGGCACCGATCACGACGGCTTCGCACGCCGGCAATGGCTGAGATGCAGACTCGCTGGGCTGCGCGCGGCAGGTGCGTTTGCCCTCGGCGTCCAGACATTGAAAGCAATGACCGATCGCGCACAGGGCCGGATGCGGGCCGCGCAAGAGAGCTTGCGCAAGGCGGCTGTGCGGCGGCGCGGATGTTTCGGCTTCGGGATCGGCTGCGGAATCGAGAGGGCGGAACAAAGCTTCGGTCCGTTTGAAATTGATCCCGAACCGTGTCACGAAAGACCGCAAGGAGCAACCGCCGCCTATGCGCCGCATCGACACTGAGATCGCCGTTTTCGGCGCCGGAATCATGGGGGCTGCGTGCGCCGAAGCGCTCGCCGCCGCGGGCCATCGCGTCGTCTTGATCGATAGCGCATTGCCGAACGCGGGCAGCTCCGGGGCGTGCGACGGCTACGTGTCGGTCTCGACCAAAACGCCGGGCCCGGCTTTGGAAATGGCGGCGGCAAGCCAGCGCCTCTATCCCGCTTTGGCCAAGCGGCTGGGGCCTTCGCGAATCGAGTACAAGCGCTGCGGCGGGCTCATGCTGATCGAAGCGGCCGACGAGATCGCCAAGATGGACGCGCATTGCGCGCTGCTGCAAGCGGCCGGAGTCGATGCGCGCATGGTCGATCGGGCGGGCATGCTGGCGATCGAGCCCAACCTGTCGCCGGACTTGCACGGTGCGCTCGACGTGCCAGACGAGGCGCAAGTGACCCCCTATCTCGTCGTACTCGCCCTTGTCGCGGCCGCGCGGACACGCGGCGTGGAAACGCTGTGGCACACCTCCGTCAAAGAATTCGACGTGGCGGGCGACCGCATCGCCAGGGCGCATCTCGAACGCGGCGACGGCGAACGCATCGACTTGGCGGCCGAACAATTTGTGTTCTGTGCCGGCATTTGGAGCCGCGAACTAGGTGCCCTTGCTGGGCTCGAATTGCCGGTCGTCCCCCGCCGCGGCGAGCTTTTGGTCACCGCACGCGCCAAGCCGCTCGCCACGCGCTTTCTCGTATCGGCGCGCTACCTCACCGCCAAGCTCGATCCGGACGCCGCCAAATCCTCGCCCGACCCGCTCGTGCGCATGGGCTACGGCTTCACGCTCGAGGCCACGCCGCACGGCCAGCATATCGTCGGCAATACGCGCGTATTTGCGGGCTTCGACCGGCGCGTGTCGGGCGACGGCTACCGCACCATTCTGGCCGAGGGCGCCAAGCGCGTCCCAGCACTTGCCAAAGCGACGATCCTGCGCGCCTTTGCGGGCCTGCGCCCGTTTGTGCCCGACAAGCGCCCCCTGCTCGGCCGCTCAGGCATACGGCGCAACGCGATCGTCGCCGCCGGGCACGAGGGCGACGGCATCACGCTCGCCCCGCTGACGGCGCAGATCGTCGCAGCACTCGCGGGCGGACACCCAAGCCCCTTCCCGCTTGCCGGCATGGAGCCCGACCGCTTCGCGAGCCCGCCCTTGCCCTAAGGTCCCAAGCACCGCACACTCGCAGCTCAAGAATCTTGTCGCCGGGAGCGAACGCAATGTCAGCCGTGGTCGACCAGGACGACTTCCATCGTCGCCGCAGCATGGACCAGCGCGAGTGCGATCTTGCGGTCCGCAAACACGAGCTGTTCGCAAACAACCGTCCGGGCGGCCAGCGCGCCAATTTCAGCTACCGCAACCTGACCGGCCTCAATCTCGCCTGCAAGAATCTGGCGGAGGCCGATTTCACCGGTGCCATCATGGTCGAGTGCGATCTGAGCGGCAGCGACCTGCAGCGCGCGATGCTGTTCTGCGTGAATCTGACCAAAGCCAAGCTCGTGCGCGCCAATCTCACGCGCGCGGACATGCGCGGTGCGGTCTTGAAAGGGGCCGACCTCACGGCTGCCGAAATGTTCAACGCCGATCTGCGCGAAGGGGCGATCTTCACCAAGCGCCTCGCCTCCGACCTCGAAAACGTCGCGACGTCGGCCGATCCCACGGATCTTTCGCGCGCGCGCATGGTCAACGCGAACCTCACGCAAGCCAACATGTCGGGCGCGGTCGCGGCGATGGCGGATTTCACCGACGCGATCCTCAAAGGGGCCAATCTCGCCAAGGCCAACCTCAAGAACGCGACGTTCGAAGGGGCCGATCTCGAAGGGGCCGACCTCTCGCGCGCCGACATGCGCGGGGCCGTGTTGCGCAACGCCAATCTCTACGGGACGACGATGGTGGCGGCCGACCGCACAGGCTGCGACGAGACCGGGGCTTTGACCGACCAGCCGCGCGGCAAGCCGATGTCGATGCTCAAGGAGTCGCTGCACATCCTCGTGCGCGACCATGGCGCCTGGATCGAAAGCGCCGGCGCCAAAGGCCGTCCGCTCGACATTTCCGGCTTCGATCTGCGCGATATCTCGTGGCCCGAACACGCGCTGCTCACCTCGCTGAAAGCGAAAGAGGCCTGCATCGCCAATGCGCGGTTCGACGGCACATGGCTTCAGGCAAGCCTGTTCGAGGGGGCCGATCTGCGCGGTGCGATCTTCAAAAGTGCCGATCTGCGCGGCGCCAATCTAAAGGGCGCCAATCTCGTGCGCGCCGTGTTCGAAGGCTGCAATTTGGCCCCGCTCGTCGTGGCCTCGGGCCGGTCGCTGATCGCGCGCTTCGATGCGGCAGTGCTTCGCCATGCGAAGTTCCAGCACTGCCAGCTTGCCAACGTGTCGTTCGCGAATGCCGATCTGCGCTGGGTTTCGATGGCCGAATGCGACACCGCCGGTGCCGATTTTGCCGGTGCCATCGGCGCACCCGCCGCACTCGCAGCACGCCCGCAGGGCTGAGTTTGGCTTCGCCAAAAGAAACGGCTTGACCAAGCTACCTACCAGAAGGTAGTTTCTCGTCATGCTCATGTCGAACACCCGCGACGACCTTTTGGATGCCGCCGAAGCGCTGATGCGCAGGAACGGCTATTCGAGCGTCAGCTACGCCGATCTTGCCGCGCGCGTCGGCATCCGCAAAGCGAGCATCCACCATCATTTTCCGGGCAAAGCCGATCTCGGTGCGGCCCTTGTCGAACGCTACATCGCCCAGTTCGACGAAAAGACCGCCGCGATCGAAGTGCAGTTCTCCGATCTGCGCAGGCGCATGCGGGCCTACGGCGAAATCTATCTCCGCAGTCTTCAGGAAAGGCAATTCTGCCTGTGCGGGATGCTCGCAACGGAAACAGAGCTCCTGCCCGATGCGGTCCGCCAGAACGTCGAGCGCTTCTTCGTTCGTCAGACCGAATGGCTCGCGCAGATCTACCTCGCGCAGCGCGCGTCGAAATCGGCGTCCGACCGCCAAGCGGCGCAGCGTGCCGCCGAGACGACGCTGTCGGCACTGCAAGGCGCCTTGTTGGTCGCCTGGGCGCGGCGCGATCCGCGCATCCTGGCGCGCGCCCTGGATGCAATCGAAGCAACGATCGACGGCTAAAAATTTTGACGGCAAAACTACCTACTGATAGAGAGGCTAATATGGAGTTCGCAAACACACAAACGCTGATCCTCGGCGGCTCGGGCGGCATGGCGTCGGCAACGGCGGCCGAAATTCTGCGCGCGGGCGGCAGCGTCGTGCTCGCCGCACGCGGCAAGGACAAACTGGATGCGGCCAAGCGCGACCTCGCGAAGCTCGGCACGGTCGAGACCGAGTTGCTCGACCTTGCCGACGCTTCCGCCGTTGCGGAATTCGCACAAAGACTGCCAAGCGCCTACCCCGCCCTCACCGGCCTGGTCAATGCGGCCGGCCGATTCATTCCGCGCTCTTTCGTCGAACACACGCCCGCCGACTACGACAGCTACCACGACATAAATCGCGGGACGTTTTTTGTGACCCAAGCCTTGGCGCGGTCGCTGATCGCGCGCAAGAGCGCGGGCGCCATCGTCAATATCGGGTCGATGTGGGCCAAACAGGCCGTTCAGGCGACGCCGTCGTCGGCCTATTCGATGGCGAAGGCAGGCCTCCATTCGCTGACGCAGCATCTGGCGATGGAACTCGGCGTCCACGGCATCCGGGTCAATGCCGTGTCGCCGGCGGTCGTCGAAACGCCGATCTATGAAGGCTTCATCCCGAAGGCAGACGTGCACGCCGCCCTACAGGGGTTCAACGCCTTCCATCCGATCGGCCGGATCGGCACCGCGCAAGACGTCGCATCTGCCGTTGCGTTTCTGCTGTCCTCGAAGGCGGCCTGGGTCACCGGTGCGGTATGGGACGTCGATGGCGGCGTCATGGCGGGCCGCAATGCCTACAACTGAGCAAACTGCGGCGCGCATCGTCGTTGCGCCGGACTTCGGCGTTTGGCGCAATGCCGCAGACAGCGGCGTGCAGCGCAAGATCCTCACCGACGCCAACGGCCGAAGCGAAGACGCTGCCATGTTCGAACGTTTCGCGCCCGGCGCGCGACGTGCCGCACGCGACGATCCGCATGGCCGCGAAATCTTCGTGCTCGAAGGATCCTATGCGGACTCCTCCGGGCGATATCCGGCCGGCACGTATCTGCGCAATCCGCCGGGTTTCGAAAACACAGGGTCAAGCGACGAAGGCTGCCTGCTTTTCGTGCGGCGTGGCGACTGCGCCGCTGCGGACATTGCGCGGGTTGTCGTCGATACGGCTTCGTCGCCCTGGCATCCAGGTCTGGTCGAGGGCCTAAAGGTAATGCCGCTGCACGCGCACGGCACCGAACACGTGGCCCTTGTCGATTGGCAGCCCGGCACGTTCTTCCAGCCGCATTCGCATTTCGGCGGCGAAGAAATTCTGGTCTTGGCGGGCGAGTTCGCCGACGAACACGGCAAATATCCGGCGGGCACCTGGATTTCCAGCCCCCATCTCAGTCGCCACACGCCGTTCAGCACAAAAGGTTGCCGCATCCTCGTCAAGACCGGCCATCTCGCAACGACGGCTGCAACGCGCGTCGGCTAGAGAAACCGCATCTCGACGCGCGCTTTGGCGTTGGGCGTGTCGTCGACGAGCGCGCGGCATTCGAACACGCGCGAGGCCGCGACCTTGCCGCCGTCGACAAGACGCGCTTTGGCGGCCGCCGAACGCGCCGCGGCAAGCGCTTCGAGGTCGGCAGGCTCGGCCTTGTCGATCTCGCCCGCATGCGCGAAGCCGCACAGCTCAACCTGCGCGGCCGGGCGCTTCTCGAGCAAGGTTACGAGTGCGGACAGCTGTTCGGCAGCGGCGACTTCGATGTCGCTTTTGCCGGCGGCGAAGGCGATCGGCGGCAGCACGATCGCGGTCCCCCGCCGCTCGCTGTCGACCGCGCTCGAGATGAGCGCGCCGAACGGAAACAGCACCGAGAAGGTCGTCGACAATGCGCCCTCGAGTGCGCCGCCCACGGCCTGACGCACCGCATCGGCCGTGTCGAATTGCGGATCGCGCAGCGGCCCCGCAACCGGGATATCGAGCTCGATCGTGCCGTCGGGATCGGCGAGCAAGCCAAGCACCGTCGCCACGGGCAGCTTCGGCTCGGGATCGTCAGGTGCTCGCGCGCGTTCGTCGATCTGCAGATTCTCGAAGCGCCATTTCGTGGTGCCGGAAAGCTGCTCGTCGCGGGCACTCAAGGTGGCCGCCACGTCGCTCGTCCCGGTGCGCAGATCGATGCCCAAAGCCAGATCGACATAGGGCGACAGCGGCGGCAGATCGATCGCCTTGGCCGCAAGTTCGAGATCGAATGACAGCAAGGGGGCGAACGCGAACGCCGTTCCCTGCACGCTTGCCTGCCCAAAACCGCCCACGCGCGCCGACAGCGAAAACGCGATCGGCCGCTCGGGGCGCAAATTGTCGAGGTCGCTGATGCTTGCCTCAATGCGGTCGAGGGCAAGGCGCACCGGGGCGTGCGGCGTGCGATCTTCGAAGATCGCGCGCCCGCCGCCCATCGACAGGCGCCCCACCGCATAGCGCAATGGTGCCGGTGCCGCGATCGGCGTGGGCACGGAAGGTGTTTGCGCCGCGGCAGTTTCGGCGGGCACCGGCGCGCGCGCGGCATCGAGACTGAGCCAGCCTTCTTTGGTGCGCGTGAGGCGCAGCAGCGGGCGATCGATTTGGATCGTGTTGACGGCGACCGCGCGGGTGCCTTCGAGGCGCAGATCGCGCATGGCGGCGCGCGCGGCCTCGATCCGCCACGGAAAGGCGGGCTGCCCCGCGCCGGCGGCCACGCGGCGCAAGACGCGCAGATTTTCGATGTCGATGCGCGGTGCTTGCGTTCCGGCGGTATCTGCTGCGAGGTCGGCGGCGGTGAAGCGGCCGATGGCGGCGAGCGTGCGCCCGTCGGCGGCATCGAGCGTGAAGTCGCTCGCCGCCAGGCGGCCCGCGAGCGCCAAAACCGGCGCCACGCTTGCCCGCCCCTCGTGGCGCAGATCGGCGAACGCAACCGCGAGCCCCGCCTGTTTGGAAGCGGCCGATCCGCGCTCGAGGCCTAACGCACCGGTGCTGGAAATTGCATCGCCCTGCTGCACCAGCACGCCGCGATAGCGCAGCTGCGCCAGCGTCGCCTCGACGTCGTCGCCGGCGAACTTCGCAAGCGCCGTCTCGAGCGCGCCGTCGAACTGCAGCAAGCTCCCGTCGCGCGACAAGGTCGCGTCCGCCGATAGGCTTTGCGCCGCGAAACTCGTCGTCCCTTGCGCGAAGGCGACGTCGCGAACGACCGGATTGCCGCCGAATGCGATCTTGCCCGAAGATGCGACCGACAATTCGAGCCGCGCAAGATCGAGGCCGGCCGCGCGCAGTTTGGTACCGGCAGCGTCCAGCGCGAGCGATGTCGCATTGATGCCGCCGCGCACCGCCAATGTGCCGTCGCGCGCGCGCGTCGCCTGGATTTGCGTGGCCGCAAAGGTCTGCATGTCGACCGCCAGATCGGGCCCGCGCAAAGACGGCCGCACGAGGTTAAGATCGCCGCGCAGATCGAGCGCATCTTGGGCCCCAAGCGTCGCCGCCCCGCGGTAGGCAAGGCTTTCGCCAGCAAGCGTGCCGGCATCGGTGTCGCGCGAGAAATCCTGCGCCGTAAGCGTGCCGTCGAGCGCCAAGCCGCTTACCGACTGCCAGCGCACGCGGCCGTTCCATGAAGCGGCAGCCGCACGCGTGGCCGGAACGGCAAGGCTGCGAACGCTGGCTTCGCCGCTCAGCGACAAATTGGGGCCGGCAGCAAGCTGTGCCACGGCGACGTCGAGCTTGGCCTCGAGCGTGCCGCCAAGCTCGAGGCCGGCAATCTTCGCAAACGAGGCCAATGGAAGCCCGGCAATCTCGACCTGCCCCTCGAAAGACGGTGCCTGGAGATCGGCCGCCCCGCGCACCGTGAAAGGCGTGTCGCCGAGCGTGGCTGCCAGCGCAAAGCGCAGCTTGCGCGGCTGCTCGTCGAAGGCGAAGCGCTCGAGCTTGAGGCTGTCGATCTTCAGCACCAACGACGCGTCGCCGTCGCGATAGACAAGGGTCGAGCCGACGATTTCGGCAACGCCGATGCCGATCGGCCAGTCGAAGCCGAGCCCTTGCGTCTTGGACGGTGCGAGGCCCGGCCGCGCAGGTGCGCCACCGCCAAGTGCCACGCCCGAGACGGCAAAACCGCCATCTGGCTTGCGCACCAGCGCAAGGGCGAGCCCCTCCACATGCAGGCGCGGCAACTCCAAGCGGCCGGCCAGCAGCTTGCGCCAATCGAACCGCAGATCGAGGCTGCCCACGCGCAAGCCCGGCTCGGCACCTAGCACCGGCTGCATCTGCGCAAGCTCGACGCCGCCCAGCAGAATTTCGCCCGCGCGCAACGACACCGAAGCCTGGCCGAGCCCGACCAGCTGCAGCCCGGCCAAGGCCGCCCCCTGACGCACCGCATAACGCAGGGCAAAATCAGGCGCCCATACAACGGCCAGACCGCCCATAGCGGCAAACGCCAACGCAAAGGCGGCAATCCAACGCACGCGGGCTTGCCGCAGGCTCGCCATGATTTTGCGCGTCTCCATCAAGCGACTGAGAATAAGGCAAGAACGGCAGACGATAAAGTTTTCGCGACACAAGCTAGGCCCGGCGTGCTACAACAACGGTCGTTCAAGCGCCTTTATTTGGGAGAATCCCGATGTCGCTCACGATTTCTTCGGTCGCCGGCGAAAAAGCGATTGCCTCGCTGTCGAGCGCCAATTCCGACGTCAAGCAAGCCGCCGCCATCTCGGCTTTCAATGCAGCCAACGACGCGCAAGCAGCGCTGGTCGATCTCGTTTCGACGATCGCACCGCCCGCCGCCAGCGGGCGCGGCAAAACGCTGGACGTCGAAGCCTAAAGATTCAGTTCGGCAGCGTTCAGTTCGGCAGCGCTCAGTTCGGAAGCGGGCCGTCGGCCAAGCAATTGGCCAAGTCGGCCTGTGCGAACTGCGCGCCGTCGAGATTGGCCTCGCGCAGGTCGGCCGCGCGCAGCACCGCTTCTGAAAAATCGGCGTGCGAGAGCACGGCTTTGCGCAAGACCGCGCGCGACAGATCGGCACGCCAAAGGCGCGCGCGCTCGAAATTGGCGCCCATAATCTGGCCTGCGGCACCGCCCAAACGAACCGGCTGCAGATTGGTGTCCGCCATTTTGGCGTCGGCCAGATAGACGCGCTTGAACGTGGCTGCGCGCAGATCGGCGCCGGTGAAATCCGCATGCGAAAGATCGGCCGACGCGAAATCCGTCAGCACCAGGATGGCGCCGCGGAAACTCGCGCGCGAGGCAACCGAATTGCGCAGCACGGCCCCCGACAGATCCTTGCCGTCGAAGCCGTAGCCGGTGAGATCGACGCTCGACAGATCGAGCCGCTTGCCAGCCGCACCCTGGGTTGCGATCCAGCGCGCATGTTCGGCGAGCGCTTCGTCGATCGAACCGTCCATTTCGCGCAGCTTCGCACTGGCATTGCCCGCGCGCGCGAACGCCGCGCGCATGTCGGCGTCGAGGATGGCTCCCGTCGCGTCGGCTTCGCCCAGAACCACGCCCGCAAGGACGGTTTCCAGCATCAGCGATCCGCGCAAATTGGCGCCCGTCATGTTGCAGTTGCGCAAGTCGGCCTTGCGCAGATCGGCGCCGGTAAAGTTCGCGTTGCGGAAATCCACGCCGTCGAGCGAAGCGCCCACGAGTTTGGCGTCGCTGAGATCGACCTGCATGGCGATGGTCTGCGAAAGTCGCGCGCCCGAGAGATCCACCCCCCTCAGCGTCGCTGTCGCCGCATCGACGGCACCGCCGACCGTGCCATCGGTCTGGCCGCCATTGCCTTGGCGCGCGAGTTCCCCCTCGCGCATATCGGCGTCGCGCATGTTCGCATCGCTGAGATCGGACCCGCGCAGATTGGCGCCGCGCAGATCGGCGCGCGACAGGTCGGCGTTCTGCAGGCGCGCAAAACGCAGATCCGCGCAGAACAGCGTGGCGCCGACGAACCGCGTGCCGCGCGCCGAACAGCCTTTGAGGCGCGCACCCGTGAGATCGGCACCGGACAGATCGAGCCCGTCGAGTTCCATGCCCGAAAGATCGTAGAAGGCAAGCTTGGCGCGCCGCCCGGCGGGATCGCGGCGCATGAAGCGCACGTTCGACGCGGCAAGTTCGCGCAACGTCGCACGGTCGATGCGCACAAGCGTGCGGCCGCTCATCGCCAGGTCCACTTGGCGGCGGCCGCGCGGTCGGCCGCACCGCTGCGCCATTCGGGGAATATCGCGCGCACCGATGTCCCTTTGCCCGGAACGCTGTCGATTTCCAAGGTGCCGCCGTGCTGTTCGAGAAGGATCGCAACGATCGAGAGTCCAAGGCCGGTGCCAGCCTCGCCGCTTGAGCCGAGGCTCGAATGCGCGTAGGGAATTTTTACACGATCCAGGTCGGCCAATGCAATGCCGCACCCGCCGTCGGCGACGGTGAGAACGGCGCGGCCCGCCGCATCGCGATCGACGTCGAGCGCGACCGTCGCGTTCGGCGCCGAAAACTTCACTGCATTGGAAACCAGATTAACAATAATCTGGTGCAACGCCCGGCGGTCGGCCGACAACGCCACTTCAGCGCGATATTCGATCGCAAGCGCGATACCTTTGGCGACGGCAAGTCCGCCGATGGTGGCCGCACAGCCTTCGACGATTTCGCGCAAGTTCACCCGCTCGTCCTCGAGGCGGTACTGGCTCTCCTCGAACTTGGTCTGGTCGAGAAGTTGGGTGACGGTTTCCGCCAACTGCAAGGCAGAAACGCGGATATCGCGGGCATAGCCCGCATAACGCGGATCGCCGAGCGGGCCGAAACGACCGCCTTCCATGATCTCGGCAAAGCCTGCGATGGCGTTGAGCGGACTGCGAAAATCGTGCACCAGACGCGCGAGCAACTGGCGCTGTTCGGCCAAGCGCCGTTCGGCATCGCGGCGCCGCGCTTGCTCGGCGGCGAGAGCGGCTTCAATCGGCGATGATCCCTGCCTGTCCATAAGAACGATCATTAGTTCAAATTGGTGAAGGCTTGTTTAAGAGCGCTATGCGCCCGCAGCATCCTCGATATGAAACTGCACGCGCACGGCCCCGCGATACGCGTCGCGCTTGAGACGCCCGACAAGATGCAGCGGCGCGCCGTCGCCGCGCAGCAGCAGGCTCCCAAGTTCGCTGTCGAGGCTGCGGAACGCAATCGCTGCAAGCCTTGCGCCGCGCGCATCCTGCAGGAAGCAGCGCACATGGTTGGTGCCGACGACGTCGGCCTTGGCGATGCGCACGCCCGCGAGCACGAAGCGCGGCTCGGGGTTGCCCATGCCGAACGGGCCAACTTGTTCGAGCTCGTCGAGAAACGCGGGCGTTGCGGCCGAGAGCGGCACCACGTCGTCGTAGTCGAGCACGGTCGCGCGCGACGCGCGCTTCAGATGTTCGGCCAGATGCGCGTCGAGAAAGGCGCGCAGCGCCGGCAACGCATCGCGCGCGACGGTGAGGCCTGCGGCGTTGGCATGGCCGCCGCCGTTGATAAGCAGACCGGCGTGGCGCGCGGCGATGGTCGCAGCGCCGATGTCCCAGCCGAAGGCCGATCGCGCCGAGCCTTTTCCCACGTCGCCGTCGAGCGCCACAACGAAGGCCGGCCGATCGAAGCGGTCTTTGAGGCGGCTTGCGACGATGCCGATGACGCCCGGATGCCAGCCCTCGCCCGCCACGAGCGTGAGATCGTTTGGGTTCCCTTCGGCTTGCGCAAGTGCCGCAGCCAGCACCTCGGCTTCGATGCGTTGGCGGTCGCGATTGTAGCCGTCGAGGCGCTTGGCAAGATCGGTCGCCTCGATCGGATCGCGCGTGGTCAACAGGCGCACGCCCAGATCCGCCTCGCCCACGCGCCCGCCGGCATTGACGCGCGGGCCCAGCAGAAAGCCCAAATGAAAAGCCTGCGGCGTTTCGGCCAAGCCAGCGACGTCGGCCAAGGCCGCAATGCCGACGCGCGCCCGTGCCGCGATCGCCTTCAAGCCTTGCGCCACGAAGGCGCGGTTGAGGCCGGTCAGCGGTACCACGTCCGCGACGGTGCCGAGTGCGACCAGATCGAGCGCTTCAAGCAGATCGGGTGCGTCGCGCCCGCGCTTGCGCAAGGTGCGGTTCAGCGCCACGAGCAGCAGGAACGCGACACCCACGGCCGCGAGCTGGCCAAGCTCGCTCGTCTGGTCGATGCGGTTCGGATTGACGATCGCGAACGCCTGCGGCAGCGACACCTCCGCCGCATGGTGGTCGACGACGATGACGTCGAGCTTGGCTTCGGCCGCCGCCGCAAGCGGCGCATGCGCGGTGGTGCCGCAATCGACCGTCACCACCACGCGCACGCCTTCTTGCGCGAGCATCAGCAAGGCCGGCGCGTTGGGGCCGTAGCCTTCTTTCATGCGGTCGGGGATGTAGTGGCGAACTTTGGCGCCCAGCGCTTCGAGATGGCCGTGCAGCAAGGCTGCCGACGTCGCACCGTCGACGTCGTAGTCGCCGAAAATCGCGATCGGCTCGCCCGCATCGATCGCGGCGATGAGCCGGTCGACCGCCTTGTCCATGTCTTTGAGATGCGAGGGATCGGGCATCGCATCGCGGATTTTGGGGGCGAGAAACGAAGCCGCGTGCTCGGCATCCACACCGCGCCCCGCCAGAATGCGCGCGACCGTCTCGCTCAAGCCCGCACGCTGGGCAAGAGCCATCGCCGCGCGCGCATCGCCCAGGCGCGGCTGCCAGCGCCGCCCGAGGACCGAGCGCTCGAGCCCGGCGAAGCTCATCGCATTGCGCTCAAGGGCCGGGCTTCACCCGGTGATTGTGCGTGGCTTCGATCACGCGCACGGTACCTGTCTTCGAGCGCATCACGATCGAGTGCGTGGACGAGCCGCCCGGAAAGCGGCGAATGCCCTTCAGCATCGAGCCGTCGGTCACCCCCGTCGCCGCGAACATCACGTCGCCCTTGGCAAGTTCGAGGATCGTGTATTTCTTCGAAAGATCCTTGACGCCGAGACGGGCGGCACGGCCGCGCTCGTCGTCGTTGCGGAACAACAAGCGCCCCTGGATCTGGCCGCCGATGCAGCGCAACGCCGCCGCCGCCAGCACGCCTTCGGGTGCGCCGCCCGAGCCCATATAAAGATCGACGCCCGAGCCCGCACTCGACGTCGCGATCACGCCCGACACGTCGCCGTCCGAGATCAGCATGATGCGGGCACCCGCCTCGCGCACCTTGGCAATGAGCTCGGCATGGCGCGGCCGGTCGAGAATGCAGGTCACGAGATCGGCGATGTCCACGCCCTTGGCCTTGGCGAGATTCTTGAGATTGGTCTCAGGGCTGTTGTCGAGATCGACGACACCTTCGGGCAGGCCGCCGCCGACGGCGATCTTGTCCATGTAGACGTCGGGCGCGTTGAGGAACCCGCCCTGCTCGGCCATCGCGATCACGGCAAGCGCGTTGGGCCCGCCTTTGGCGGTGATGGTCGTCCCTTCGAGCGGATCGAGCGCAATGTCGACGCGCGGGCCGCCTTGGCCCACTTTCTCGCCGATATAGAGCATGGGCGCTTCGTCGCGCTCGCCTTCGCCGATAACGACCGTGCCGTCGATGGCGAGCGAGTTGAGCGCCTTGCGCATCGCGTCGACCGCCGCCTGGTCGGCCGCCTTCTCGTCGCCGCGCCCCATCAGGCGCGACGCGGCAAGGGCCGCCGCTTCAGTTACGCGCACGACTTCAAGCGCAAGGTTGCGGTCGAGATGCAAAGAGGCATTGGGCATCGTTGGGACTCCGTCGCGTTCAGTTCTGCTCAAAGACTTTCGATCCGTACCACGACCGGCGGCTCGAGCACGGCCCCGAGTGCGGAAATGCGCGCCAAGGCTTTGGCCATCGCGGCTTCCGAGGTTTCGTGCGTCACGAGTACCACGGGCACGCGCTCGTCGGGTGCGCGCCCGCGCTGCAGCATCGAGGCAAGGCTCACCGCCTCGTCGCGCAACGCGGCCGTCACGTCGGCGATCACGCCGGGCCGGTCGACAACGTCGAGGCGGATATAGTAGCTGCCGCGCCGTGCCGAAATGCCGAGGCGCGCTGGCTCCGCGAGTTTGCCGGCGGGCACTTGGAACGTCATCGGCCGGCGCCCGTGCGCGATATCGACGAGATCGGCGACGACCGCCGACGCCGTCGGCCCGGCCCCTGCCCCGCGCCCTTCGCACACCAGGCGGCCGACAAAATCGCCTTCGGCCACGACCGCGTTGTAGACGTCTTCCACATGCGCGATCGGCGTTTCGAGCGGCACCATGCACGGATGCACGCGCTGCATGAGGCCGTTCGGCCCGAGCTCGGCGATGCCGAGCAGCTTGATGCGGTAGCCAAGCTCGCGCGCGAACTGGATGTCTTCAGCACCCACGCGGCGAATGCCTTCGACATGCACGCCCGCAAAATCGATCTTGGTGCCGAACGCGACACCGGCGAGCACGGCAAGCTTGTGCGCTGCGTCCACGCCGTCCACGTCGAAGCTCGGATCGGCTTCGGCGTAGCCGAGCTTCTGCGCTTCTGCGAGCACGTCGCCGAAAGCGGCACCGGTCTTGCGCATCTGCGTGAGGATGTAGTTGCACGTCCCGTTCAGGATGCCGTAGACGCGCGAGATGCGGTTGGCGGCCAAGCCTTCGCGGATCGCCTTGATGATCGGGATGCCGCCCGCCACCGCCGCTTCGTAGGCGATCGTGAGGCCCTTGGCTTCGGCCGATGCCGCAAGCGAAGTCCCGTGATGGGCGAGCAGCGCCTTGTTGGCCGTCACGACGTGGCGTCCGGCGGCGATCGCGTTTTCGCACACGGCGCGCGCGACACCTTCCGAGCCGCCGATGAGTTCGACGACCACGTCGCACGGCGCTTGGCTCGCCATTGCGGCCGCATCGTCGAACCACGCGATCTTGCCAAGATCGAGCCCACGGCCCTTCTTGCGGTCGCGTGCACTGACCGCGACGATCTCGAGCGGCCGGCCGCCGCGTTCGGCAATCAAGGTGCCGTTCTTGGCCAGAAGCTGCACGACCCCGGCACCGACCGTGCCGAGACCTGCGATGGCGATACGAAGGGGAGCGGTCATACGGCGGCTTTTTTCTTCTGCGTCGGCGGTTCGGGCAGGCGCTCGGGTGCGCCCATGAACTGTTTGATCGCGCGCACAGCCTGGCGGATGCGCTGCACGTTTTCCACGAGGGCGAGGCGCACATGCGTGTCGCCGTATTCGCCGAACCCGATTCCGGGCGAGACCGCAACCTTGGCCTCGCGCATCAGGAGCTTCGAAAATTCGAGCGATCCCAGCGCCGCATATTGCGGCGGGATCGGCGCCCAGGCGAACATCGAAGCGGGCGGATTGGGCACGTCCCATCCCGCCTGCTGCAGACCCTGGATCAGCACGTCGCGGCGCTGCTTGTAGATCTCGCGCGCCTCGACGACGCAATCCTGCGGCCCGTTGAGGGCGGCGGCGGCCGCCACCTGCACGGGCGTGAACGCGCCGTAGTCGAGATAGCTTTTGATGCGCGCGAGCGCTTTGATCAGCGTCTTGTTGCCGGCGGCGAAGCCCACACGCCAGCCGGCCATCGAATAGGTCTTGCTCATCGAGGTGAATTCAATGGCGACGTCCTTGGCCCCCGGCACTTGCAGGATCGAGGGCGGCGGAACGTCGTCGAAATAGATCTCCGAATACGCAAGATCGGACAGGATCCAGATTTTGTGTTCGCGGCAGAACGAAACGCAGCGCTCGTAAAACGCAAGATCGACGACCTGCGCCGTCGGGTTCGACGGATAGTTTAAGATCAGCGCCAAGGGCTTGGGAACCGAGTGCTTGACCGCGCGCTCCATGGCCCCGAAAAACGCTTCCACGCCGGCCGGCGTGGACACGTCGGTCGGCAGATGGCGGATCGAAGCGCCCGCCATGATGAAGCCGTAGGGATGGATCGGATAGCTCGGGTTCGGCACCAGGATCACATCGCCGGGGCTCGTGATCGCTTGCGCCAAATTGGCGAGGCCTTCCTTCGAGCCGAGTGTGACGATCGTCTCGGTTTCCGGATCGAGCTCGACGCCGAAGCGGCGGCCGTAATAGGCCGCGTGCGCGCGGCGCAGGCCGGGAATGCCCTTCGACATCGAATAGCGGTGCGTGCGCGGATCCTGCACGGCCTCGGTCAGCTTCGCCACGATGTGCGCGGGCGTGGGCAGATCGGGATTGCCCATGCCAAGATCGATCACATCGTCGCCGACGGCGCGGGCCTTGGCCTTCTGCGCGTTCACTTCGGCGAACACGTAGGGCGGCAGGCGCTTGATGCGATAGAAATCGTCTTGCATGGCGGTACGAGGCCTTTTCCTCAACGACGGAGCAGCGGGGCAGAATCGAGCCAAAAAGCCCGGTTCGCGGGTCCTCTATCTACAGCGAACACCCTGCAAACGCATCCGGAAAAAAGGGGGTTTCGGCGCTGCGGCCTGCAAAAACCGGATAGAAGACATGCAAGCGGTTTGGTTGCTGCATGGCAGCTGCGATTCTAAAACGAAACCAACCGATTAAAAAGGACACGACGCGCCATCGCAAACCCGGTTCCCCCGCCCGTGGCCTATAGCTGGAACGGCATCAAGCGCGGCTTCTTCCGCGCCCAGCCGATGGCTGTGGGCGTGTTTGCGTACGGCGTTGCATTTGGCCTGCTCGCCCAAGAAGCGCGCCTGTCGCTGGCCGAAGCCATGACGATGAGCGCACTCATCTATTCGGGCACAGCGCAGCTTGCGACGGTGAGCGCACTTGGGGCGAGTGCGAGCACCGCCACGCTTGCGATCGCACTCGCGGTGCTGCTGCTCAATGCGCGCTATCTGCTCTACAGCGCCGCGTTCCGCCCCTGGCTCGGTACATTGCCCGCTTACCAGACCTATCCGATGCTGTTTTTCATGGGCGACGGCAGCTGGGTTCTGTCGATGCAGGCCTATGCCAAGGGCGAGCGCGACGGCGGCTTTCCGTTCGGGGCCAGCATCGCGATGTTCTTTCCGTGGCTGCTCGGCACGCTCGCCGGCGTGGTCGCCGCCGGCCTCGTCGCCAACCCGGCTTTGCTGGGGCTCGACTTCATGCTCGTCGCGTTTTCGGCCGCGATGGGCCTCAGCATGTTCAAATTGCAGCGCAGTTGGAGCGGTGTGATCGCGGCGGCCGCAACCGCGTTGCTCGTCGACCGCTTCGCACCCGGCGGCTGGACGATTGTGGCGGCGGGCTTGGTCGGTGGCCTCGTTGCCTATGTGCGCTTCAAGCCGCCCGCGCCAACGGCAACGGCGCCATGAATATCCGCCCCGACATCCTCACGGTGCTGCTGGTCGCCGGTGCGGTTGCGTTTTTCTGCCGCGCGGCGGGCTTTTTCCTGATGCGCTTCGTGCCGATCACGCCGCGCCTCGAAGCCGCATTGCGCGCAACGCCGCTTGCCGTGATGGTCGGCATCTGCGCGCCCGTCGTAGCACGCGGCAATCCCGCCGAACTCGCGGCCCTCGGCGTGGTCGCGATCGCAACGAAGCTCACCGGCAGCGACGTTCTAGGTGCTATGATCGGCGTGGTTGCGGTCGCAGGCTTGCGCGCGCTGTTCTGAAATCGCAGACACAAAAAAGGGGAGCGCTGCCGCCCCCCTTTTTTTGCCTTGCCGCCGATCAGGCCGCTTGGCCGTAGTCGGTAGAGCCCTTGGCCCCGCCGCCGCAGTACGTGTTGCGGTCGTAGGGGTCGAGCGGCAGCCCTGCCCGCTTTTGCCGCGCGCGTAGCCCAAGATCGTGTCGAAATAGGCTTCGAGCCGGGCCAGCGGCGGGCGCATGCGCTCGAAATACGCGTCGAAGATCTCGGATTTTTCGACAAACGGGCCATAGACATGAATATGACCGAACGGTCTTTTTGCCTGTCGGACGCGCCTTCAGGCGCCGATCGCACGCCGGCGCGCGAGGCTTTCGGCCGGCCAGTATTTCTCGCGGTCGTAGTATTCTTCCATCGCGGGCGTGTGCGGCGGCAGCACGACCCACGGCTGCTTGGAAGCGGTGAAGATATGGATATCGGGCGGCAGCCGATCCGGTTCGTCGAGCGTGCCGACGCGGATGAAGGCGATCTTCGTCCCCGCCCCCGCATAATGGCTCCACAGCGCCACGCGGCAGGTGGGGCAGCGCACGACGTGCTGGCCCTTGCCGCTGTTGGACGGCGTTGCGACCGTCTCGGGCTTTCCGCCAACAATCTCAAGCCGCTCGGTTTCGACCATCGCGTTTACGGCAAAAGCGCTGCCAGACTCGCGCTGGCACCAGCGGCAATGGCAGCAATTGACGAACATCGGGCGCACCGCAAAGCGGTAGCGCACCGCACGGCACGTGCACCCGCCCTCGAAAATCGCGGTCCTATCCCCGGCCATGCGAAGCCCTTTCAACTTCAATGCTACTCGCTGTCGCGCTGCGTTTCGCGCGGTGCGCCCACGCGCCCGATGCCGGGCAGTTTTATGGCGAGCCCCAGCGGATCGATGCCGAACGTGAGCCCCGCAATATTGACCTCGAGCCCCTCTTCGCGCGCGGCTGCAATCCCGAGCAAGCCCCACAGCGACACCTGCACGCCCGTCCCGCTCGGTGTGGATGCAGCGAACACGTCGCCGCCCAGATAGTCTTTGCCGATCGCGGTCGGCGGCAGATCGAGCCGCAATTCAGGTGCCGCACGCGCCACCATCGCCGTGAACGTGTTCGAATTCGGCCCCGGCCAGAGCGTGTAGCTGCGCCGATAGGGATACGCGTCGGCCGCCGCCACAATGCGCGCGATCGCGGCCTCGGCCGCAGCCCCCTCAATCTCGGCATAAAGCTCGGGCTCGGCACCGAACCAACGCCGGTCGGGCGGGCCGTTCGTGACAACAAGACCGTCGCCGCCGCGCAAGGCGCGCCAACCGATCAGTTCGAAGGTCGTCCATTCGTGCGCTTGGGCCGGCTTGATCGCGATCCAGGTATGCACCCCGAAAATGCCGCGCCAGCTCAAGGCGCGGGCACCGTAGACCTGCACCATCGCTTGCGGCGTTTCGTGCGCCAGTGGGGCCGTGCCCATGCTCGCCCGGCTTGCCGTGCGCCAATCCTGGCCGTGCGTGGTGCCGGAGACGAACACGGCAAACGGCCCCGCAAGCAGGAACGCGAGGGCGATGCCCACGCGCCGCATGGCGGATCGGGCCTTGTTGCCGCGCGACGAAGCCGTTGGCGTACCTCGCATTGACGTATCCCTCTTTCCATTCGCAGCGCGAAGCGCCACGTTCAAAATTGCATCCGTACGCGAGCCGGTCAATCGCCTGTGGTTGCGATGAACGCTCCGCGAACAAACATGCCTTATTCCCCTGGGGCCGGGCCCTGCGTTAAGCGTGCCTCGACAACGTGACGCAAACGAGGCAGGCCATGGCGCGCAAACGCAGTGCGATCGAACATCTGGAAAATGGGCGGGTCCCGCATATCGTGCATCAGATTCCGCCGGGTGCGCCCGGCTATCGCGAGGCCAAGGGCGGGGCGATGGTCGTCTCGAGCCCGGCCGAAATCGACGCGCTGATCAGGCGCATCGAGCCGGGCCACGTCGCAACGCTCGACGATCTGCGCCAGGCTCTCGCCAAGCGCCACAAGGTCGCCGTCGCCTGCCCGGTCTCGACTGCGATCTTCGCCAATATGTGCGCGCGCGCGGCCGAAGAGCGCCGGGCATCCGGCGTTGCCGTCGATGCCCTCACGCCCTGGTGGCGCGTGCTCAAAAGCGGCGGCTTCCTCAATCCCAAACTGCCCGGCGGCGTCGAGCGCCAGGCCGCCTTGCTGGCGGCCGAAGGTGTGCGCAGCTCGCCCTTGCGCAAGCAATTCGCCGTTTACGACTTCGCGGCCCGCAAGGCCGACCTCGACGATGTGTGAGGCCTTTTCGGCATCGTAATTATGATTTTGATACTAAATAGGCTGAATTACTGATAGGGTAATTCCGGTAACGCTGTTTGACATGGTGAAGACGATTTCTCGACCGCCCGGCGATGCGGGTGCTTATGCAGCTGTTTGTCGCGCACGGCAAAAAGAACCAAAAACGTCGCGTATTAGAAAACAGAAAGTTTTAAAAACAGTATATTAGAGATGAAACCTCAGAGAAATGTCGCGTCTATGTCGCGTGCATGTCGCGTCTTGGTCGCGCCAAAGACGCATCGATGTCGCGTCGTTGTCGCACCGCTCGATGGGCGTCAGAACTCGACGGCAACCCGCGCGTTTCGGAAGCCGCCGGCGTCGATGCGGATTTTATCCCGTGACAATCCCAGCGCCTCCAACTCGCCCGCCATTGCGGCCATGCGGCGCGGCGCCAACGCCCCGTCCTGCGGGCCCGCAAGGTTCCCGGCAATCGGCGTGATGCGGACCGCCCCGCCCTGTTCGTTGGCCGCCACCACCGCGGTGCGCAGCGTGCGGCGGGCCTCGGCGGTCAAAAGCGGCGAGCCCTCGGCGAACGCCACCTCGCCGACCAGCCATGCCGTGTTGGCGGTTGCACGCGGCGCAGATGCAGCCGCCGGTCGCGGAGCGGCTGGCGTGGGAACGGGGATGGCGGCCGGAATCGTGGCCGGTGCCAAAACCGGCGGCACAAACGGCGGCAAAGCGGCCGTTTGCGGTGCTGGAGCGGCGACCGCCGACGGCGTCGCGATCGCCGGGGCAGCAAGCGGCGCTGGCACGCGCGGCGCGGTCCCAGCGGGCGCCGATCCAACCGGCACCGCTTCGACGGGCGCAAGTGCGGCCGCAATCGCCGGCGGCTCGGGCGGGCGGCTGGTCGGGTTCAGCACCGGATCGATCGCGCGCAGCTGCGTATCGAAATTCTGCGAGGCCTGGCGTTGGCCGACGAGGGCGGCCTGTTCGGTCGCAAGCGTTTGCGCATCGGGCCGTGCCGGGCGGCGGGGGACCACGGCGAGGTTCGGATAGGGCGTGTCGCCGGGATCGGGCGCGTCGATGGCGGCCGGTTTGGGCGTGTCGGACGCGAACACGTTGCCGACCGCATTTGCAGCGTCTTTCGTGGCCTGCCAGACGGCGCGATCTGGCCCCTGCTCGGTGCATCCCCCGAGGGCCAGAAAAGAAAATCCGATCAAGGAGATGCGTAACTTCGACAAAAACGTCATCGAACTCGTTATAATCGAGTTCGAATTCGCCGCCAAGGAGAGAAGAAACTATGGCCGATAAGCCGGATCGCGACGTCAAACTGCCGGACCCGGTCGAAATGTCGCGCATGATGGCGCACATTGCCGAGCAGAGCCAACATCTGGTCGCCGAGTTTCTCCAGCGCCAGACGCCGATGCAGTTCGGCAATCCCGATCCGCTGAATTTGGGCCAGGCGTTTTTCGACATGACCGCGCGCATGATGGCCAACCCGGCCAAGCTCATGCAGGCGCAGTTCTCGCTGTGGCAGGACTACATGTCGCTGTGGCAGTCGACGACGCGCAAGATGCTCGGCGAAACCTCGCAGCCCGTCGTGCAGCCGACGACCGAAGACCGCCGCTTCAAGGACGCGCTGTGGGACGAAAACTACGTGTTCGACTTCATCAAGCAGTCGTATCTGCTGTCCGCACGCTGGCTGCAGGGCACGGTGCGCGAGGTCGAAGGGCTCGACGACAAGACGGCGCGCAAGGTCGATTTCTACACCCGTCAGTTCGTCGACGCGATGGCGCCGTCCAATTTCGCGATGACCAATCCCGAGGTGCTTCGCGAAACGCTCGAGACGGGCGGGGAAAATCTCGTCAAGGGGCTGTCGAACCTGCTGGGCGACCTCGAGCGCGGCAAGGGCAAGCTGCAGATCCGCATGACCGACATGGCGGCCTTCAAGGTTGGCGAGAACATCGCCGTCACGCCGGGTTCGGTCGTGTTCCAGAACGACCTCATGCAGCTCCTGCAGTACAAGCCCACGACCGAAGACGTCGTGAAGGCGCCGCTGCTGATCGTGCCGCCCTGGATCAACAAATTTTACATCCTCGATCTTCGCGAAAAGAACTCGTTCATCAAGTGGGCAGTTGCGCAAGGGCACACGGTGTTCGTGATCTCGTGGGTCAATCCGGACTCCGAACTCGCCGACGCCACCTTCGCCGACTACATGACCAAGGGCCCGCTTGCGGCCCTCGACGCGATCGAAGCGGCGACGGGCGAGCGGCTCGTGAACATCATCGGCTATTGCCTCGGCGGCACGCTGACCGCATCCACCCTCGCCTACATGGCCGTCAAGAACGACAAGCGCATCGCCTCGGCGACGTTCTTCACGACGATGGTCGATTTCGAAGAGGCCGGCGAATTGTCGGTCTTCATCGACGAGGAGCAGTTGGCGGCCCTCGAAGAGAAGATGCACGAGCGCGGCTATCTCGAAGGCGCGGACATGGCAACGACCTTCAACATGCTGCGCGCCAACGACCTCATCTGGTCGTTCGTGGTGAACAATTATCTAATGGGCAAGGAGCCGTTCCCGTTCGACCTGCTCTACTGGAACGCGGACTCGACGCGCATGCCGGCCGCGATGCATTCCTTCTATCTGCGGCAGATGTACCAGGAGAACCGGCTGTCGCGCGGCAAGGTCAAGCTGCTCGGCACCAAGATCGACCTCACCAAGATCGACATGCCGGTCTTCATTCTGTCGACGCGCGAAGACCATATCGCCCCGTGGAAATCGACCTACGCAGCAACCCAACTTTATGCCGGACCGACGACCTTCTGCCTTGCGGCCTCGGGGCACATTGCGGGCGTGGTCAATCCGCCGGCGGCCGGCAAGTACTGCCATTGGGTCAACGACAAGCTGCCGCGCAAACCCGAACAATGGCTCGAGACCGCAACCCAAAAACCAGGCTCATGGTGGCCGCTGTGGGACGAATGGGCCAAGGGCCATGGCGGCGGCATGGTGCCCGCACGAACGCCCGGCGACAGCAAGCTCGCCGTTATCGAAGCGGCCCCCGGAAGCTACGTGAAAGTGAAGGCACAGTAGTGTAGAATACAATCGTGTTTTCGGTCGTTGTCTTGCGTTCCGCCCCGCCTTAACCGGCGGGGTTTTCGTTGGAGGTTTCGGATGGCGAAATTTTGGGCAAAACTGTGCATCGTCGCCACACTCGCGGCGGTCGCGAGCCTGCCGGCGGCGGCCTTGCCGCTCGACGAAGCCCGCCATCTCCTGCAGCGCACCGGCTTCGGCGCTTCGCCCGCCGATATCGCAAAGCTTGCCCCGCTCGATCGCGCCGCCGCAATCGACCGCCTGCTCGCCGAAACGCGCAATTCGCCGACCCTGCCGCCGCCAGGCTTTCTCGCCGAACCCTGGCCGCGCTATCGCGACTTCCCCGACATGCGCGAAGAACAGCGCCAGCCCTTTATCCAAGCCCGTCGCGACGAAATGCAGACGCTGAAGGCCTGGTGGTACGCCGAAATGATCGCCACACCGTCGCCGCTCACCGAGCGCATGGCGCTGTTCTGGCACAACCACTTCGTCTCGAATTTCGAAGGCGTGGGTTTCAACGTGCACCGCATCTGGAACCAGCATGCGTTGTTCCGGCGCGAAGCGACAGGCAGCTTCGAGACCCTGCTGCGCGAGATCCTTCGCGATCCGATCATGCTGCGCTATCTCGACAACCACACCAACCGCAAAGGCCGGCCCAACGAGAATCTGGCCCGCGAACTGCTCGAGCTGTTCACGCTCGGCGAAGGCAACTATGCCGAGGCCGACATCAAGGAAACCGCCCGCGCGCTCACCGGCCGCACGATCGAGCGCACGAGCGATTTCGGCTATCGCTTCGTGCAAGGCATGCACGACGAAAGCAGCAAACGCATTTTCGGCGTGCGCGCCGACGACGGCGACGACGTCGCGCGCATTCTGCTGGCCCAGAAACGCACGGCCGAATTCGTCGCCGAAAAGCTGTGGCGCGAATTCGTATCGACCGAAACCCCGCCCGCCGCCGAGATCGCGGCGGTGGCCGACGCGATCCGCACCAGCGGCTACCAGATCAAGCCGGGCTTGCGGCGGCTGTTCCTGTCCGACGCGTTCTGGGCGCCGGCCAATCGCGGCACGTTGATCAAGTCGCCGGTTGCGATGATCGTCGGCGCCTATCGCGATTTGGGATTGCCGGTCGTCGATCTGCAGGCCCTGCCCGTGCACGGCCGGCGCCTCGGCCAGGACCTGTTCGAGCCGCCAAACGTCAAAGGCTGGCCCGGCGGCTCGCTGTGGATCACGCCCGCAAGCCTTGTGGCGCGCTACGACATTCTGGGCCGCCTGCTCGACACGCGCAGCCTCGTGCCCGCGCGCCCCGCCGAGGGCGTGCAAACGATCAGCCTGCGTGTGGCGGGCGATGCCTATCGCGGGGGCCCGCACATGGTCGTCAAGATCAACGGCGATCATGTCGTTGCGGCACGGGACATCGAGTTCGCGACCGACAGCGCCAAGTTCGGCACTTTGCCCGACCGCAACGACTGGGTCTGGCGCGTGCTGTCGTTTCCGGTCGACCGTCCCGTTGCCGCCGTCAGCATCGCCTTCGACAACGATGCTGCCGCACCGGTCGATGCCAACGGCGTCAAGCGCGGCGACCGCAATCTGTTCGTCGAATGGATCGAGGTCGAGGGCCGCGTCTATCCTGCCCGCGAAGGCCAGCAAGAGAGCTCGAACCCCAATTGCCGCAACCAGCGTCCCGGCGACCTCTACTGCAATTCGACGCTCACGCTGGACATCGCCGCCCTCAAAGCCGCCGGGAAAGGCCG
The DNA here is from genome assembly GCA_027532905.1 of Magnetospirillum sp. Classification (NCBI taxonomy): domain Bacteria; kingdom Pseudomonadati; phylum Pseudomonadota; class Alphaproteobacteria; order Rhodospirillales; family Rhodospirillaceae; genus Magnetospirillum; species Magnetospirillum sp. Next base: position 1,117,149 of record JAPZUA010000002.1, read on the forward strand.
CCCGGCCGGCATGGATGTCGAGGCGATGAACGGCAGCATGATGGCGCCGAATATGATGGCTGCAAATATGATGGCGCCGGGGATGATGGCGCCGAGCCGCCGTCCGGTCGATCCAACCGCCAGCATCGACCGAAAAGTCAATCTGTCGGCCGAGGCGTGGCTTGCGTCGCTGCCCGCCGATTGGCAAACGCCCGGCCGCACCTGGCATTCGCTGATGCCGCTGCCGCCGGTCGCACGACCGGCCGAGGGCGACGCGGAAAGCCGCCTGCGCAGTCTTCTGTTCGATCCCGCCTATCAGCTGATGTGAGAGCGCCCATGGATCGCCGCAAATTCCTCGTTGCCGCTTCAGGCAGTCTGCTTGCCGCCTGCACAGGCCCACAAAACGCCGCCGTTGCACCGCCGGTTACTGCACGCCCGAGCGTTCCGCGTTCGACCGGCGTTGCAGGGCCGGTGCGCAATCGCATCCTCGTATTGGTCGAGCTGCAAGGCGGCAATGACGGGCTCAACACGGTCATCCCGATCGCCGACGCCAATTACCGTCGCCTGCGCGGCGGGCTTGCGATCGACGCCCAGGAAGCGCTCGACGTGACGCAAGAGATCGCCTTCCATCCATCGCTAAAACCGCTGGTCGATCCGCTCGAGCGCGGCGAGCTTTCCGTCTTTCATTCGGTCGGCTATCCCAAGCCCAACCGTTCGCATTTCCGCTCGATCGAGATTTGGGAACAGGCCACCGGCAGCGACCGCTACGGCGACGAAGGGTGGGTCACGCAAGCTTTGCGCGGCCATTCGGAATTTTCGAAGCGCAATGCCGACGCCGACGCGATCGTTTTGGGCGTTGGCAATATCGGTCCGCTGGCCGGCCCCGACACGCGGCTTGTGACGATGCGCGAACCGCGCCAATTCCTCGCCCAAGCCGAAAGCATGCAGAGCCTCGCGGCCCGTCGCGATGTCACGCCCGCCTTGCGCCATCTCGTGCGAACGCAGAACGAGGCAGTGGCGGCGGCCGAGGCTGTGCGGCGCAAACTCTCGGGCCGCGAGCGTTTCAGCCGACGCTTTGCCGGCGACCCGTTGGCGCGCAGCCTTGCCATCGCTGCCGACCTCATTGCCGACGGTGTGGATATTCCGGTGTGGAAAGTCACGTTGAGCGGCTTCGACACGCACGCCGACCAGCGCCCGCGCCATGCCCGGCTGTTGACCAACCTTGCCAACGCACTCGCCGCCTTCCGCAGTTCGATGCAGGAATTGGGGCGCTGGAACGACACGCTGGTCGTGACCTACTCCGAGTTCGGCCGCCGTGTGGGCGAAAACCTGTCGCGCGGCACGGACCACGGCACGGCCGCGCCCTTGTTCGCGTTCGGCGGATCGGTCGATGGCGGCTTCAAGGGGGCGGTCCCCAACCTCGCCGATCTCGACGAGGGCGACCTCAAAGCCACGCTCGATTTCCGCCAGGTCTACGCGAGCGTCATCGCCGATTGGTGGGGCCAGCCCGACAATTTCCTAGTCCGCCAAGGGCACCAGCCGTTGCGGATGGTTCGCACGGCAAACGTCTAGCTCCCTCGCGGCGACCGTGCTTTAAGTCGGACATGACCGAGACAATCTTTCGTCGCGCCACCGGCGCCGATGTGCCCGCCATCGTAAAGCTGCTTGCAGACGACGTGCTGGGCCGGGCGCGCGAAGACGTTCGCGATCCGCCCAACCCCAAATACGTCGCCGCCTTTGCCGCGATCGACGCCGACGGCAATCAGCTCCTCGCCGTTGCCGAACGCGAGCGCGCGGTTGTCGGCTGTCTGCAGATTTCCTTTATCCCGGGGCTTTCGAAGATCGGCACGTGGCGCGGCCAGATCGAAAGCGTGCGCATTTCGGCCGACCATCGCGGCGGCGGCCTCGGGCGAAAAATGATCGAATGGGCAATCGCGGAATGCCGGCGTCGCGGGTGCGGCACCGTGCAATTGACGACCGACAAAAGCCGCCTCGACGCGCGGCGCTTCTACACGTCACTCGGGTTCGCGGCGAGCCATGAAGGCATGAAGCTCGAACTCAAATGACAGCCAGAGACTAAGGCGCTCGGTCTGGCATTCCGGCGCGAAATGCCCTATAAAAGCCGCCCGTTTTGTTTAAAGAGGAGCACAGGACTATGAGCGACGCACGCGGCCTTTCGGTCGCCATCGTCGGCGCCACCGGCGCTGTCGGCATCGAGATGGTGAAGGTTCTTCACAACCGGCGTTTCCCGGTTGCGACGTTGAAACTTCTTGCCTCGGCGCGCTCGGCCTCCAAAAAAGTCGCCACGCCATACGGCGAAAAAACGATCGAAGAATTCTCGCTCGATGCGGTCAAGGGCGTCGACTTCGTGCTGATGGCCGTCTCGGGCGAATTCGCCAAGGAATTTGCGCCGAAGATCGCGGCCCAAGGCTCGATCGTGATCGATAACTCGTCGGCCTTCCGCTACGACGAAGCGATCCCGCTCGTTGTGCCCGAGATCAACGCGGCCGCCGCCACGGGCCATCGCCTGATCGCCAATCCAAACTGCACGACCGCCGTGCTCGTGATGGCGCTCTACCCGTTGCACCAGGCCTTCGGTCTCAAGCGCGTGATCGTGTCGACCTACCAGGCCGCGTCGGGTGCCGGTGCCGAAGGCATGGGCGAACTCGAAGACGGTTTGCGCAGCTGGGCCGCCGGCACCAAGGCCGAGAACAAGGTGTTCGCGCACCCGCTGCCCTTCAACGTGATCCCGCATATCGACGTCTTCCAGCCCAACGGCTACACGAAGGAAGAAATGAAGGTCGTGTGGGAAAGCCGCAAGATCATGGGCCTGCCCGAGCTGCTCGTAAGCTGCACGGCCGTGCGCATCCCCACTTTGCGCGCGCACTCCGAAGCCGTGACGATCGAAACGCTGAAGCCAGTGACGCCTGCAACGGCGCGCGAAGTGCTGAAGCACGCCCCCGGCGTGAAGCTCGTCGACGATCCGGCCGCCAAGCTCTACCCGATGCCGCTGACCGCCACGGGCAGCGACGACGTGGAAGTTGGCCGCATTCGCGAAAGCCTCGTGTTCGGCGCGAACGGGCTCGACTTCTTCTGCGTCGGCGATCAGCTCCTCAAAGGGGCAGCCCTCAACGCCGTGCAGATCGCCGAAAGCGTTCTGCCGAGCCTGCGCAAAGCCGCATGAACCGCCTTGCCGCCTTGGCCGTTGTTGCATGCGTTGCGCATGCCGCAGCGGCCGGGGCGCAAGTCGCCCCGCTCGTGCAAGGCGATCTCGCCGACGCACTCGCCCGTCTCAAAAGCGATGTCGCGACGTCGCTTGTCGAAAAACAATTCGGCCCCGCCTATGCCGCGGATTGGTGGCGCGCCACCGACCAGGTGCTGACGGCGGCCGTGCAGTCGGCCCGCTATGTTTCCGAACAGGGCCCGCGATGCTTGGCCATCCGCACCCGCGAGGGCGACGCCTCGTCGGCTTGGGTCACCTGCTCGCTGGGCCTCGAAGACGAAACGATGCTATTGGGCCAATCGTTGGGCCAGCTCGCGCAGTCGCTGCCCGATTGGGAGCGCATGGCCCGCGAGGTCGACAGCGCCAATACGAGTGTGACCCCGCTCACCGACAAAGCGCTCGCCGCGATCAACGAAATCCTCAAACGCCTCGCCGAAGAGCGCTACTGAGCGGCTCTGTATTCGGCCGCCATCTCGGCATAGTGGCGCGCCGAAATGCCGAAAAAGGCGACTTCTTCGGGGCTCAAAAGCCGCATCAATTTGGCGGGGCTGCCCGACCAGAGCTCGCCCTTCTTCACGCGCTTGCCGGGGGTGACCAACGCGCCGGCGGCAACCATCGCTCCGCTTTCGACGACCGCCCCGTCCATCACGCAGGCCTTCATGCCGACAAACGCGTCGTCTTCGATCGTGCAGCCATGCAGCACGGCCATGTGCCCGACCGTCACGCGCGAACCCACGTAGGTGCCGAACTTGCCGCGCGTGCAATGGACGACTGTGCCGTCCTGGATATTTGTGTCGGCGCCGATGCGGATGTCGTGCACGTCGCCGCGCAGCACGACATTGTACCAAATGCCGCTGCCAGCACCGATCTCGACATTGCCGATCACGACGGCGTTTTCGGCGACGAAAGCCGAACCGTCGATCTTGGGCGTCCAATCGCGATAGCGCTTGATCATTCGAGGCCGAGCATCAGCTTGATGTTCTGCACGGCCGCACCCGACGCACCCTTGCCGAGATTGTCGAGCCGCGCCACGAGGACGGCTTGGCGATGCGTTTCGTTGGCGAACACCCGCAGCTCGAGCCGGTCGCTGTCGTTGAGCGCTTGCGGCTCGATCTTGCCGCTGGCTTCCGCCGGCTGCACCGACACAAGCTTGCTGCCGGCATAACGCTGTTCGAGGGCTGCCCGCAGATCGGCCGCCTTGGGCTTGCCCGGCAACACGTCGAGATGCAGCGGTACACTCACCAGCATGCCCTGGCGGAAATTGCCGACCGACGGCACGAAGATCGGCCGGGTCGCGAGCTTCGAGTATTTCTGCAATTCGGGCACGTGCTTGTGGGCAAGCCCGAGCCCGTAGAACTCGAAGTCGGGTGCGGTTTTGGCTTCGTAAGCCGCAATCATCGATTTGCCGCCGCCCGAATAGCCGCTGACGGCATTGACGCTGACGGCGAAGTCCGCGGGCAGCAGGCCGGCATCGACAAGCGGGCGCAAGAGCGCAATGCCGCCGGTCGGATAGCAGCCCGGATTGGACACGCGCGTTGCGTTGCGGATGGCGGCTTCGTGGCCCAGCGCCATTTCGGCAAAGCCGTAGGTCCAATTGGGATCGACGCGATAGGCCGTGCTCGCATCGACGATCTTCGGCGACTTGGCCCCCAGCGAGTCAGCCAGAGCGACGGATTCCTTGGCCGCATCGTCGGGCAGGCACAGCACAACGAGATCGACCGACGCCATCATGGCGCGGCGCGCTTCGGCGTCCTTGCGCTTTTCGGGCGCGATGCTCTTCACGGCGACGCCGCTGAGAGAAGCCAAACGCTGGGCGATGCCGAGGCCGGTGGTGCCGGCTTCGCCGTCGATAAAGATGGTCCGCGTCAATGTCGCACTGTCCATAAAACGCACTCCCTTGCCCGTCCACTCTAGCTCAAAGATCGATTCTGAAAAACCGCGTATCTGGCGTCATGCGCGGAAAGCTCGGCGGCAGTTGCGCCGCATCGACTTCCGCGAAGTCGTTTTTGGCGTAGAAACGATGAGCCGCCTTGAAAAACTCGGTCGTGCCGAGCCACACACTTGCGAGATTTGTGGCACGCGCATGTGACAGCAGCGTGTCGAGCAAGATCTGGGCAACGCCGTGCGCGCGCCCGCGATAATCGGCGTGCACGAACATTTTGCGCAGTGCCGCTTGGCCGGGCGCAAACACGGTAAGGCCGATCGTGCCGACGATATCGCCCCCGTCGGTCTTTGCCGTCCAAAAGCCGCCGCCGTCGCGGCAGAAGAATGCGATCGGGTCCTGCAGATCCGGCTGCTGTTCGTAGGTGATCGGCACGCCGAATTCGTCGCGTTGGATGGCGACGACAAGGGTTGCCACGGCATCGCGGTCGGCAGCATCGAACGGAACAATCGCAACCTTCAACATGTCGAACCCTCAAACCAAAAAGGGCGCCCGATGGGGCGCCCTTCTCGTCCTTCCGCCGCCGAAGCGGCGATGGGAAGTCTCGATTAGCGCTTCGAGAACTGGTGGCTGCGGCGCGCTTTGTGGCGGCCGTACTTCTTGCGCTCGACCACGCGGCTGTCGCGCGTGAGGAAGCCCGCATGCTTGAGAGCCGGACGCAGTTCCGGTTCGTAGTAGGTCATGGCCTTCGAGATGCCATGGCGCACCGCACCGGCCTGGCCCGACAGGCCGCCGCCGGCAACCGTGCACCAAATGTCGAACGAACCGACGCGTGCGGCAACCGAGAAGGGCTGGTTGATCATCATGCGCAGAGCCGGACGCGCGAAATACGCGTTGAGGTCCTTGCCGTTGACGATCATCTTGCCGGTGCCGGCCTTGATCCAGACGCGGGCCACGGCATTCTTGCGCTTGCCGGTGGCGTAGGAGCGGCCGAACTTGTCGCGCTCGGGGGCGGCGACGGTGGCCGACGTTTGCACGGCAGCCGAAGCAGCCGCCATCGACAGATCGGCCAGCGTGCGGCCGGCGGGCTTCGCCTTCGGCTTTTCGCTGCGTTCCGTACGGGGTTCAGCCATGCTTAGGCGCTCCTCTTGTTCTTCGGATTCATCGCCGCAAAATCGACCTTGGTCGGGTTCTGGGCTTCGTGCGGGTGCGTGGCACCGGCATAGATCTTGAGATGCGTCATCTGACGGCGCGCGAGCGGGCTGTCCTTCTTCATCATGCGCTCGACCGCACGCTCGAGCAGTCGCTCGGGATGCTTGCCGGCGAGCGTTGCCTTCGGCGTGATTTCCTTGACGCCGCCCGGATGTCCGGTGTGCCAATAGAAAACTTCGTTTTCCATCTTGCGACCCGTCATGCGGATCTTCTCGGCATTCACGACGACGACGAAATCGCCCGCATCCAGATGCGGCGAGAAGCTCGTCTTGTGTTTGCCCTTAAGGCGCATCGCGACAAACGACGCCAGACGACCCAGCACGACGCCTTCGGCATCGATCAGGATCCACTTCTTGCTGTCTTTTGCCTCTGCCACCGTCAAATTGGGGGTCGACATGGGTTGGCTCGTTTCTTTCGGGTTCGACTTCGTCTTTGGTCCACCGGACCGAAGGCGCGCGAATATCTGTTTTCGCGGCGACCAAGTCAACGTCTAAAACCCTATATAATTCAATAGCATTGACGTATGCGTACTATAATACCGCGTCCTAACCCGATGTTCTAGAGCATTATTCGTCGGTTCTTGGCGGAATCGAATAGGTCCCCGTTACGTGGGCGACCGGCTCCTCAGATCCCACCGACGTCAGCGTCACTTCAAGCACGGCCAAACGCTTGCCGAGTTTGAGGACGCGTCCATGTGCGAGCATGTCCTTTTGGGCGGGTTTGCGCAGGAAATTGATGTTGAGATTGGTCGTGACCGCAAGCTCGACCCGGCCCACAAGACTCATCACCACCACATACATCGTGAAATCGGCGAGCCCCATCATTGCCGGCCCCGAGATGGTGCCGCCCGGCCGGATGAAATCGGGCTTAAACGGCATGCGCACAAGGGCCTCGCCCGCTTTAAGTTTCTCGATTTCGGGTCCGAGCATTTCGGCAAAGGGCAACGCTTTGGCGACGATGTCGGCGATTTCGGCTTTGGTGATGCGGCTCATGGCGCGTCCTTGCTTGCGGCGGCGAACCAAAGCAAAGTGCCCGACGATGGACCCGACACGCAACCCTTCCCCGACACCTCCAACGCCGATCCTGCTGCGCGAAGATCGCGAACATGTCGCGACCCTGACGCTCAATCGCCCGGCCGCGCGCAACGCGCTGTCGCTTGGGCTCATGACCGAGCTTGAAGCCGCTTTGTCCGACATTCGCAGCGACGCGAATATCAAAGCCGTGATCCTCGCGGCGGCGGGGCCGGTCTTCTGTGCGGGCCACGATCTCAAGGAAATCCGCGCCAATCCGGGGCGGCAGAATTACGAAGCACTGTTCGCGCAATGCTCGCGGCTGATGACGGCGATCGTGCGCCTGCCCAAGCCCGTAATCGCGCGCGTGCACGGCGTTGCCACAGCCGCCGGCTGCCAGCTCGTGGCAAGCTGCGACCTCGCGGTAGCGGCCGCCGATGCACGCTTCGCAACACCGGGGGTCAATATCGGGCTCTTCTGCTCCACGCCGATGGTCGCTTTGTCGCGTGCCGTGAGTCGCAAGGCCGCGATGGAAATGCTGCTCACGGGCGACCTTGTCGATGCCGCAACGGCGAAGGCGCTGGGCCTCGTCAATCGCGTGGTCGCACCCGAAGATCTCGCAGCCGCGACGCAAGCGCTTGCAGCACAGATCGCGTCCAAGTCGCCCTACGTGCTCGCGATCGGCAAAGAGGCGTTCTACGCGCAGGCCGAAATGTCGCTCGATCAAGCCTACGCCTATGCAAGCGAAACCATGACGCGCAACATGCTTGCGCGCGACGCCGAAGAGGGCATCGACGCCTTCATCGAAAAACGCCAACCCGTGTGGCAGGGAAAGTGACCATGGAACCCCTCGACTACGACAACGGCTTCATTCGCCGCATTCTGCGCGAGACCAAGACGATCGCGATGGTCGGGGCCAGCACCAATTGGACGCGGCCGAGCTATTTCGCGATGAAATATCTGCAGCTCAAAGGCTATCGCGTGATCCCGGTCAATCCGGCCTCGGCGGGCCAAGAGCTGCTCGGCGAGACTGTGCGCGCGTCGCTCAAAGACATCGACGTGCCGGTCGATATGGTGGACGTGTTCCGCGCCTCCGAACATGTCGGCCCCATCGCCGACGAGGCGATCGCGATCGGCGCCAAGGTGCTGTGGCTGCAATTGGGCGTGCGCAACGATGCGGCCGCCGCCAAAGCCGAGGCGGCCGGCCTCAAAGTCGTGATGGATCGTTGCCCCAAAATCGAGTTCGGCCGCTTGAGCGGCGAACTCTCGTGGGGCGGCATCAATTCGGGCCTGATCTCGTCCAAGCGCGCCAAGATCGTCCGGCGCGCCTGATTTAGGCTTTCGCCGCGACCGCTGCCTTGATGGCGGCCAGGGCCGCATCGGCCTTGGCACCGTCGGGCCCGCCGCCTTGCGCCATGTCCGGGCGCCCGCCCCCGCCTTTGCCGCCGAGCTCGGCAACGCCGATGCGCACGAGATCGACCGCACTCACCTTGGCGACCGCATCTTCCGTGACGGCGACGACGAGCGAGGCTTTGCCGTCTTCGATCGACACGAGAGCGACGACGCCCGAGCCGATCTGCTTTTTGAGCTCGTCGGCCGTGGCTTTGAGTTCGCGCGCGGGCGTGTTGTCGAGTTTGCGTGCCGCGTATTTGAGGCTGCCGACCTGCTCGACCCCGCCGCCCGCCGAAGCGCCGCCACCGCCCACGGCCAATGCGCGGCGCGCATCGGCCAATTCGCGCTCGAGTTTCCGACGTTCCTCGAGCAAGGCCGCCAGACGTGCCGGCACATCGGCTGGCACGGTCTTGGCAATGCTCGCGGCATCGGCCAACAGGCGCGTCTGCTCGCCGAGATATGCACGCGCACCCTCGCCTGTGACCGCCTCGATGCGCCGCACGCCGGCGGCGACCGCACCTTCCGACACGATCTTGAACAAGCCGATATCGCCCGTCCGCCGCACATGCGTGCCGCCGCACAATTCGGTCGAGAAAGGCTTTTCCTCGGCATTGCCGCGCGCATAGCCCATCGAGACGACGCGCACTTCCTCGCCGTATTTCTCGCCGAACAAAGCAAGTGCACCCGCTTCGACCGCAGCATCCGGAGTCATCAGACGCGTGGCGACATCCTGGTTTTCGAGAATACGACGATTGACGTCGTCTTCGACCGCCGCAATGTCGTCGGCTGTCAGCGGCGTGGGCTGCGAGATATCGAAGCGCAGGCGGTCGGGCGAAACGAGCGAGCCCTTCTGCGTCACATGGTCGCCCAAGCGACGACGCAAGGCTTCGTGCAACAGGTGCGTCGCGGAATGGTTGGCGCGCGTGCGGTCGCGGCGCGCGCCGTCGACGCGCAGTTCGGCGAAGTCGCCGACCTTGACGCTGCCTTTGGCGACGCGACCGATATGCGCGAACACGTCGCCCGCCATTTTTTGCACATCTTCGATCGCGATCTCGGCCCCGGCGGCCGTGAAGACGGCACCGGCATCGCCCGTCTGGCCGCCGGATTCGCCGTAGAACGGCGTCTGGTTGGCGACCAGCCACACGGCGTCGCCCTGCTTGGCGGCGTCCGTTTCCTTGCCGTCCACAACGAGGGCCACGATCTTGCCTTCGGCGGCTTCGGTGTCGTAGCCGAGGAACTCGCTCGCACCGACCTTTTCGCGCAGCTCGAACCAGACGCGCTCGCCCGCGACTTCGCCCGACCCCGCCCAGCTTTTGCGCGCCTCGGCCTTTGCCGCTTCCATGGAGGCGGCAAAGCCGTCGGTATCCACGCCCACGCCGCGACCGCGCAGCACGTCCTGCGTGAGGTCGAGCGGGAAGCCGTAGGTGTCGTAGAGCTTGAAGGCGACTTCGCCCGCCAGGCGGTCGCCCTTGCCGAGCGACGAGGCGGACTCATCGAGCAGGCGCAGGCCGCGTTCGAGCATCTGCTTGAAGCGCGTTTCCTCGAGCTTCAGCGTTTCGCTTGCAAGGGCACTTGCGCGCACGAGCTCGGGGTAGGCCTGGCCCATCGCATCGACGAGGGTCGCCACAAGCCGGTGCATCAACGGCTCCTTGCAGCCGATGATGTGCGCATGGCGCATGGCGCGGCGCATGATCCGGCGCAGTACGTAGCCGCGACCTTCGTTGGACGGCAGCACGCCGTCCGCAATCAGGAAGCAGGCCGAGCGTAGATGGTCCGCGATCACGCGATGCGAGACCGCGTGCGGCCCGTCGGCGGCAACGCCCGAAGCGTCGGCCGAGGCGAGGATGATGCGGCGCATGAGGTCGATGTCGTAGTTGTCGTGCTTGCCCTGCAGCACGGCCGTGATGCGCTCGAGGCCCATGCCGGTGTCGATCGACGGCTTCGGCAAGGAGACGCGCTCGTTCGCCGAAATCTGCTCGAACTGCATGAAGACGAGATTCCATATCTCGATGAAGCGGTCGCCGTCGGCGTCGGGCGAGCCCGGCGGGCCGCCCGCGACCTTGGGACCGTGGTCGAAGAAGATTTCCGAGCACGGGCCGCAGGGCCCCGTATCGCCCATGGCCCAGAAATTGTCCGACGTCGCAATGCGGATGATGCGCTCTTCGGGCAGGCCTGCGATCTTCTTCCAGAATCCGGCCGCCGCGTCGTCGTCGTGGTAGACGGTGACGCTGAGCCGATCCTTGGGCAGGCCGTATTCCTTGGTGATCAGCGTCCAGGCATGTTCGATCGCCTGTTCCTTGAAATAGTCGCCGAACGAAAAATTGCCGAGCATCTCGAAAAAGGTGTGATGCCGGGCCGTATAGCCGACATTCTCGAGATCGTTGTGCTTGCCGCCCGCGCGCACGCATTTTTGCGACGTGGCCGCGCGCACATAGCTGCGCTTCTCCTGGCCGGTGAAGACATTCTTGAACTGCACCATCCCGGCATTGGTGAACATCAAGGTCGGGTCGTTGCGCGGCACCAGCGGCGACGACGCCACTACCTGGTGGCCGTTCTTGGCGAAATAGTCGAGGAAGGTCTTGCGGACGTCGCTTGCACTCGTCATCGGGACAGGCTCGCTCCAGGCTCTTCGAAAAGGGGCCTAGATGTAGCTTCGCGGCGGCGGGGTGTCTAGCGACGGGAAACGAAAGACGGGTCGGCGGTCGCGGCACTTCGGGCTTATGCGACAGCCGACCCGTTTTGGCCCGGGAAGGACCCGCCGACCGCCGATTAAGCGGTACGGGCGATCCGGGGCGGCAATTGCGTCGTCGGAAACGAAGTCTTCGGAAACAGGGTCACACACCAGACGGGTTCGGGGCCACTCTCCCCTTGCCCGTCCGGGCAGGCTTTAGAGGTTGGAACTCAGCTTTCCCCGCCGCCGGGTTCAGCGATCATGGCACTGGCGACGTTGCCGGCATTGCCGCGGATCGCAGCCTCGATGGCGGCGGCCGCCTCGGGATGTTCCTTGAGATAGGTGCGCGCGTTTTCGCGGCCCTGGCCGATGCGTGTACCGTCGTAGGAGAACCAAGCGCCCGACTTTTCGACCACGCCCGCCTTGACGCCGAGATCGATGAGCTCGCCCGTCTTGGACACGCCCTCGCCATACATAATGTCGAACTCGACGACCTTGAAAGGCGGGGCCATCTTGTTCTTGACCACTTTGACGCGCGTCTGGTTGCCGACGATCGTTTCGCGGTCCTTGATGGCACCGATACGGCGGATGTCGAGACGCACGGACGCGTAGAATTTGAGCGCGTTGCCGCCCGTCGTCGTTTCAGGGTTGCCGAACATCACGCCGATCTTCATGCGGATCTGGTTGATGAAGATCACGAGCGTGTTCGAGCGCGAAATCGAGCCCGTGAGCTTGCGCAGCGCCTGGCTCATCAGGCGCGCATGCAAGCCCATGTGGCTGTCGCCCATTTCGCCTTCGAGTTCGGCGCGAGGTACCAGGGCCGCAACCGAGTCGACGACGAGAACGTCGACCGCACCCGAACGTACCAGCGTATCGGCGATTTCGAGCGCTTGTTCGCCCGCGTCCGGCTGCGAGATCAGCAGATTGTCGACGTCGCAGCCGAGCTTGCGCGCATAGCCCGGATCGAGCGCATGTTCGGCATCGACGAACGCGCAGGTACCGCCGGCCTTCTGCGCTTCGGCGATCGCGTGCAGGGCGAGCGTCGTCTTACCCGAGCTTTCCGGCCCGTAGATCTCGACGATGCGGCCCTTGGGCAGGCCGCCGATGCCGAGTGCAATATCGAGCGACAGCGAACCCGTCGAAATGACTTCGGCCGCGACCGTCTGGTCGCGCGCGCCGAGCTTCATGATCGAGCCCTTGCCGAACGAACGTTCGATCTGGCTCAGGGCCGCTTCAAGTGCCTTGTTCTTGTCCATGCTGTCCTTCTCGTTCGACTCCTTCGGAGACGACCGCAACGCTGTAACTGAAGACATCCTCACACCCTCCATATCAGGGGCGGTTGCGTAAGGCCAACGCCCCATCGCAAACGCCGTTTGACCATTCGCCGAAATAACGCGCCGTAAAATTCGTCGATACCTTGAGTACTTTATTTGTTCCCAGAAGCATCCCGGTGCGAAACCGCCTTGGCCCCGCACCGTGAGCACAGAGTACCAACTTTGTTCTAGAACACAAGGGGAAAATCGTACCGTTTGACGATTTTTTTGAAGATCAGCCGGTCGCGGGCTTGGCGGGGCCGGCTAGACGCTGGCGATAGCCCGACATGAAAGATTCGAACGGCGCAAGCGAGGAAACGCGTGCGGCGATGGACGCGATGTCGGGGGTGGCCCCCGCCTTGTCGGCCGTGAGCACGCGGAATACCTCGGCATAGGGCGAACGGGCCATGGCGGGGCCGAATCGCTCGCGCAGGCGTGCTGTCCCTGCATCGTCGCCCGCGAGGGCCAGCGACACGGCCAGATGCAGCGTCTGGCGCGCGCGATTGTCTTCGAAGGGTTGGTTGGCGGCAGGCGGCGCGCCGACGAGGCGCTCGAGCGCTTGGGCGGCAGCGGGCCAAGCACGCGTGCGCAAAGCGATTTCGGCGCGCAGCAGATCGGCATCGCTGCCGGTATCGCCCTCGAGCCGCGCCAACGCGTCGGGTGCACGCCCCAGATCGGCCAAAGCGCGTGCCGCCAAACGCCCGCGCTCGCGCCGGACAGTGGCGGACTCGCCCACCCCGTCGGATGCGTCGAGCGCTTCGAGGGCGAGCTGCGGCTTGCGGTCGAGCAATCGGATCGCGGCAAGCCGTGCCCCCGCCTCCGCGCGCGGCTGGCCTTGCAGGCGGTTGCGCATCTGATGATCGAGCAATTCGCCGGCCCGATCGAGCAGATCAACCGCGACCAAGCGCTCGACGAGTTTGCGCACCATCTCGTCGCCCTCGGGGCCCATCGGCACGAGATCGCGATAGTCCTCGAACAGACCGATCGCGGCCACGGGCGACATGCCGTCGGCCCCGCCGCTCAAGAACAGCTTGCGGAACTCGGCGCGCACGTCGTTTTCAAGCTCGGGCCGGTCGCGCGCCTGCGGGAAGCGCTCGGCCGTTTCGCGCAATGTGCGCACCCCCTGGCGGAAATCGCCGGTTGCCAGCTGCGCCTTGCCCAGACGGCGCTGGATCTCGAATTCAAGCTCGTCGCCGCGCCATGCAAAGCGCAGCCGCTCGAGGGCCGCGACGGTTTCCTGCGGCGTGATCTCGCCCTTGCTGGATTGCAGCTCGACGCGCGCAAGCTCGGCCTGCACGCGCGCGCGCGTGACCGTGCCCAACGACAGCGTGCGCCACGCGGCAAGCGCCGCACGCTCGTCGCCGCGTTCGAGCGCGATGCGCCCACGCAGATAGTCGGCGCGCGCCTGGTCGCCGCGGCTCGGGTTCGACGCCAGAACCTGCTCGATGCGGCGCTGGGCCACGTCGAGTTCCTTGCCCTCGATGCGCGCCTCGGCGATCGCAAGCCCCAGGCGATTGGCGAACAGTCGGGGGAAGCGGCTCGAGACGTCGGTGGCGCGGTCGAACTGCAGCAACGCCGCTTGCGGATCGTTCTGCGCCATCGCGAGAGCACCACGCCACATGGCAGCTTCGCCCTCCTGGTCGAGGCTCGAATGGTTGAGCCAGCGCGCCGCCTCGTCGAGATTGCCGCTGTAGAGCTCGGCCACGCCGCGCATGGCGCGGTTCTGCGGCCCGTCGAGCAGTTGCGGGCGCTCCTCGCCGATCAGGCGCAGCATCGCATTGGTTTCAGCGAACAGCCCGTGCGAGAACATGAAGCGCGCATAATCGAGCCGTGCAAGGTTACGCGCATCGCCCGGACGGCTTGCCGCGATGGCGCGCTCAAGTGCGGGCTGGTCTTCGTTGAACTTCGCAGGCCCGCCCCGCTGCCACGCCGCAAGATCGAGCAATGCGCCCTGGCGCAAGGGCGGAGCACCCGGCGTGCCGATCGCGGTGGGCGCGGTCACGAACAGGGCGCGCGAGGACGAGATTTCGACGGCCGTGCCGAGCGGGCGCACGGCGATCGTGTCGTCGTCGGGTCGCACGACGGCGCCTTGCATGCTGCCGAGGATTTGGAATTGCGGATAGCGGCGCGTGTCGGCAAGCCCGATCCCTGCGACCGCCGTCGGCACGATCGCAAGCTCGTCGCCGATTTCCGGATCGCGCAGACGCAGCACGTTCTGCGCCCCTTCCATTTCGATCGACACGCGTGCATCGGCCGGCGTGTCGGGATTGCGGATCACGATCTGCAGCGGCTTCTCGGGCCGGCGCGGCAGGCGGCCAAGCTCGACGACCCAGGCCGCTCCGTCTCGCCGGACGAGCGCATAAGCGCCATTGCGCGGGCTCATGCGAACGACGGTGCCCTGGCTTTCGACGAGTTCGACCTCGCCCAGCATGTCGCGCATCTGCGGCCCGTCCTGCAGCACGGTAAGATCGAGATCGACCGGCTTGTCGAACGCGATCCACAAATATTGGCCGCGCCCGAACACGGCGAGCCCGATGGGCTCGCTGAAGCCGAAGCGAAGTGCGTCGAAATTCTCCTCGCGCGTGACCTCGACGGGCACGCGTCCGCCGAGCGCCACAAGATTGGCGGCGGCCGAGCGCGCTGCAGCCGCCGGAGCGGCAGGCTGGCTCAGCCCCAATGCCTGCGCTTGCTGGGCAAGCGCTTCGAAATCCGGCGTGCCCGGCCGACGGGCCGCTTGGTTTGCCGCCGCCGACGCCTGTGCAGCAGATGCGGGTTGGCGCGCCTGCGCTTGGTTTGTGGCCGCTTGGTTTTGCGCCGCTTGGGCGGCTTGGGCTTGTGCCGGCGTGGGCAATTGCACGAGTTGCGTCGTCGGCCGGTCGGTCGGGATCGAGCCGTCGCGCACCAGATCGAGCACGACGCGGGGACCTGCGCGGAAATGCCGCAAGCCGACATTGTCGTTGAGCGTCATTTCGAGCGTCGTGCGGTCGGCCGTGCGCGCCGCGCGCACTGCCGAGGTCGATGCCTGCAACCCGGCCGCGATCGCCGCTTGATTGAGCGCCACGGGGGCGCCGAATGTCATCGTTGCGGTGCGCCCGTTCTGCTCGATGCGATAGTCGATATCTTCGGGCCAATCGAACACCGCGCGATCGAATCCGGGATTGTTGCCGAAGCGTACGGCAACGCTCGCAACCGGTGGTGCGCCCGCCGGTGCTGCCGAAGGTGCAGCCGACGGCGGCCGCGCAGCGGGGGCGGCAGCCGCCGGTCCCGGCTCTGGGGGTGCAAACGGCGGCGGCGCACTCGCCGGTGCGGAGGCCCACGGCGGCGGTGCAATTGCTGCCCCCGGAGCGGGCGCCTGGGGGGCTGGCGCTTGCGGTGCAGGTGCTTGAAAATTCGACGGCGGCGGGAAGCTCGGTGCGGCGGGGCTCCCGGCTTCAGGCGATGCCGGAAAACTGCGCCAGGGTGCGGTCTGCGCAGCAAGCTCGGCAACGCCCAGGCACGTCAACGCCAGCAGAATTGCCGCAAAGCGGCCTGCCCGTGCGCGTGCGTGCCAATGGTTTCGCGTCGCCATCGCGTTGCGCGTACCTGTTTGCTGTCCTGCCTCGGCCGAAATGACCTGCCAGTCTACACCAGCCGCCGCCCGGCTCGAGCTAAGTGCCCGAATCGACAGACGATTCTAAGCGTTTGCTCAGGCCTTGTCGAACAGCGCGTCGATATCCGCTTGATTTGGCGCCCCGCCGGGCGCTTGCGGGCCATTCAGCAACGCTTCGTCGCCGGTTCGCTTTGGCTTCGACGCGGCCGCCGATACTTGCGACAGATCCACTTTGGGCAGGTTGAGCGTGGCCAACAATTCCGCCACGGTCGTATCGACTTCCTTGAGAACCGAGACGACCTTGGAAATGCGCTGGCCGGTAATGTCCTGGAAATTGCAGGCTTCGTAGATCGCCGTCACGTCCTGCGTGATGGCAGCCGTCGCATCGCCCGGCATGGCGCGCGCCGTCTTCTCGATGCGCTCGACCGCGTCCAGGATGGCGTTGGTCGCAGACTCGGTGGCCCCGACGATGGCGCTGAGTTCGTCGCCGGCCGTCGGCAGATGCGTGCGCCCGATCTCTTGGGCTTGCAGGGCTGCCAAATCACGTTTGGCGTGCGCGATAATGAGGCCGAGGCGCGCAATGCCACTATTGACTGCCGAGCCAGCGGCGGCCTTCGGCTTCTTTGCCGCGGGCTTCTTCGCCGCGGACTTCTTCGAGAGCGGCTTTTTGCGGGCAGGCATTTTGGAAGGTGCCAGCTTGCGCGCCGGTGCTTTTGCAGCCTTTTTTGCGCGCTGCATCCGCCCCGGTTTTTTCGTCACAACGGCCTTTTTGGTCGCTGCGGCTTTCTTCTTTTTATTGGTTTTTGCCACCGCTTCGCCCCTTCCCGCGCTCGGGTCCGTGGTCGATCCGTGCCAGTTGGGCTTAGAAGTCGCCCAACACGGTCGCGATCTTGCCTTTCAGCGTTCCGGCATTGAAGGGCTTGACGATGTAGTTGTTGACGCCCGCCTGCTTGGCCGCGACCACGTTCTCGGTCTTGCTTTCGGCCGTGACCATGATGAACGGGATGTGCTTGAGCTTGGGGTCTGCGCGCACTTCCTGCAGCAGCTGCAGCCCGGTCATCGGCTGCATGTTCCAGTCCGATATGATCAGGCCGTATTCTTTCTGGCGGATCTTCGCGAGCGCAGACGAACCATCTTCCGCTTCGTCCACGCTCGTGAAACCGATCTGGTTGAGAAGGTTTTTCACGATACGCAGCATCGTCTTGTAATCGTCGACGATGAGAACGTTCATACGAAGATCGACGGCCATCTAGTTTCTCCTACCCCTGACGCGATAGCGGATGCTGCCGAATTCAGCCGGGCCAACCCGACCGGGCAGACCGCCGCAGTGCCCATCCTTAGACGATGAATGTTAAAAGCTTACTAATAGAGCCTTCGGTCGAGGTAAAGCCCCTCTTTGCACGACCGGAATGTTTGCGGCCGTTGCCCTGCCCGGCAAGTTTCACCCCGCCCGTGCGGGGATCTGCGAAGCGGGCTGGTTGCCGGGCTGGCGGCGGCGGGCAAGCTCGGCCGTGATCTGCTGGGCCCGGATCGGGTTCATCTGCGCCAGGATCGGGGCCGCACGGCGCTCGTTCATAGCCTCGACCAGTTCGAGCAGGATCGGCAGTTCCATCTGTTCGAAAATGCGCGCCGCTTCCGTCGGCTTCATGTTCTGGAACATGCGCACGAGGCTTTGGCGACGGGCTTGTTCCTGGTCGTCGTATTTGGCGATGGCACTTTGGACGGCCGTTTGCAGGCCTTTGAGTTCGTCGACCTGCTGTTGGATGCGCCGTTCGGCGGCCTGCAGGATCGCTTCGCGCTGCTCAAGCTCGGCCTCGCGACGGTCAATCTCCTCGCGGCGCTTGGCGAGATCCTCGAGCGCGTCGAGTTCGCCGGGGCTAAACGTGCGCTCGCCGTCGGGTTGCACGCTGCCTGCGCGCGTGCGCGCGGGCGGCTCGGCGGCCGGCGCTCCTTGCGTAGATTGGGCTTGGGCGAACTGCACGGGCGGCATCGTCGCCTGCGGGGCGGCGCGCGGACCCGGTGCGGGTGCGGCGGGTATGGACGCACGCTGCGGGCTCGGCGATTGCTGGGCCACCGCACTGCCGAGATTGCCGAGCCGCAAGCCCAGCATCAGCACGCCGACGAGAATGAGAACCGGCAGCAGCCGGATACGTTCGAAAATCTTCATGCGCCGCGCGCTCCAGCTTGTGCCGCCGGGGTCGCGCCCTTGCGACGGTCGGCAATCGCGCGCAGCAATTCCTGCTCGGCCATCGAGCGCACCGGCGAACGTTCTTGCGCGCGCTCGATCGCCGCGGGCGCAACGGAGGTCGCAGCCGCGCGCAGCGGCACGCGTGCGGCAGCCGCCCCAAGCGACGTCGGTTGGGGCGCCATTTGCGCGCGCGGCTCGGGCATGGCAACCGCGACCGGTGCGGTCGCGGGCCGGGCCTGCAGGCGGTCGAGCAATTCGTCGGCGGCGGGGGCTGCGCGGGCGACGAGCATTTCAAGATCGTCTTTGAGTGCGAGCGCCGTGCGCGTCTGGTCTTCGAGCAGCCGCCCGGAGGCTTCGCTCGCCATTTTGAGTTCGGCCACCGCCGCTTCCGCGCGCTCGGCGGCCTTGGCGAATTGGGTTGCGGCACGATCGAGTTCGGCCTTGCCGTCGCGCCAAGCGCCCAAGCGCTTGTGCAGGCGCATCGCATAGACGATGACGGCGACCAACAAAACCGCCAGGACCAGATTGAGCGCCAGTTCCAAGCTCATCAGCCTTCCTCGTATTTGTTGATTTTTCGCTCGATCATCACGGCGACGTTCTGGCCTCGGCGGCCCATGCGGCCGCGGAACAACCGCTCGGGCCCGCACAGCACCATGATTTCGCTTTCAGGTGTCGCGTTCAGCATGAAGCGCGTACCGACGCGAAAATCGAGCACGTCCTGCAGCGTCATCACCTGCTCGTCCACGACCGCATGGATATCGACGTCGGTCGCCCACAATTCGGTGGCCAAGTGGCCTTCCCAAATCGAGTCGCGGCCGAATTTTTCGCCCATGAACTGCTGCAGCAGCATTTCGCGCACGGGCTCGAGTGTGGCGTAGGGCAGCAGCAACTCGAGGCGCCCGCCGCGGTCTTCCATGTCGATGCGCAGCTTGGCGATGATGGCGGCGTTCGCCGGGCGCGCGATCGTGGCAAATCGCGGGTTGGTTTCAAGACGTTCGAAGCGGAAATTGACCTTGCTGATCGGATCGAAGGAGGCCGAAAGGTCGCCGAGCACGACCGCAACAAGGCGTTCGACGAGGTTTCGCTCGATCGTGGTGTAGGGGCGGCCTTCGATGCGCATTGCGGCCGTACCACGCCGGCCGCCGAGCAGCACGTCGACGATCGAATAGATGAGGGCGGAGTCGACCGTCAGCAGGCCGAAATTGTCCCATTGCTCGGCCTTGAACACGGCCAGCATGGCGGGCAGCGGAATGGAGTTCACATAGTCGCCGAAACGCGTCGAGGTGATAACGTCGAGCGACACTTCGACGTTGTCGGACGTGAAATTGCGCAGGCTCGTGGTCAGCATTCGCACCAGACGGTCGAACACGATTTCGAGCATCGGCAGGCGCTCGTAGGAAACGAGCGCGCTGTTGATGATCGCCTGCATGCCCGAAGTGCCGTCGCCCCCGCCCGAAGCGCCGTCGAACCCGAGCAACGAGTCGATTTCGTCCTGGTTCAGCACGCGCGCCGTTGCGTCGCCCGCACCTGCCCCGCCTGCGTCGCCGCCGGATTCCATGGACGCCCATTCGGCGGCCATTTTCTCTTCGTCGGACATGTTCTTCGGATCGGCCATCGTTCCCTCAAGGGTCTTGCGGATGCGGCGGGCAGGCTACTGGCGGGCGATTACTGGACGAGCATTTCGCGAAACAGCAGGTCGTTGACGCGCGCAGGTGCGGCGGCGAGCTGGACGCGCGTTAGCAGTTCCTCGCGCAGCCGCAGGAAGCCTGACGAGCCGCGCAGATCTTCCGGCCGCAATTCGCGCAGATAGATTTGGAAGTTGTCGACGATGCGCGGCAGGTTGGCTTCGAACACGCCCGCATCGTCGATGCTGCGCAGTTCGACCGCCATCGTAAGTTTCAGGAACGATGTGCGTCGACCGGCGCCTGCATTCAAGTTCACGAGCAGATCGGGCATGTTGTAGTAGACGATTTTCTGCGGGCCGGTGGGTTCGGCCGGGGCCGCATCTGGGCCCGCTTCGGCATGCTGCTCCTCGGGCTTAGGGCCGGAGAACAGGAAGAAGAACGCACCCGCACCGCCGCCCAGCAGCAACAAGACGGTGGCGCCGATAATGATCAGCATCTTGCCGGACAGAAACTTCTTCTTGGGCGCTTCGCCTTCCGGCGCTGCCCCGTCCTCGCCAGCCATCTTTGCGTCGTCGGCCATGGTCCGCCTTTTTCGATCCGGAAAAATCGATCCAGTCGATTCAATCTTACCCGGATTTAGCTAAACTGCCGCACAATATTGCCGCAAGAAGGTTAACAAGTCGTTATCGACATCGAGAAATCACATTAAGTATAATCTACAGAGTATTGATTACAAAAAACAAATACACGAAAACTTTCTATTGAACCAAGATTTCGCGAAACAGTACATCGTTGACGCGCGCAGGTGCTGCGCTGATTTTGATACGCGCGAGCAGCTCCTCGCGCAAGCGCATTAGGCCCGCCGAGCCGCGCAGATCCTCGGGCCGCAACTCGCGCAGATATGTGATCAGCGTATCGATCACGCGCGGCAAGGCCTCCTCGAAAGGCGTCAGGTCTTCTTCGACGATCTCGACGGTCGAGGTGAGCTTTACGAAGGCGCCGCGCGCCGTGGGTGCGGTATTCAGATTCACCAATATGTCGGGCATCGCATAGATCATGGTCGGCGGCGGTGGCGGTGGCGGCGGTTCACCCGCTTCTTCCGCCACCTCTTCTTTGCCGCCGATAAAGCCCAGGAAATACGCCGCCCCGCCGCCGGCAAACAGCAGCAAAACCGGGATCAGAATTATGATCAGCTTTTTGCCCGAGAGCTTTTTCTTGGGTGCGTCGGCGCCGTCGGCGGCTGGCTCGGTCATTTGGGCGGTCCTGGGCGGGCGTCCGGGGTGGACGAATCGCTGCGGCAATCCCGCAGCGCCGCTACTCTAGCCGCATTGGCCGAATACCGCTATTTGCGGCGGGCGCGCAGCAATCTCTTGAGCGCTTCGAGCTCTTCGATCGTTGCCAGGATGGCCGGGCGATCCGGCATACGTGCGAACAGCGGCAGATCGTTGATCGGGGCGGCCGCACGGGTCAGCGCTGCCGGGGCGGGTGTGGGCGCTGCAACGACGGGGACAGGTGCCGGTGCGGGCGCAAGCGGCGCGGCAACGACCGGGGCAGGCGTCGGCACTTCGATGAGGCCATTGTCTTTGAGCAGCCGCTGCACGCCCTTGATCGTGTAGCCGTGCTTGTAGAGCAACTCGCGAATGCGGCGCAGGAGCTCGATGTCTTCGGGGCGGTAGTAGCGTCGTCCCCCCGCCCGCTTCAGCGGCTTGATTTGCGCAAAGCGCGTTTCCCAGAACCGCAGAACATGCTGCGGCACTTCAAGATCGCCCGCTACCTCGCTGATAGTACGGAAAGCATCGGCCGATTTTGCCGACCGCCGCGCGACCATGGAGAGTGTCCCGGCAGAGGGCTCGGCCATCGCCGATTAGCCCTTGGCCAATGGGGCCTTGGGGGGAAGTGTCGGCGCCGCAGATACGGATGCGGCAGCACCAGCCGGAGCGCCGAGGGCCGCTTGCGCCTTGGTCATCGAGCGATTGATGCGGTTTTTCAGCACGTGCGAGGCGCGGAACACGAGCACGCGGCGCGGCAAAATCGGCACTTCTTCGCCAGTCTTGGGATTGCGCCCGACGCGCTGGCCCTTCTGACGCACCGAGAAACTGCCGAAGGACGAGATTTTGACGGTCTGGCCTTGCGTCAACGCATCGACGATCTCGCCGAGCACGGTTTCGACCAAGGTGGCCGAATCGTTTCGCGACAGACCGACCTCCTGGTAAACCGCCTCCGCCAGATCCGCGCGCGTAACCGTGGTTTCCGACATGCCGCTCTCCGGGCCGAGATTGAAAATCGCAAAATCGCCAAAATGCTAGCCCAGCGACCTAAAGCGGTCAATTACAAAGGTTTGGCGCCCGGACTTGAATCAAGCCCCGCAGTTTCGCCAATTACCATCTGATGACGCTGGCGCCCCAGGCCAAACCGCCGCCGATCGCCTCGAGCAGCACGATTTGGCCCTGCTTGATGCGCCCGTCGGCAGCCGCTTCGGCAAGCGCCAATGGGATCGAGGCGGCCGACGTATTGGCATGGCGTGCCACTGTCGAGACCACGCGTTCGGGGCCGAGCCCGAGCTTTTTGGCCATGCCGTCGATGATGCGTTGGTTGGCCTGGTGCGGCACAAGCCAGTCAATATCCGCACCTACCAAACCATTGGCCTTCAACGCTTCTTCGACCACATCGGCCAGCTTGACGACGGCATGTTTGAACACTTCCTGGCCGTTCATACGCACAACGCCGGACTCGCGCGTGGCGCTGGGTCCGCCGGTCGTATACAGCGCTTTGTTGAAGCGCCCGTCCGAATGCAGATGGCTCGAAAGAATGCCGCGTGCACCCGGCCCGTCGTCGGCCTGCAAGACCACTGCCCCTGCCCCGTCGCCGAACAGCACGCAGGTCGTGCGGTCCTCCCAGTCGAGAATGCGGGTGAAGGTTTCCGCCCCGATCACGAGTGCGGTTTTGACCTGGCCTGCGCGGATGAAATTGTCGGCGACATTGAGCGCGTAGACGAAACCCGCGCACACCGCCTGCACGTCGAAGGCAAAGCCGCGCCCGTCCATGCCCAGTTTGGCCTGCACGGTCGTGGCCGTGGCCGGGAACGTGGCGTCCGGCGTGGTCGTGGCGACGACGACCATGTCGACCGCATCGACCGCAATGCCGGCATTGGCAAGCGCCTGGCGGGCGGCATGCGTCGCAAGATCGGACGTGAGCTCGCCGTCGGCGGCAATATGGCGCTGCTTGATGCCGGTGCGCGCGACGATCCAGTCGTCGGATGTTTCGACGCGCTTGGCGAGTTCGAGATTGGAGACGGCGTTTGCAGGCAAATAGGCGCCTGTACCGCGCACGACGGAACGAATGGACATAACGACCTACCCGATTGCCGCTTCGGGCGGCGGCGGCGCCAGATGGGCCAGTTCTTTGCGGATTTTGTCGTTGAGCCCGTGCGTGACCATGTCGACCGCGACGCCGATCGCATTAGCAAAGCCGAGCGCATCGGTACCGCCGTGGCTTTTGACGACGATACCATTGAGCCCCACGAACATGGCTCCGTTGTAGCGGCGCGGATCGGTGCGCAAGCGCACTTTCTTGAGGGCGGACTTCGCGAACAAATAGCCGAGCTTGGCCAAGAACGACGATTGGAAAGCGCCTTTGAGGAAACTCGAATAGAGCTTCGAGGTGCCCTCGGCGATCTTCAAAGCCACATTGCCGGTAAACCCGTCGGTCACGACCACATCGACCGTTCCGCCCGGAACGTCGTCGCCTTCGACGAAACCGTGGAACAGGATCGGCAGGTTGGTGTCGCGCAGCCACGCTGCGGCAAGGCGCAGCTCTTCGTGGCCCTTCATTTCTTCCGAACCGACATTGAGCAGGCCCACGCTGGGCTGCTCGAGTCCCAACACTGCGCGCGCAAAAACCTCGCCCATAATCGCGAACTGCACGAGATTGTCGGCGTTGCACTGCACGTTGGCGCCGAGATCGAGCATGACGCTCTCGCCGCGCATCGTCGGGAAAAGCGACGCGATCGCCGGACGGTCGATGCCGGGCAGCGTTTTCAAAACGAACTTGGCCATCGCCATCAGCGCACCGGTATTGCCGGCCGACACGACGCCCGAACTTGCTCCGTCGCGCACCGCATCGATGGCCAGGCGCATGCTCGATTTGCGGCCCGAGCGCAAGGCGATCGCAGGCTTGGCATCGCCCGCGACGAACTCGTCGGTATGCACGATTTTGTGGCGCGCGCGATCAAGGCGCGTCGCCGCGACCAGCGGCTCGAGCTTCGCTTCGTCGCCGAACAATAAAAAGTCGACGAACGGAAACCGCTCTTGCGCCAGCTCGCAGCCCTGGATCGCCATATCGGGAGCGTTGTCGCCGCCCATCGCGTCGATGGAAAGCACGAGCCGTTGGCTCAAGATGTCCAGCCCTCCGGTCGGCAGCTTCGCGGAACGCGGCGGCAGATGTCGCCGCCCCGCCGCGATGCCGGTTCGGCGTGCGCGCTCAGGCCTGCGCCGTCTTGGCCACGACTTCGCGGCCGTCGTAATAGCCGCAAGCGCCGCAGATATGGTGCGGACGCTTCAGTTCGCCGCAGTTCGGGCATTCCGAATAGGACGCAGCCGCGATCGCATCGTGCGAACGGCGCATGTTGCGACGCGAAGGGGAAACTTTTTTCTTGGGAACCGCCATAACACAACCTCGTCCGTGAGCCGCCCCATCACAGCAATGCGGGGGCAAACCCGGTCAAACCAAAACGTCGTTCGGAATTCAGGCGCCTAGATAGACAATTCCGCCGTCCGGCTCAAGTCTTCTTTCTGTCACGTTCCGGCTATTTTTCCTTGGCCAGTTTAGCCTTGAGGTCCGCAAAGGGCTTTATCTTGCCTTCGGCAGCATCGACGGGGCCCACCTCGCCCCATTGCGGCTGGAACTGGGCGCCGTCGGCGCGCGGATACGGATCGATCGTGACTGCAAATTCCTGGGCAACCAGCTCGCCAAGATCGAGCGGGCCGTTGGGCAGCGCTTCTTCGAGCTCGTCTTCGGCCGCGATCGCCGCCACGTCGATCTCGCCGTCGGCATCGACCGGGATCGGTTTCAGGTCTTCGGGCGGGACGAACAGCACCGAAAATTTCTCGGCGACCTTCTGCGCCACCGGCTGCAGCGACACCACGCAAGCCTGCTGCAACGAAGCCGCAATGCGCCCCTCGACGCGCACCGCGCGTCCAGCGCGCACGCGCTGCAATGTCAGTTTCGCCTCGAGCCTGTCGATGGCGAGCACCTCGAAGCGCTTGGCCAGGGCGGCGCATTCTTCCGCCGTGGCCGTCACCGTGTGGCGCACGGGGCGCTCGCGCAACGCATCGAGCGCAAAGGGGCGTGAAAACTCGCTCACGCGGCAGCACCCGCCGGCGGCGGGAACACGATCTGCCCGAGCACCAGCGCGTCCACCGACTGCCCGGCAAGCGCTGCTGCCGCTGCACGCACATAGAGCGCGACAAGGGCGATTTCGCCGGCCGGCACATTCTCGCGCGTGCCGTATAGATTGCGCGCAAGCGCATTCGGCAGCAGGGCTTTGTCGTCGCTTGCCAGTGCTTGTTCGTAGACTGCAGCGCGGCCATAGAGCGCTTGCGCCATCTGCTTGACGCGGCGCGACACGCCCATGTCGCCCACGCCGAGTTCGCGCACCGAGCGGTCCATGTCGGCCACGAATAGATCGACGAGATTCTGAGCCAAAGCAGCCGCACGCGGATCCGGGTCGCGCTTCAGGCGATTGAGCACGAGAAACGCGTGCAATGCGACCGCATCGAATCGGCCGTCGAGCGAATCCGGCACGCCGGCAACCGCGTAGAAATACGGGTCGCGCGCCTGCGTCGCCAGGGCCAGATACAGAAGCTGGGCCCCCGCTTTGGTCGCGTCGCGCTTGAAAATCCTCGCAAAAACCATGCCCGTCTGCATCCTTCCGGAGCGTCGCCCGGCCTGTGGCCCAGCCTGTTCTCCAGCCTGTTCCATTGACACCGCGCGCGCGACAGCCCACTTATCGTGGCTATGATGTGGCGCAAACAGACGAGGGAATCAACGGAGATGCTTGGCCTCCCCCGCTCGACCCCCCGATCGACGATCGCTTGGCTTGCCTTGGCGGCTTCGCTGGGGCTTGGCGGCTGCTCGCTCGGCTTTACCGAAACGCGCGGCTTTGTGCCCAACGACGACGATCTGGCCCGCCTCGAGCCGGGGCGCCAGACCCGCGACGACGTGCAGCAATTGCTCGGCACGCCCGCTTCGCAAGGCGTGTTCGACGCCGACCAGAGCTGGTACTACGTCGTGCGCAAGACCCACAGATTCGCGTTTTTCGAGCCCGAAGTGCTCGAGCAGCGCGTGGTCGTCGTGCAGTTCGACGGGGCCGGACAATTGGCCGAAGTACGGCGCTATTCCTACGAGGACGGCATCGTAATCGATCCCGTCACGCGCACCACGCCGTCGCCGGGCAAGGAACTCACCTTCATCGAACAGCTGATCGGCAGCGTAGGCAAATTCAACAAAGCCGCACCCAGACGCTGAGAACCCGAACAAGCCGAAAAAGAACGGCCCCGGATTTGTCGTCCGGGGCCGTTTTCGTTTCCGCAGCGACAAAGCCAGACGTTAGCTGGCGCCGCCCGCCAGGATCGCCAGCAGCAGGATCGCGACGATGTTGATGATCTTGATCATCGGATTGACCGCAGGCCCCGCCGTGTCCTTGTAGGGGTCGCCGACCGTATCGCCGGTGACGGCCGCCTTGTGGGCTTCCGAACCTTTGCCGCCGTAATGGCCCTCTTCGATGTACTTCTTGGCATTGTCCCATGCGCCGCCGCCCGAGGTCATCGAGATGGCGACGAACAGACCCGTGACGATCGTGCCGAGCAGCATCGCCCCCATGGCGGCAAAGGCTTGCGCCTGGCCCGCCACGAGATTGATCACCACGTAGAGCACGACCGGTGCGAGGACCGGCAGCAGCGAGGGTACGATCATCTCTTTGATCGCCGCCGCCGTCAGCATGTCGACCGCGCGGCCATAGTCGGGCTTTGCAGTCCCTTCCATGATGCCTTTGATCTCGCGGAACTGGCGGCGCACTTCTTCGACGACCGATGCCGCTGCCTTGCCGACCGCCGTCATGCCCATTGCCCCGAACAGGAAGGGCAGCGAGCCGCCGATGAACAGACCCACGACCACATACGGGTTCGTGAGGCTGAAATTCACCGTGTCGGCGATGTCGGGGAAGTAGTGCTTGAGGTCGTAGATGTAGGCCGCAAACAGCACGACTGCCGCAAGGCCGGCCGAACCGATGGCGTAGCCCTTGGTCACGGCCTTCGTCGTGTTGCCGACCGCGTCGAGCGCGTCGGTGAACTTGCGCACTTCCTTGGGCAGACCCGACATTTCGGCAATGCCGCCGGCATTGTCCGTCACGGGGCCGTAGGCATCGAGGGCGACGACGATCCCGGCCAAAGCCAGCATCGTGGTTGCCGCAATGCCGATCCCGTAGAGACCGCCCGTGATGTGCGCGACGAGGATGCCCACGCAGATCACGACGACGGGCAGGAAGGTCGATTCGAGCGACACGGCCAGACCCTGGATCACGTTGGTGCCGTGGCCAGTCTGCGAGGCGTGGGCGACCGAGCGCACCGGGCGATACTCCGTGCCCGTGTAGTACTCGGTGATCCACACCAGCAGGGCCGTAACGCCCATGCCGACCAGCGCGCACACGAACATGCCGAAGCCGGTGGAGTCGCCGATCTTCGTGTCGAGGCCCACATACTGCTGGGTCACGACGAAGATGAGACCGGTCGAAATCACGCCCGTCACGATCAGCGCCTTGTAGAGCGCCATCATGATGTTGTTGTCAGGCCCGAGCTTGACGAAGTAGGTGCCCACGACCGAAGCCGCGATGCACACGCCCGCGATCAGCAGCGGATACATCATCATGGTCAGCGTCTGCTCGCCCGTGAAGAAGATCGCGGCCAGCAGCATCGTGGCGACGATCGTCACCGCGTAGGTCTCGAACAAGTCGGCCGCCATGCCGGCACAGTCGCCGACATTGTCGCCCACGTTGTCGGCGATCACGGCCGGGTTGCGCGGATCGTCTTCGGGAATGCCCGCCTCGACCTTGCCCACGAGGTCGGCACCCACGTCCGCACCCTTCGTGAAGATGCCGCCGCCCAGGCGCGCGAAGATCGAAATCAGCGAAGCACCGAACGACAAGGCGACGAGCGCTTCAATGGTGGCGCGCGACGTCGCACCCTTCCAGTTGCTGAGCACGCCGAAATAGCCGGCAACACCGAGCAGGCCCAAGCCGACGACCAACAGGCCGGTGATCGCACCCGCCTTGAACGCGATGTCGAGAGCCGGCTGCAAGCCGCCGCGCGCGGCTTCCGCCGTACGCACGTTGGCACGCACCGACACGTTCATGCCGACATAACCCGCTGCCCCAGAGAGCACGGCTCCGACGACAAAGCCGAGGGCCACATGGATGCCCAAGGTGAAAACCAAGATCAGCGTAACGACAGCCCCTACGATCGCGATCGTACGGTACTGGCGGTTGAGATAGGCGGCCGCCCCTTCCGCGATCGCCGCTGCAATGTTGCGCATCGTTTCGTTGCCTTGAGGTGCGGCAACGACCTGGCGATACGCGACGATCCCGTAAAGGATCGCCAGGATACCGCAGGCAATAATCAGCCAAAACGCACCGGACATGATGGTAAGCCCCCTATTTCTTATTGTGGTTCAATTGATTGCACGAAGACTCGCGGATACCGCAAAACTTCGGGTTCGCGAACATGCCAGATGGTATGTGCGCACGCAAGAACTTGCGAAATAGCGACGTTTCGCGCCTAATCCCGCTCCCCCAACCCGCAAATGCGAGTATCCGTCGATGTTGTTGCTGATCTTTGGCCTGCTGCTGTTCTTGGGAACCCACTTGGTCACGACGCAGCGCGAAGTCCGCGCCAGCTTGCGCGAGCGTTTTGGCGAAAACGGCTACAAGATCGGCTACACGGTGCTGTCGCTCGCGGGGTTTGCGCTGCTCGTCAAAGGCTACGGCGACTATCGCGCAGCCGGCTACGTCGATGTGTGGACGCCGCCGCGCGCACTTGCGCATATGTCGCTGCTGCTGATGCTGCCGGTGTTCGTGCTGCTGGCGGCCGCATATGCGCCGGGACTCATCAAACGCGCGGTTCGCCACCCGATGCTGGCAGCCGTCAAATTCTGGGCGCTCGCGCATTTGCTCGCCAACGGCGATTTAGGCTCGATGCTGCTGTTCGGCGGCTTTCTTGCGTGGGCCGTGTTTGCGCGGATCTCGCTCAAACGGCGCGAGGCTGTCGAGGGTGCGCCCGATTTTTCGGCGATGAAATTCGGACGCGGCGATCTCGTCGCCATCGTCGGCGGGCTTGCCGCCTACGGGGTCTTTGCCTTCGTCCTCCACCCGCTCCTGATCGGCATTCCCGTCGTCGGCGGTTAAATCGCAGCCGAGCGCCGGTTGCGCAAGGCGAGCCATAGCAACGCCGCCAGCGCTAACCCAATCAGCGGTACGGCGCCGATATTGATGGCGTCCCACCCGACCGTGTTGTGCATCCAGCCCGAAAGGCCGGCGGCCAAAGCGACCGAGCCGAAAACGAGCGTATCGTTGGCGGCCTGCATTTTCGCTTTTTCGGCCGGCTTGTAGGTTTCGGTCAGCAGCGACGTCGCACCGATATAGAGAAAGTTCCAGCCGAGCCCGAGCAGGATCAGGCCCGCATAGAAATTCCAGAATTCGATGCCCGCCAGCACGATCGCGGCCGAGCCGAGCAGCAGCACCGCCCCGGCCGCCATCACGCGCACGACGCCGAAGCGCCCGATGATCGAGCCCGTGAAAAACGACGGCACGAACATCGCCAGCACATGCGCCTGGATCGTGCGCGCGGCATCGCCGAAGACCATGCCGCAGGCGATCATCGCCAGCGGTGTCGCGTTCATCACCAACGACATGACCGCATAGCCGACCGCACCCGCAAAAACTGCAACGGCGGCTTTGGGCTGGGCCAGCAGTTCGAGCAACGGGCGCGCCGTGCCTGAGCGCTCCTCGCCGGTGGGGACAGGAATGTCGATCAGCTGCACGACCAGCAACGCCACGCACGCCAGCAGCGCAAGGGCCGCAAACGAACCGCCGAACGCGACCGGCTCGAACATGTCGTGCGTGAGGCGCGCGATTTCAGGCCCGATCACAGCTGCAGCCACTCCGCCCGCCAGCACGTAGCTGATCGCTTTGGGCCGCAAGGCGGGCCCGACCCCGTCGGCGGCGGCAAAGCGGTAGAACTGCCCGGCCGAATTGTAGACGCCGTTGATCGCCGATCCGATGCAGAACAGCAGGAACGAGCCGCTGAAAATCGCATAAACGCAGAGCGCTTGACCCGCGATGCCGCAGGCAGCACCCAACGTGAAGCCTGCCCGCCTGCCGTAGCGCTTCATCAGAAACGACATCGGAAACGTGGCCAGCATCACGACGAGCTGCATGAGTGCCACGGGCACGGTCGCAAGCGACTTGTTTTCGGCGAGCATGTGGCCGACGAGGGCCGCCTCGGCGATCATCGTCGAGGTGCCGATCATCAGCAGCGCTTGCGAGACGGAAAGGATGAGGGTGCGACGCCGGGACGTGGCGTCGAATTCGATAGCTTGGGTCATTGGCGAGAGGCGTCTTTCAGTTTCCGATCCGCCGTTCGAGCACGCGCTCGAAGACGATCTCTTCGAGGATGTCATCGCTGCCGAGAATGCGCACGGCCGAAGCCGTCAGACGCCGCTTGGCGCGCTCGCGGTCGAAATTGTCGCCTTGCGCGGCAATGTCGTTGAGGTCGTAGACAAAGGCGTTCTGCAGCCGGTCCATCGAGGCGCGCACCTTGTCAACGTCGGCGCGTTTGAAAAGCCGCAGCTTGATCAGCAGCGCGTAGTGGCGCTTGACCTGGTTGTTCTGGATCGCGGGCACCAGCATGCGCGGCAGAAAAATCTCCGCCCCTGGATCGTCGCCAGCACCGGGTGCTGGGGTCTGAGCAAGCGCCGGCCGCGCCAAAAAAGCTGCAGCGGCTAAAAAAAGGAAGGAGCGTCTTTTTTTCACGATTTTTGGACTATGGCGCAGGACTAGAAATGGGTAAAGCCCGCGCGCGCGAAGCGCTGCCTCCGGGCGGCCGCATCGACGAAGCGAACTTGCGGTGCGCCCTTGGCGAAATGGCCGATGCGCGTCGCTGGGGTCTTGGCGGCAATGGCCGCGCGTGCGATCGCCGCACGTGCCGACGGCGGTGCTGCGAACAGCAATTCGTAGTCGTCCCCGCCCGCCACGACCGCCTCGAGCAGGCTTGGATCGGCGGCGAGCGCCTTGGCAGCGCTACGCGACAGCGGCAGCTGCGCAAGCGCCACAGTCGCCCCGAGGCCGGAGCGCGCGCACATATGCCCAAGATCCGCACCAAGCCCGTCCGACACGTCCATCGCGGCATGCGCAAGGCCGACGAGCTTTCGTCCCAGCGCCAGGCGCGGCTGTGGCAATCGATAGCGTGCGAGCAGCGCCTTGCCGGGTGCCAGAGCGCCCTTGGCAACCAGAAGCCCCAATGCGCCGTCGCCAAGCGTGCCCGAAAGCCAAAGATCGTCGCCGGAACGTGCGCCATCGCGGCGCAGCATCCTGCCCTGCCCGATCTCGCCCAAAGCCGTAATCGCAATCGTGAGCGGCCCCGGCGTGGAGGTGGTGTCGCCGCCCAGCAGCGGGATGTCGAAATATTCGCCGTCGCGCGCAAGACCGCTCGCAAAGGCGGCAAGGGCGCGATCGTCAATATCCTTCGGCCGCGCGAGTGCCAAGAAATAGCCGATGGGCTTGGCGCCCTTGGCGGCCAGGTCGGAGAGATTGACGCGCAGCGCCTTGCGCGCGATGTCGACAAGCGGATCGTCCGCAAAAAAATGAACGCCCGCCACGAGCGCATCGGCCGTCACGACCAGATCGTGGCCGGGCCTCGGGCGGATGCAGGCCGCATCGTCGCCGAGCGCAAGGGCGGCTTTGTCGCCGCGTGCTAGCGGCCGGAACAGTTTGGCGATAGTCGCAAACTCGCCGGATTTGGCGGTGCGGCGCGCCATGGTTAGCGGCGCTCCGCCATCTCCGGTGCCCGGCACCCTTTGGCGATGCGGTCGAGCACGCTGTTGATGAAGCCAACTTCTCGCCCGGCGTCGAATTCGAGCGACAGATCGACATAGGCGTCGATCGCGGCACGCGCAGGCACGTCGCCGCGCGCAAGCAGCTCGTAAGTCCCGGCGCGCAGGATCGCGCGCAAGACGGGATCGATGCGCGCGAGCGTCCATCCTTGCGCCAGGGCCGGCGAGATCAGCCCGTCGATCTCGGGCTTGCGCGACCACGTGCCCTCGACGAGATCGACGAAAAATTGCGGCTCAGCATCGGGCCAATCGGGGCCGCCGAAACCGGGCTTCAGGCGATAGCGGCGGAACTGCTCGACCACGCCGTGCGGATCTTCGCCCGCGAATTCGATCTGATAGAGCGCTTGCACGGCCGCCAGACGCGACGTGGTGCGGCCGTTCTTGCTGCGTGCATGCTCGCGACCGGCGGCGCTCATGGCGTCGACGCCAGACGGCGCTTGAAGGCAATCATGGCAAGGGCGGCAACGGCCGCCCCATGGCCCTTGTCGCCTTCGGTGCGTCGTGCGCGTGCCCAAGCTTGTTCCATGTTTTCGACCGTGAGAATGCCGTAGCCGATCGCAAGGCCGCGCCGCACGGCGAGGTCCTGCAGCCCACGCGCACTCTCGCCGCACACATAGTCGTAATGCGTGGTCTCGCCGCGGATCACGGCCCCCAACGCCACATAGCCGTCGTAACCCGCACCGGCCATGTCGGCCATCGCGATCGCTCCCGGCAGTTCGAAAGCGCCGGGTACCGCGACGCGTTCGGCAATGCCGCCCACGGACGCGATCGCGGCTTCGGCTCCCTTGGCAAGCTCGTCGGCCAGATCGGCGTAGAAACGCGCTTCGACGATCAGCACGCGCGGGCGCTGCCCCGCAAAATCGGCCGCCGTCGGCGAGGTGAAATCAGCGGACGCGAACATCGATGCTCTTGTGCCCCACAATGTTGAGACCGTAGCCCTCGAGACCGACCACGGCGCGGCGCGCGTTGGACAGCAGGACCATGTCTTTGACGCCGAGATCGAGCAGGATCTGCGCACCCACGCCGTAGTCGCGCAGCTCAGGCCCACCTTCCGGCGACTTGGCGTCGCCCGATTTGCTCTCGCTGGCCTTCTCCGCACCAAAGCGCGCGCGCACGCGATCGGAGAGGCTCGTGGCGCGCGGCTCGCGCAGCAGCACAAGCGCACCGCGGCCGGCGGCCGCAATCGTGCGCATCGAGGCCTGCAGCGTGCCCGCACGCTGCAGCGTCTGGTCGCCGAGCACGTCGTCGAGCACGCTCAGCGCATGCATGCGCACAAGGACGGGATCGGACGTCGAAATGTCGCCCTTCACGAGGGCAATGTGTTCGGCATAGGCCGCGCGGTTCACGTAGACGAGCATGCGCCACGTGCCGCCATGCTCGCTTTCGAACGTGCTTTCGTGCACGCGGTCGACGATGCGGTCGTTCTTGCGGCGGAACGCGATGAGGTCGGCGATCGTGGCGACCTTGAGCCCGTGATACTGCGCGAATTTCACGAGATCGGGCAGCCGCGCCATCGTGCCGTCGTCGTTCATGATCTCGCAGATCACGCCCGCCGGGATGAGGCCCGCCATGCGCGCGATGTCGACGGCGGCTTCCGTGTGGCCCGCGCGCACGAGCGTGCCGCCGTCGCGCGCCACGAGCGGAAAGATGTGGCCGGGGCTCACGATGTCGCGCTGGTCCTTGGCGGGGTCGATCGCGACCTGCACCGTGCGTGCGCGGTCGTGCGCCGAAATGCCGGTCGAAATGCCGTCGCGCGCTTCGATCGAAACGGTGAACGCGGTCTGGTGGCGCGAGGCGTTGTCCGCACTCATGAGCCGCAAACCCAGCGTTTCGCAGCGCGCGCGCGTCATCGAGAGACAAATGAGGCCGCGCCCGTGCTTGGCCATGAAATTGATGGCCTCAGGCGTGGCGAACTGGGCCGGGATCACGAGATCGCCCTCGTTCTCGCGGTTCTCGTCGTCGACGAGGATGAACATGCGGCCATTGCGCGCATCCTCGACGATTTCCTCGATCGACGACAGGAACGCGACTTCCGTCTGTCCGGTCGACAGAATCTCGGCTTGGCGCTGGGATGGCTTGAAGGGCACGGGGGCTTGTCCGCTTTCGTTGTCTAAGGCCGCGTCTGGCGCCGGGTCAGGCTTTGGCGAGAATACGCGCAACATAGCGCGCCAGCGCATCGACTTCCATGTTCACCCGCATGCCGGGCTGGAGCGTGCCCAGGGTCGTCGCATGCCAGGTATGCGGGATGATGTTGACGCCGAATTCGGCAGCACCGTCGGCCAAATCGCGCACTTCGTTGACCGTGAGCGAAACGCCATCGATCGCAACGGAGCCTTTGGGCGCCATATAGCGCGCAAAGGCGGCTGGGACCGCAAAAACCAGCCGCCACGAGCCCTGCTCGGGTGCAACCGAGCTGAGCACGGCCGTGCAGTCGACATGGCCCGACACGATGTGCCCGCCGAGTTCGTCGCCGACGCGCAAGCTGCCCTCGAGATTGATTTCCGTGCCTACTCGCCAGCCGCCGAGCGTGGTTTTGGACAAGGTCTCGCCTGAGGCTTCGACCGCAAACCAGCCGGGTCCTTTGGCGATTGCGGTGAGGCAGCAGCCCGAACACGCGATCGAGGCCCCGATCGCGAAGCGCTCGGTATCGAGTGCCGTCGCGATTTCAAGCCGCGTGTCGCTGGACGCTTTTGCAGGTTCAAGGGCGCGCACGCGCCCGCGATCGACGATGATGCCGGTAAACATGGCGGGGAACTTAAGGCGCCCGGCCCCAAGTTTCCAGCACATCCTCGTCGCAGGGCTCGAGCGCCGTACGCACGAAACGCGGCGCCTCGCCGAGTTTTTCGAGCCCAAAAGCCGCTACGGCCGCAATTCCGTCGCCGCCGATCACGCTGCCGGCCCCGAACCGCACCACGCGATCGACGAGATTCGCGCGCAAAAACGCTGCCGCAAGCCGCCCGCCCCCCTCGAGCAGCACACGCGTGATGCCGCGGGCGGCCAAACCTTTCAGCACGTCGGCGGGAACCAGATGCCCGTCGGCCGCCGCCGCGAGGCGAAAGACTTCCACGCCGGCGGCATCGAGGGCGGCTGCACGCGCGCGGTCGGCATCGGATCGCGCGAAAACCCAGGTCGGGCGCGCGCGCGCC
Organism: Magnetospirillum sp.; assembly: GCA_027532905.1. Lineage (NCBI taxonomy): Bacteria > Pseudomonadati > Pseudomonadota > Alphaproteobacteria > Rhodospirillales > Rhodospirillaceae > Magnetospirillum > Magnetospirillum sp. Next base: position 1,152,538 of record JAPZUA010000002.1, read on the forward strand.
GTCGCCACCAGCTTGGCCGTCAGCGGCAAGCGCAAATGCCCATCCACGACCGCGCGCACGCGAATGGCGTTTTGCGTGCCCGGCAGGCGCACGTCGAGCATCGGATCGTCGGCCGCGACCGTGCCCGAGCCCACCAGGATCACATCGTGCGACAGGCGAAGTGCATGTGCACGCGCACGCGCGGCCGGCCCCGTAATCCAACGGCTTTCGCCGGTGCGCGTGGCGATACGCCCGTCGAGTGAGGTCGCAAGCTTCAGCGTGACCAACGGCCGGCCCGCCGCGATGCGCAGCAGAAAACCCGCCGCGACCGCCTCGGCCTCGCCACGCCGCACATTTTCGACGACGGCAATGCCGGCTTGGCGCAGACGCTCGAACCCGCGCCCCGATACGCGCGGATCGGGATCGCCCATTGCCGCCACGACGCGCACAATGCCTGCTCCGATCAGCGCATCGGCGCAAGGCGGCGTCTGGCCGTGATGGCTGCACGGCTCGAGGGTCACGTAGGCGGTTGCACCCTCAGCAGCAGCACCGGCGCGCGCCAGCGCTTGCGTTTCGGCATGCGGGCGGCCGCCCGCTTGCGTCCAGCCGCGCCCGACGACATGGCCGCCTTTGACGATTACGCAGCCGACGGCGGGATTGGGCCAAGTCTGCCCCAGGCCGCGGCGCGCCAAAGACAGCGCCGCGTCCATGAAGCCCAAATCGGCTTCACTCGTCGTTGTCGCCGAGCTTGCCGACAAAATCTTCGAAATCCTTCGCTTCGCGGAAGTTTTTGTAGACCGACGCAAAGCGGATATAGGCGACATGGTCGAGCGTGCGCAGCGCGTCCATCACCATCTCGCCGACTACGGTCGACGGAATTTCGCTTTCGCCCAAACTCTCGAGACGGCGCTGGATGCCCGAGACGATGCGCTCGACGCGATCGGGCTCGACCGGGCGCTTGCGCACCGCATGCGTCAGCGAGCGCAGGATCTTCTCGCGCTCGAAGGTTTCCTTCGCGCCGTTTTTCTTGACGATGGTGAGCTCGCGCAGCTGCACGCGCTCGAACGTGGTGAAACGCGAACCGCAAGACGGGCAGAAGCGCCGCCGCCGGATCGCCGAACCGTCTTCGGTCGGACGCGAATCTTTGACCTGGGTGTCTTCGTGGCCGCAAAACGGACAGCGCATGGGCGGGATTTTCCCTTCTTCTTGTCAGGCCTAGAAGCCGCGATAGATCGGGAAGCGCGCGGTGAGCGCCTTCACCTTGGCATGCACGGCCGCTTCGACGGCCGCATTCTCGCCCGTGTTGGAGTGGGCAAGGCCGTTCAGCGTTTCAGCGATTAGGTCGGCGATCGTGCGGAACTCGGCCGGGCCGAAGCCGCGCGTAGTCCCTGCGGGCGTGCCGAGCCGGATGCCCGACGTGACCATCGGCTTTTGCGGATCGAACGGTATGCCGTTTTTGTTGCAGGTGAGGCCCGCGCGTTCGAGGCTCTTTTCGGCGACAGTGCCGGTCAGGTTCTTGGGCCGCAGATCGACGAGCATCAGATGGCTGTCCGTCCCGCCCGAGACGATCGCTAACCCGTGCTCGACGAGGCGTGCCGCAAGGGCGCGCGCATTTTCGACCACGCGGGCGGCATAGGCCTTGAACTCGGGCCGCAGCGCTTCGCCGAACGCAACCGCCTTGGCCGCGATCACATGCATGAGCGGCCCACCCTGCAGGCCCGGAAAGACGGCCGAGTTGAAGCGTTTGCCGAGATCTTCGTCCATCGACAGGATCATGCCGCCGCGCGGCCCGCGCAGTGTCTTGTGCGTGGTCGTCGTCACCACGTGCGCATGCGGCAGCGGATTCGGATACGCCCCGCCCGCCACAAGGCCCGCATAATGCGCCATGTCGACCATCAGCACGGCGCCGATCTTGTCGGCAACGGCGCGGAAGCGCGCGAAATCGATCTGGCGCGAATAGGCCGATCCGCCCGCGATGATGAGCTTCGGCTTCTCGGCAAGCGCTTTGGCTTCCATCGCGTCGTAGTCGATGAGCTGGTTGTCCGCGCGCACGCCGTAGGAAATCGGCTTGAACCATTTGCCGGACTGGTTGGCCGGGGCGCCGTGCGTCAAATGCCCGCCTTCGGCGAGCGACATGCCCATGTAGGTGTCGCCCGGCTGCAGCAACGCGAAGAAAACGGCCTGGTTCGCCTGCGCGCCCGAATGCGGCTGCACATTGGCGTAGTTGCAGCCGAACAGCTGTTTGGCACGCGAAATGGCGAGTGTTTCGGCCTCGTCGACGAACGCGCAGCCGCCGTAATAGCGCCGCCCCGGATAACCCTCGGCGTATTTGTTCGTGAGCACCGAGCCTTGCGCTTCGAGCACGGCGCGGCTCACGATGTTTTCGGACGCGATCAGTTCAATCTCGTTCTGCTGGCGCCCGAGTTCGCGGTCGATCGACGCGCGAATGTCGGGATCGGAATCGGCCAAGCTCGTGCCGAAAAAGCGCTGGGCAAAATCGGCGTCGAACGGGCGGGCGGGTTCGGCAGGCGACATCGGCAGAGTTTCCTTCGTTGAATAAGCAATCAGCTGAGTTTGACGACGCGCGCCACGTGGCGCCCACCGTCGAATGGCGTGGTCAGAAAAACATCGAGGCACGCGCGCGCGGTTTCCGGCCCGATGAGGCGGGCACCCAGCACCAGCACGTTGGCATCGTTGTGCTGGCGGCACAGGCGTGCCGACGTCTCGTCGTGGCAGAGCGCTGCGCGCAGATGGCGATGGCGGTTGGCGGCGATTGAAATGCCGATGCCCGAGCCGCAGATGAGCACGCCGCGCGCGGCTTCGCCGGCCGCAACGCACGCCGCCAGACGGTCGGCATAGTCGGGATAGTCGACGCTGTCGGCCGTGTGCGTGCCCAAATCGACGACGCGATAGCCAAGCTCGGCCAAGCGTTTGGCCAGCATTGTCTTGAGCTCGACGCCGCCGTGATCGGCGGCAAGGGCGATGGGTTCGGACATGACGGGCCGGACCCTACCATATCTCGTTGCGGCTCGACAATTGGCCCCAAGCGATTGCGATTTCTGCGCTTTTCAGCGATTTGCCGCGACGTCGATGCCGTGCCGCTTCAAGGCGGCGGCAAGCTTGCGCAAGGCATTGTTGCGCAGCACCAATTCGCTCGAATTGGAGGGGCCAACGATCGACACTTCGAGGCCGGTTTCGGCATCGATCGCCGTTGCCTTGGTAAAGGCGCCGATCTGGTGAAATTCGAACAGCGTTTCGCGCGGCATGGCCCATTCGTTCGGTTGGTTGCGGCGTGCGGTTGGTTGCGAGGAAGATATTTTAGGTCTAAACTAATTTCATGTCAGCCGACGTTTTCAGCATCGCGCAGCAGATCCGCTTCAGCCATACCGATCCGGCGGGCATCGTCTATTTCCCGAACTATTTCGACTTCGCCAACGGCGTCGTCGAAGATTTCTACACCAAACGCCTCGGCGTGGACTACGCAAAGCTGATCTTCGCCGAGCGCCGGGCCACCCCTATCGTGCACGCGGCGTGCGATTTCTTCGCGCCGTCGCGCATGGGCGAAACGCTGGCGATGACGCTGCTGCTGGACCGCGTCGGGCAAAGCTCGATCGCGTTTTCGATCTTCGGGCACGACGCCGAGCGCTTGCGGCTGCAGTTGCGCATCGTGACGGTGTATATGGACCTCGACAGCGGCAAGTCGACGCCGATTCCCGACGATCTGCGCCGTCGCTTTGCCGCCTACCAGCTCGCCGCCGCAGGCTGGACGCCGCCGCCCAAACCCGGAGCCGCCCCATGACCCAAGCCCCGCACCACGCGATCCTACCGCCCGGCTGGGACAAGCCCAAAGGCTATGCCAACGCGATCGTCGCGAGCGGGCGCCAGATTTTCATCGCAGGCCAAATCGGCTGGAACCCCGCCAACTCGACCTTCGAAAGCGACGCCTTCGTCGACCAGGCGCGCCAGGCACTCGCCAACATCGCGGCCCTTTTGACCGCCGCCGGGGCATCGCCCGCCCATCTTGTGCGCCTCACCTGGTACGTCGTCGACAAACACGAATATCTCGCAAATCTTGCCGCCGTCGGCGGTGCCTATCGCGACGTTCTGGGTCGCAATTTTCCGGCGATGACGCTGGTCGAAGTCAAATCGCTGCTCGAGCCGCGCGCGCGCGTCGAGATCGAAGCGACCGCCGTTCTGCCGGATTAGGTGGCCAGCCGCCGCGCGCGCTCTATAATCCCTTCCGAAGAAGCTGCCCTCGAGGATTTCGCCATGCCCGACACCGCCCCCGCTCCGACGAAAAAAGCCGCCTTCCAGTGGGAAGATCCGTTCCTGATGGACGCCGATCTCACCGAAGAAGAGCGCATGATCCGCGACGCCGCGCGCGATTATTGCCAGGAGAAGCTTGCGCCGCGCGTGCAGCACGCGTTTCGCGAAGAAACGACCGACCGGTCGATCTTCAACGAAATGGGCGCCCTCGGCTTTCTGGGTTCCACAATCGAGGGCTATGGCTGTGCGGGCACCTCGTACGTGGCCTACGGCATCATCGCGCGCGAAGTCGAGCGCGTTGACAGCGGCTATCGTTCGATGATGAGCGTGCAGTCCTCGCTCGTGATGTATCCGATCCACGCTTACGGCACCGAGGCCCAGCGCCAGAAATACCTGCCCAAGCTTGCGACCGGCGAATGGGTCGGCTGCTTCGGCTTGACCGAGCCCGACCACGGCTCGGATCCCGGCGGCATGCTCACGCGCGCGCGCAAAGTGGCCGACGGCTACGTGCTGTCGGGCAGCAAAATGTGGATCTCGAATTCGCCGATCGCCGACGTGTTCGTCGTGTGGGCCAAGGACGATGCCGGTGAGATCCGCGGCTTCGTGCTCGAAAAAGGCATGAAGGGCCTGTCCGCCCCGAAGATCGAAGGCAAGTTCAGCTTGCGCGCCTCGATCACGGGCGAAATCGTTATGGACGACGTGCATGTGCCCGAAGACGCGCTGCTGCCGAATGTCAAAGGTCTCAAAGGCCCGTTCGGCTGCCTCAACCGCGCGCGCTACGGCATTGCATGGGGCGCTCTCGGTGCGGCCGAATTCTGCTGGCATGCCGCGTTGCGCTATACGCTCGAGCGCAAGATGTTCGGCCGCCCCATCGCGGCCAACCAGCTCATCCAAAAGAAACTCGCCGACATGCAGACCGAAATTTCGATCGGCCTGCTCGCCTGCCTGCGCGCCGGGCGCCTGATGGACGAAGGGCGCTTGGCGCCCGAGACCATCAGCATCATCAAGCGCAACAGCTGCGGCAAAGCGCTCGACATTGCGCGTATGGCGCGCGACATGCACGGCGGCAACGGCATCATGGACGAGTACGGCGTGATCCGGCACATGCTCAATCTCGAAACCGTGAACACGTATGAAGGTACGCACGACATCCATGCGCTGATCTTGGGTCGCGCGCAGACGGGAATTCAGGCGTTCGGACCCTAACGCTGTCATCCAAACTTCACGATGAGGGGCTACGATGCATCCTATATGAATGCGTTGTCTCCCCCATCGTTCGCGCAGCACGAAGCGGCAGCTGAAAGGCTGGAGCCTGTCGGCATCGACCGCCACGTCTTGGCGATTGAACCGGTGGCGCCAAGCACGCCGTGCGCTGCCGTCTACGATCGGTTCGTGTCCGATCCCGATCTGCTCGCAGTCCCAATCTGCGCGGACGGGCGCCCACTGGGCCTCATCGACCGCTACCATTTCTTGCGCCAACTTGCGCACAGCTACGGGCGGGCCCTATTCGCGAACAAGCCCGCGACGGTTATCATGGATCGCGATCCGCTGGTCGTGGATCGCAACATCGACATCGTGGCGCTGCAGCATCTGATCGCCGACGACCGGCCGTCCGCCCTCACGCGCGGTTTCATCGTCGTGGCGGACGGGCGCTATGTCGGCATGGGAGCTGCGTTGGGCTTGCTGCGCGCGAGCCTGTCGGAGGCGGCCGCAGTCAATCGGCGCTTGGCGGAGGCGCTCGAAGCCTCCGAATCCGCTTCGCGGCTCAAATCGCGTTTCTTCGCCAATCTCAGCCACGAGCTGCGCACGCCGCTCAACGCCATCATCGGCTTTGCCGAGATCATGTCGGGCGCCATCATGGGGCCGATCGACCGGCGCTACCGCGACTATGCCGACGACATCCATGGGAGCGGCAAGCATCTTCTGTCGCTGATCAACGACCTGCTCGACATGGCCAAGCTCGAAGCGGGCGAGATGCGCGCCGAGCGCCAGGCGACCGATCTTGCTGGCGCCGTGGAGTCGGCCCTGCGCATGGTCCGCGAAGCGGCAAGGCGCGCGCAGCTCACGCTTGTCGTCGAGATCGACGAGCCCGCCGCAACGGTCGAGGTCGATCCGCGCCATCTGCGCCAGATCGTGCTCAATCTCCTGTCGAATGCAGTCAAGTTCACACGCACGGGCGGAAGCGTCGCGGTGCGTCTGCGCAGCGATGCGCAATGCGGCCCGGTCATCGAAGTCGCGGATACCGGGATCGGCATGACGCAAGACGAAATCGAACTGGCGCTGAAGCCGTTCGGCCAGGTCGCAAGCTCGCTCGCGCGCGACCACGACGGCACAGGGCTCGGCCTGCCGCTCGTGACCGCCCTGTGCGACCTCAACAATGTCGGCTTCCGCATCGCAAGCGAGCCCGGCGAAGGTACCCGCGTGGCGCTCGACTTTTCGAAGGTCGAATTGCCGTCGATACCGGCAGCGGCAAGGCTGGCGGCGAACTGAGCGATCCGCCATAGTGGACGCGATGTTGCGCGTTCTGACGCTTCTGCTGCTCTGCCAGTTGGCCGGCGAAATCGCGGCACGCGCCGCGAGTTTGCCATTGCCGGGGCCTGTGATCGGTATGGTCTTGATGCTCGGCTGGCTCGCCTACAAAGGCGGCGTGGATGCCGACACGGGCAAAGTCGCGGGCGGCCTGCTCGAACATCTGTCGTTGCTGTTCGTGCCTGCCGGTGTCGGCGTCGTGCTGCATCTCGACATCATTGCGGCCGAGTGGCCCGCCATTCTGGCGGCCCTGTTCGTCTCGACGTTGGCCGCAATCCTCGCTGCCGCCGCAACGATGCGTTGGCTTGCGCCAACCGATGGCGGCTCGTCGAAATGAGCGATCAGCTGTTCCAAGCCTGGGTTTATCTTGCGGCGACCCCGCTCGTGGGGCTGACGGCCACCCTGCTCGCCTACCAGATCGGATATGCCGTATTCTTGCGCGCCAACCGCAATCCGCTTGCCAATCCGGTGCTGATTGCGATCGCGCTGCTGGCCGTCCTTCTCTGGATTTCAGACACGTCGTACCAGCGCTATTTCGAGGGCGCCCAGTTCGTGCATTTCCTGCTTGGGCCCGCGACGGTCGCACTTGCCGTGCCGCTTTACCGAAACTTCCAGACGATCCGCCGCACGGCCTTTGCGATCGGTGCGGCGATCGTCGTGGGCTCGCTTGTCGCGATCGTGACGGGGATCGGCACAGCGTGGCTGCTGGGTGCTTCGCGCCAGACGCTGTTGAGCCTTGCGCCGAAATCGGCGACGACGCCGGTTGCGATGGGCATTTCCGAGCAGATCGGCGGCCTGCCCTCTCTCACGGCGGCCCTCGTGATCTTGACCGGTATCATCGGCGCGACCTTCGCAACCTTACTGCTCAACGCCGCCGGCATCAAAGATTGGCGCGCGCGGGGACTTAGCGTGGGCATCGCTGCACACGGCATTGGGACGGCGCGCGCGTTTCAGGTCAATGAAGTCGCGGGTGCGTTTGCGGGCGTGGGCATGGGCTTGAGTGCCCTCGCCACGTCCCTGCTGGTGCCGGCGATCGTGAAACTGCTGCTCTAGCGGCTTTACTCGGCCGCAGACGTGACCTGCGGGGCGAACCCGCCCTGCCCGATCGCCGCAATCCAGAACTGTTCCATGCGGCGCAGCGTGTTCTCGAGCTGCGTCAGATCCTGGGGATTGAGCGTCGAGCGCGTGAGCTCGTCGGCATGGCGCTCGAACACCTTGTCGAGCAGCCCGTGCAGCTTGATGCCGGTCTCGGTCAGCTTCACGCGCACCGAGCGGCGGTCGTGCGGGCTGCGCGCCTGCGAGATGTACTCGTTGTCGATGAGTTTCTTGAGATTGTAAGAAACGTTCGAACCCAGATAGTAGCCGCGCTGCGTGAGTTCGCCCACGGTGAGCTCGTCGGGGCCGATATTGTAGAGGATCAGCGCCTGGACGTTGTTGATGTCGCGAATGCCCATGCGGTCAAGCTCGAGTTTCACGACCTCGAGAAACTGGCGATGCAAACGCTCAACCAGCGAAACCGAATCCAGATAGTCCTTTTTCAGCGACATGCTCATGACCCCAAAAACTCACATGTATTTTAACCAAAATACGGGGAAGCGCCCGATAAGTCATGACTTACCTTGCAACATATTGATAATGCCCGAAAAATCTTTTGCGCCAAGGCCCGCCGAAGCCATCAAAGCATACAAAGACTGGGCTGCAGCCCCCATCGGCGTCGCTTGGCCGACAGTTTGCGCTGCATTTTGCGCAAGCTTCAGATCCTTCAACATCATGTCGGCCGTGAAGCCGGGCTTGTAGTCGCGATTGGCAGGCGAGGTCGGCACCGGGCCCGGCACCGGGCAATAGGTCGTCATCGACCAGCATTGGCCCGAGGATTTCGAACTGATGTCGAACAGCTTCTGCGCATCGAGCCCGAGCTTGGCGGCAAGGCTGAAACCTTCGGCGACCGCGATCATCGAAATGCCGAGAATCATATTGTTGCAGATTTTGGCGGCTTGGCCGTTGCCAGGCCCGCCGGCATGCACGATCGTTTTGCCCATCTGGGCAAGATAGGGCTGGGCACGCGCGAAACCGCCTTCGCTGCCGCCGACCATGAAGGTCAATGTCCCCGCCTCCGCCCCGGTCGTTCCGCCGGAGACGGGCGCGTCGAGCATCTCGAGCCCGCGCGCGGCCGCATCGGCCGCCACGCGGCGCGCCGTATCGACGTCGATGGTCGAACAATCGATCAAAAGCGTGCCGGCTTTGGCGGCAGGCAGCACCTCGCCATAGACCTTCTGCACATGCGGGCCTGCGGGCAGCATCGTCACGACAATGTCCGCACCCGCGGCTGCATCGGCGGCCGACGCGCACGCAATGGCACCGGCCGCCGCGATGTTCGCCGCCGCCACGTCGAAGCCACGCACAACGTGCCCTGCTTTGACGAGGTTGCGCGCCATCGGCCCGCCCATATTGCCCAAACCGATAAATGCGACTGTCGCCATCTTGTGAGGCTCCTTTTTGTCAGTCGATGAAGGTGAGTTCGTCGCCGAGTGCGAGCGGTGCGAAATAGCGCGCGACGGCGGCCGCATCGACCGCGTCGAGCGAGGCAGGCGTCCATCGGGGCGCCTGGTCCTTGTCGACCAGAACGGCGCGAATGCCTTCGTAGAAATCGTCGGCCGCCATGCAGCGCTGGACCATGCGGAATTCCATGCGCAGCGCATCTTCGATCGACAGCGCCGTGCCGAGATCGAGCTGCCGCAGCGAGATTTTGAGACTGGTCGGGCTCATCTTGCGCAAGCGCAAGGCGAGCTTCGCGGTCCATTCCTGCCCCTCGGCATCCAGGGCCGCCAAAATCCCTTCGATGCTGTCGGGTGCGAAGCAGCGCGCGATCGCGGCTTCGCGCGCGGGCAATTCAGCCGGCCCCGGATCGGCATGAAACGCGGCCAACACGCGCTCGGCCGCATCGTCGCCCAAGGCCGCTTCGAGCTCGGCCAAGCGTGCACTCGGCACATAATGTGTGGCGAGCCCGAGGTGGAGAAGATCGGCCGCCTTCAGCCGCTCGCCGGTCAGCCCCAGGAAACGGCCCATGCGACCGGGCAAGCGCGGCAGAAAATACGAGCCGCCGACATCCGGGAACAGACCGATGGCGGTTTCGGGCATCGCAAACAGCGTACGCTCGGTTGCCACGCGATAACGCCCATGCACCGACAAGCCCACGCCGCCGCCCATGCAAATACCGTCGATCAGCGACACGATGGGCTTCGGGAACCGCGCGAGCTGTCGGTTCAGGCGGTATTCTTCGAAAAAGAAATCACGCGTAAGCGCGCTTTGTTTGCCGCCGCGCTTGGCGGCAAGCCCCGCCTCGTAGGCCGCGCGCACATCGCCGCCCGCACAAAAGGCGCGCTCGCCCGCGGCTTTGAGCACGATCTGGCGCACGGACGCGGCCGCCGCCCATTCGCGCAGCTTCGGCGCGAGTGCTTCGATCATGCCAAGCGTGAGCGCATTGAGCGCTTTGGGGCGATTCAAGATTGCCGTCGCCGTCTGGCCGTTCGTGCCGAACAGGATTTCCGCTTCGTCCACTTTGTGTCGCTCCGCTCTAGCTGGCCGCAACCCGCGTCGGCGGCAAGATCAGCACCGCTGTCGTGCCGGCACCCAACACGCTCTCGAGATGCAGCGTGCCGCCATGCAGCTCGGCAAGCCCGCGCGAAATCGCAAGCCCAAGCCCCGTGCCCGGCACGTCGGAAGCTGCGATGCCGCGCAGCCGCTCGAAAGGTACGAACACGGTTTCGAGGGCTTCGCCCGGGATGCCGGGCCCGTTGTCGCGCACGCGCAGCTCGACGCTGCCGTCCCGCAAGTGATTGACCGCAAGATCGACGCGCCCGTCCGCCGGCGTGAATTTGACCGCGTTCGACAGAAGATTCAGCAGAATCTGCATCAAGGCACGCCGATCGCCGTGCAGGACGATCGCGCTAAGTGCGGGCGCCTGGACGTCGATATTCTTCACGCGCGCAAGGCCGAATGTCGCGTCGATCGCAGCGCCGATCAGCGCTGCAAGATCGACCTTCTCGTTGCGCAAATCGAAACGGCCCGCTTCGATCTTCGTGAGATCGAGCAGCTCGTTGATGAGCTGCAGCAGATGCTGCCCGCTCTGCTCGATGGCACGCGCGAATTCGCGGATCTTTTCGGGCGCGATGCGCTCGCTCTCGGCCAGCATCGAGGAATAGCCGATGATGCCGTTGAGCGGCGTGCGCAGTTCGTGGCTGGCGGTCGCAAGAAACATCGATTTGATCTGGCTCGCGGCCTCGGCCTTGCGCCGCTCGGCGGCAAGGGCAGAGATCGTCAAAGCCGTCATCGCCAAAGACACGACGAGCACGCAGGCGAGCTGCAAGCCATTGCCTGCCCCGGTCTGGAAGGGCCCGAGCCCCGCGACCGTGCTGGCGCACGCGACGATCGCCACAAGCGAAATCAAAGTCTGTGCGGCGCGCAGCGACATGCGCAGCGTGATCCATGCCGCCGGCACGACGAGCAGAAACGGATAGGCCCACGACACGACCGAATTGGGCGTGAGCTGTATCTGGAAGATTGCCACCGCCGACAGAGCAACCGCCGCCCACACGACGCGATCCGAATTCTTGGCCGTCTCGCTTCGGCTCGTATCCGGTTCGCGCTCGAGCCGCAGCCACAGGATGACGGTCACCGCCAGAAAGAGCGTGCCGCCGCTGTCAGTCAGCAGCCAGCCGAGCCAAATCGAGCCGACGGTCGCAAGATCGAAGCCGCTGCCTGCCGACACCGTCAAAGCGCCGCCCAAGCCGCTGATCGCCGGGCTCAGCAAAGTCGCATAGAGCAGAAAGGCCGATACGCCCTTGATGCTCGCGAACATCCCGCCCGATGGCCGGTGCCGGCGCAGCAATATCGCCGCGACGAGAGGACCCGCTGTATTGGTTGTTGCGATCGCCAAGGCCGGCAGAATCGGCGTGTCGAACAAAACAAAATTCGCAAGAAACGCGCCGACGAAGATCCCGCCCGCAAGACCAAAGCCGCCGGCGATCGCGGCCACCATCGCAACGCTGGTCGGCAGCCAGATCGGGGCCGGAAACAGCCCGTATTCGGCAAAGAAACGGGACACGATCGTCGCCAGCACGAAATACGCCGTCGCAACGGCACCGTTCGCGGCGAGCCACGGCACGGCGCGTCGCGTCTGCAGAAAGTCGGGAAGCCACGGATTGGCGGCAGCGATCATCATGGGGCGAGCCTAGCGTCAAACCGCCGCCGATTGCCACAGGCAAGCGGCGGATGCGGGCGCGGGCCTAGTCGCCCAACAATTTGCGCGCCATCAGCACGCGCATGATTTCGTTGGTCCCTTCGAGGATGCGATGAACGCGTGCATCGCGCAAGTGCCGCTCGACCGGATAATCCTTGAGATAGCCGTAGCCGCCGAACAGCTGCAGCGCTTCGTCGCACACCGCAAAACCCGCATCTGTCGCAAATCGCTTGGCCATCGCGCACTGGTAGCTCGCATCGGCCGATTTTGCGTCGAGGGCTGCGGCCGCCCGGTGCACAAGCAGACGGGCCGCGTCGAGCAACGTCGCCATATCGGCCAGGCGAAACTGCAGTGCTTGGAACTCCGCCAGCTTCTTGCCGAATTGCTGGCGCGCTTTCATATGGTCGCGCGCGGCTTCCATCGAGGCGCGCGCGGCCCCAATCGAGCAGGCAGCGATATTCACGCGACCGCCATCGAGCCCCTGCATCGCGATCTTGAAGCCCTCGCCCTCCGCACCCAGACGATTGGCGACGGGCACTTCGCAATCCTCGAAGATCACCATCGCGGTCGGCTGCGAGTTCCAGCCGAGTTTGTTCTCCTGCTTGCCGAACGAGAGGCCCTTGCTGCCCTTCTCGACCGCGATCGCCGAAATGCCCTTGGGCCCGGCCCCACCCGTACGCGCCATCACGACATAGACGTCCGATGCGCCTGCACCTGAGATGAACGCCTTGGTACCGTTCAGCACATAGATGTCGCCGCGCCGTTCGGCGCGCGTGCGCAAGCTCGCCGCATCCGAGCCCGAGCCGGGTTCGGTCAGGCAATAGCTCGCGAATTTCGCCATCGCCGTCATGTCGGGCAGCAATTTCGCGCGCAAGGCCGTATCGCCGAAGCGGTCGACCATCCAGCACGCCATGTTGTGGATCGACAGATACGCCGCCGTCGATGCGCACGCGGTCGACAATTCCTCGAACACCAACGCCGCTTCGATGCGCCCGAGACCCGAGCCGCCGAATTCCTCGCCCGTATAGATGCCGGCAAGCCCCAACGCCGCCGCCGCGCGCAGTGTTTCGACCGGAAACATCTTTTCGGCATCCCAAGCGGCCGCGTGCGGCGCCATCTGCTCGGCGGCAAAGTCGCGCGCAAGGCTTTGAATGGCGCGCTGCTCGTCGCTGGGCTCGAAATCCATCGCGGCACGTCTCCCCGTTCGGTCTTTGCCGCAATTTCGACCAGAACGGTTGGAAAGACAATGTCGTTTCGCTAAGTTCGGTCGATCGAGGGGACAACGGGGGGATTCGTCGATGGCTTTTCTGGGACGCTATCCGCGCACGCGGCTGCGGCGCAATCGGCGCGACGTGTGGTCGCGCGCATTGTCGGCCGAAACGAAACTCACCTGCGACGATCTGATTTGGCCCGTCTTCGTGGCCGAGGGCAAAGCCGCACGCCATGCCGTGGCCTCGATGCCCGGCGTTGCGCGCGTCAGCATCGACGAGCTTGTGAAAGATGCGCGCAAAGCCGCCAAGCTCGGCATTCGCGCCATCGCCCTGTTCCCGAATACGCCGCCCGCGCGCAAGAGCGAAGACGGCGAGGAATCCGGCAATCCAGACAATCTCGTGTGCCGCGCCGTGCGCGCCCTCAAGAAGGCCGTTCCCGAAATGGGCGTGGTGTGCGACGTGGCCCTCGATCCCTACACGACGCACGGCCAAGACGGTCTCGTGCGCGACGGCTACGTCGTCAACGATCCGACCCTGCCCGTTCTGTGCCGCCAGGCCCTGGTGCAGGCGCAGGCGGGCTGCGACGTGATCGCCCCCTCCGAAATGATGGACGGCCGCATCGGCGTCTTGCGCGACGCGCTCGACCAGGCAGGCTTCGAGCATGTGCGCATCATGAGCTATGCCGCCAAATACGCGTCCGCCTATTACGGCCCGTTCCGAGATGCGGTGGGCTCAGGCTCCGCCCTCGGCAAGGGCGACAAACGCACCTACCAGATGGATCCGGCCAACAGCGACGAAGCGCTGCGCGAAGTTGCGTTCGATCTCGACGAAGGCGCCGACATGGTCATGGTCAAACCCGGCCTGCCCTATCTCGACATCGTGCGGCGCATCAAGGACACGTTCAAAGTGCCGACCTTCGCCTACCAAGTGTCCGGCGAGTACGCGATGCTGATGGGGGCGATCGAGCGCGGCTGGCTCGACCGCAAAGTCGTGTTCGAAACCCTGCTGGCTTTCAAACGCGCCGGGGCGGACGGCATTCTGACCTATTCGGCAATCGACGTTGCGCAAGCGCTGAAAAGCTAGCCCCCGTTGATGGAAGAATCAGCGCTGTTTTTTGTCGAAGGCTTGCTGCTGGGCGCCCTGCTCGCCGCACCGTTCAACGACCGCGGGATTGCCCTTGTTGGCCGCAGCCGCCGCGACGGCTTTGCGTCCGGCATTGCGGCGGGCTGCGGCAGCGCCTTCGCGGATCTCGTCTATGCTGGCCTTGCCGGCTATCTGGTTGCGGGCCTGCTCGCCGGCTGGATCGCCGACAACGACTGGGTACGGCAGTTCGGCGCGATGATGCTGCTGTGGCTGGGGTGGCAGGCCTACAACGCGCCGTTGATCGCCCCTGCCCCACCCGAAGGCGGCAGATCGCTGCTGCAGGCGGCAACTTCTTCGTTTTCGCCCGCGATCGGCAATCCGACTTGCCTGGTGGTATTCGTCACCGTGTTCATTGCCCTAGGCGCCGATCGCGGCGGGGCGGATGCGGCGGCGAATCTTGCGCTCGGCGTGTTCCTGGGGGCTGTCGGCTGGGGAATCGCGCTTGCGGCATCGCAAGCGGCGATCGACGCGGCAAGCCAGCGAACGATCAACCGCACGTCGGCCGTGCTGCTTGCAATCGCTGCTTTTGCGGTCGCCGGCGGCTTCGTGTGAAACGAGGGCTGCGGCTACTGCAGCAGAAATTCCGAAACGATGCGGATCTGGTCGGGCGCCATCAAGGCGGGCGCATGGCCGCAGCCCGCGATCTCGACGGCCGCACAGTTTTTGCGCTTGGCCATGCGCACCAGCGTTTCGCGCAGCAGCAGGTCGGACTCGGCCCCGCGAATGGCGAGTACGGGAATGCGGATCTGGTCCCAAAACGCCCACAAAGCGAGATCGTCGGCGGGCTTGTCCTGGAACGGCTTGCCGATCGCAGGGTCGTAGCGCAGGCGCAGATCGCCGTCGTCGGACTCTTCGGCGCTGTGGAATGCCAGATGCATCCATTCGGCATCGCTGAGCTGGCCGAACGGGGCGTGCACCTTGCGCAAATAGGTTTCGACCGCACCGAAATCCTGGAAACGCGGATCGCGCCCGACATAGGCCCCCAAACGCTGCAAGGCCGCAGACGGGATGAACGGGCCCACATCGTTGAGCACCAAGCGGCCGATAAAATGCCCGCGATGGGCCGCGAGCAGCATGCCGATGAGCCCGCCCATCGACGTGCCGATCCAGTCCACCTTCTCGACGTCGAGCCGCGCGAACAGCACGGCGATCGTCTGCATGTAGGTGGGGTACGCGTAGTCGTCGGCCTTGGGCAGCCAGTCGGACTCGCCGCGGCCCGGCATGTCCGGGCACACAACACGGCAATCCTGTTCGGCAAGGGCGCGCGCCAGCACGTCGAAATCGCGGCCATTGCGCGTGAGGCCATGCACGCACAGCACGGTGCGTTTGGCGCGCAAAGGCCCCCACTCGGTCCAGGCGAGCTTGAAAAATCCGGAAGGCCCGAGCACGGGCATGCTGCATTCGCGCGGCGTCATAGCCATGTTTCTACCTTGATCGAGCCGCACTGGACAACCGCGTCGGCAAGTCCCTAAAAGAACAGCGCTGCCGCCCCCGTTTTGGAATCGATCTCGCCGATGAAACTCACGTCCCGCGCCGAGGGCTATCTTTTCGCCCTTGCCGCCCCTTTGTGCTGGAGTTTCGGCGGCGTGATCATCCGGACGGTCGAGGCGGGCCCGTGGGACATCGTGTTCTGGCGCGCGGCCGCGCATGTGGCGTTCTTCCCGTTCGTGCTGATCTTCATGTTGCGCGTGCCGATCCTGGGATCGCTGCGCGACGGCGGACGCATCACGCTCGTCTCGGCGCTGATGATTGCCGGCACATTTTCGCTGCACGTGCTGGCGATGACGTCGACGAGCGTCGCCAACGTGCTGCTGCTGCAATCCACCTCGCCCATTCTGGTCGCTTTGCTCGGCTGGTCCGTGCTCGGCGAACGCGTGGCGCTCGCGAGCTGGATCGCGATCGGCGTGGCATTTTCGGGACTCGCACTGGTGATGGGTGGCGCCATCGGCGAGGGTGCATGGATCGGCAATGCGATGGCCTTGGGCGTCGCATTGTGCTCGACCGTCAACGTTCTGCTCGTACGCCGCTTGCCGCGCCTCGATCTGCGCCCTGCGACATTGGTCGGGGCCGCCCTCGCTTTGGCGATGGGCTATGCGTTCGGCGACGTTTGGGCTGTCGATTGGGGCAGCGTTTTGGCTTTGCTGTTTTTGGGCGTGCTGCAGCTGTCGGTCGGGCTCGCCTTTTTCTTTTCGGCCCTCAAGCGCCTGCCGCCGGTCGAGGTGACATTGATCGCGATGCTCGAGCCGGTGCTGGGGCCGATTTGGACCTGGCTTGCCGTCGGCGAAGTGCCGGCCTCCAGCACGATATATGGCGGCGCCATTTTGCTCGCGGCCCTCGTCTTCAACACGCTTGCCGCCGCGCGCGCCAAGACCGTGCCATGAGTGCGAACGCCAAAGGTGTGGCGCTGATGGTGGCGGCCGCACTGTTTTGGAGTACCAGCGGCCTTTTCGTGCGCGCACTCGAGACCGACCATGCGTGGCAGATGGTGTTTTGGCGCTCGGTCGGCATGGTGCCGATGCTCGCGGCCTATCTTGTGTGGCGTTACGGACGTGCCGCCCCCGCCGCCGTTTTCGCCCTTGGGCGTGCGGGATGGATCGCGGGCGCGCTCCTCGCCTCGACCTTCTTTTTCTTTCTCTACGCCGTCAGTGCGACGACCGTTGCGACAGCGCTGTTCCTCATGAGCACCTCGCCCTTATGGGCGGCATTGCTCGGCCGCTTCGTTCTGGGCGAAGCGCTTGCGTTGCGCACGCTGATCGCGATCGCGGCCTGCGCCGCCGGCGTTGCGATCATGGTCGGCGACGCGCTTTCCTTCGGCTCGATCCTCGGTCCGCTTTCCGCCTTGTGCGTTTCGCTCGCTTTTGCAGCCCAAATCACCGTCGTGCGCAAGGCGGGTGCTAACATCGACATGGTGCCGAGCGTGCTGGTGGCGGGCGTGCTTTCGGCTTTGCTCGCCTTCCCGTTTGCGGATATCTGGGCGATCTCGACACACGACATCGTCGTGCTGATGGCCATGGGCGTGATCCAGCTCGGCCTCGGCTGCATGCTGATGACCATGGCCACCCGCCATTTGCGCGCGGCCCAAGTGGGGCTGATCGCACTCCTCGAAACCACGCTCGGGCCGTTTTGGGTGTGGCTCGTCTATGCCGAGGAACCCAGTTCCGCCACCCTGCTGGGTGGGGGCATCATTCTCGCCGCCCTGCTCGCCAACGAACTTTGGGCCGCCAAACGCGCGCGTGTTTAAGCCGCTTGGCCCTGCGCTTGCGGATCGGCTAAGACTGTGCACCGATCCGTCTTGATGCCAGGAACAAAACCGCCGATGACTGCCGCCAAAACCGGCCCGCTTGCGGGCATCACAATCATCGATATGTCCCGCATTCTGGCAGGGCCCTACTGCACCTTGCTGATGGCCGAACTCGGCGCGCGCGTGATCAAGATCGAAGATCCGCGCGGCGGCGACGACAGCCGCCAATACGGGCCCTTCATCGACGGCGAGTCCGTGTATTTCGCGGCCGTGAATCGTGGCAAGGAAAGCATCGGGCTCGACCTCAAGAATTCCGAGCACCGCACGATCTTCGAAAACCTGCTGGCGAAGGCCGACGTGCTCGTCGAGAATTTCCGCCCCGGCACCATGGATCGGCTCGGCTATGGCTGGTCGGCATTGCACGAGCGCTTTCCGCAGCTCATCTATTGCGCGGCTTCGGGCTTCGGCCATTCGGGTCCGCACAAGGACAAACCCGCCTACGACATGGTCGTGCAAGGCTTGGGCGGCATCATCAGCGTGACGGGCCACGAGGGGGCACCGCCTGCGCGCATCGGCGTTTCGATCGGCGATCTTGGTGCGGGGCTCTATGCTGCCATCGGCGTGCAAGCGGCGCTCTTCCATCGCTTGCGCACGGGCGAAGCCACGTTCGTCGATATCGGCATGCTCGATTGCCAGTTGGCGCTGATGGAAAACCCGGCGGCTCGCTATCTCAACACGGGCAAAGTGCCGGGGCCGATGGGCGGGCGCCATGCCTCGATCACGCCGTTCGGCATTTTCCAGACCGCCGACCAGCCGATCATCATCGCCGCCGGCAACGACGGCCTGTTCCGCAAGATGGCGGCCGTGCTCGAAGCACCCAAAATGGCCGAAGATGCGCGCTACGCCACGAACGGTCTGCGCACCGAAAACGTGGCCGCACTCGAGGCCGAGATTTCCGCCATTCTCGCCAAACAACCTTCGGCCCATTGGCTCGAGCGGCTCGACCAGGCGGGTATCCCGGCTGGCCCCATCAACGACATCAAAAAAGCGATCGACCATCCGCAGACGGCGGCGCGCAATATGGTCGTAGAGACCGCGACCCCGCGCGGACACAAAGTCAGCGTGATCGGCAATCCGATCAAGATCTCGGGCTTTGCCGATCCCAAGACGCGTGCCCCTGCCCCTGCCCTCGACCAAAACCGTGCGGCCATTCTGGCCGATCTTGCCGCGCTCAAGGAAAAACCATGACCGACATCGTTCTCGATCCCGCCGCCCTCGCCGCACATCTTGCCGGCAAACATTTCATCGACGGCAAGCTCGTACCGGCCGCTGCCGGTGCGACGTTCGATGTGCGCAGCCCCGCAACGGGTGCGCTCGTGGCCAAAGCCGCTGCAGGCGACGCGGCCGACGTCGACCGCGCGGTCGTGTCGGCGGCGGCGGCACAAATCGCGTGGGCCAAGGTGCCCGCACGCCAGCGCGGCAAGCTTGTCGGCGATTGCGCGCGCCTGCTCGATGCGCACAAGGAAGAGCTTTCGCGCCTGATCGCACTCGAGACCGGCAAAGCGCTGCGCACCGAAAGCCGCGTCGAAGCGGGCGTGCTCGCCGATGCGCTGCATTTCTACGCGGGCCTCGGCAGCGAATTGAAGGGCGAGACCGTGCCCTTCAATCCGGACATGCTGACCATGACGATCCGCGAGCCGATCGGCGTGGTCGGCGCCATCATCCCGTGGAACGTGCCGATGATGCTGATGGCGCTCAAGATCGCGCCCGCCCTGGTTGCGGGCAACACGGTCGTGGTCAAAAGTGCCGAAGAAGCGCCGTTTGCCGTGCTGCGCATCTGCGAACTCATGGGCACCGTCCTGCCGCCGGGTGCTTTCAACATGCTCTCGGGCATGGGCCCCGAATGCGGCGCCCCCCTCGTATCGCATCCCAAAGTCGGCAAAATCACCTTCACGGGCTCGGTCGAGACCGGCAAGATCGTGTCCAAACTCGCCGCCGACAAGCTCATCCCGGTGACGCTCGAACTCGGCGGCAAAAGCCCGATGATCGTGATGGACGATTGCGATCTCGACCGCACGGTGGCGGGTGCCATCGCGGGCATGCGCTTCACGCGCATGGGCCAGAGCTGCACTGCATCGAGCCGCATGTATGTGCAGGCCGGCGTGCACGACCGCTTTGTGGCCGCCCTCAAGGCCAAGGTCGATGCGATGAAGATGGGCGACCCGCTCGACGAGATGACCGACATCGGCACGATCGTGAGCCAAGGCCAGTTCGAGAAGGTCAAAAACTACATCGCCATCGGCATCGCCGACGGCGGGACCGCGAACGAATGTTCGGCCATGCCCACCGATGCGAAGCTGAAGCCGGGCTACTATGTGCGTCCCGTGATCTTCACCGGCCTGCCTGCGAGTTCGCGCGTGATCCGCGAGGAGATCTTCGGCCCCGTGACGGCCGTGATCCGCTTCCAAACGTTCGACGAAGCGATCGCGGCTGCCAACGACAGCGAATACGGCCTTGCCGCGACGATCTGGACCAAAGATCTCAAGACGGCCCTCGATGGGGCGCGGCGCCTGCAGGCAGGCTTCGTGCAGGTGAACCAGAACCTCGTTGTGCAGCCGGGCTTGAGCTATGGCGGCGTCAAATCCTCGGGCCTCGGAAAGGAAGCAACGCTCGAAGCGATGCTTGAGCATTTCACGACGAAGAAGACCGTCATCGTGAATCTCGCCTGAACGCCATGGGCATCGTGCGCTGGATCCTGCGGTTGGCAACGGCGCTGCTGCTGCTCGGCAGTGCGGCGGCCGGGATCGGCGTGCTTTATCTGCGCACCGGCCTGCCGCCCAAATCGGGCACGCTCGCCGTTCAAGGGCTCGAAGCACGCCTCGAGATCCTGCGCGACGAGTACGGCGTCCCGTATGTCTACGCGCAAAACGAGCGCGATCTGTGGTTCGCCCTTGGGCTTCTGCATGCGCAAGACCGGCTCGTCCAGCTTGAGACCACGCGCCTGATCGGCCAGGGGCGGCTTGCCGAATTCGCAGGTGCGCGCGCGCTGCCGCTCGACCGGCTCAACCGCGTACTCGGCTTGGCGCAGGAAGCGCGCCGCATCTATGCGGCGATGGACCCGGATGCGCGCCGCCAGACCGATGCCTACACCGCCGGCATCAATGCGGCCCTGGCGACGCGCGACGGGGCTTGGCCGGTCGAGTTTCTCTATACCGGCTACCGGCCCGAGCGCTGGGAAGGCTGGCATGCGCTGCTGTGGGGCCAGCTCATGGGGCTTTCGCTGAATGCGAGCTGGCGCGACACGCTGCTGCGCGCCCGTCTCGGCGACCGGCTCACGCCCGATGTGATCGCTGCATTGTGGCCGCAAGCCGATCCCGCGCGGGCGGCCGCACCCGCCGATGCGAGCCTTGCCGCCCTTGCCGAAGCGACGGCCGCCGATTTGCCCGTAGCCGAAGGTACCGGCGCGGCTTCCAACGAATGGGTCGTGGCCGGATCGCGCACCGCGAGCGGCAAGCCGATCCTCGCCAACGATCCGCATCTGAGCTTGGGTGCGCCCGGCATTTGGTACCTTGTGCGGCTCGAAGCCCCCGGCGTGCGCTATGTCGGTGCAACCGCACCGGGTGCACCCGCTCTCATCTTGGGCCACAACGGCAATGTTGCCTGGGGCTTCACGACGACGAACGCGGATGCCGCCGACCTGTTCGTCGAACGGCTCGATCCGAGCGATCCCACGCGCTATCTCACGCCCGAGGGCCCGCGCAGCTTCGAAACGCGCGAGGAACTGCTGCAGGTCAAAGACGGCAAGCCCGAAACCCTGATCGTGCGCCGCACGCGCAACGGCGCCGTGATCTCAGACATCGATGCCGCTGCCCAGGCGACGGCGGGTGCGGGCCAAGTGCTGTCGCTGGCCCTACCCTTCCTGTTCGAACTTGACCGCACGGCCGAAGCGCTGATGCGCCTCAACCGCGCGCGCAATGCGGCCGAAGCGGTCGAAGCCACGCGCCTGTGGCAATCGCCGGTGCAGAACATGGTCTATGCCGACACGGCCGGGGCCATCGGCCTGCGCACGGTGGGGGCCATCCCCATGCGCGCGAGCCCGCCCTCGCTGCTGCCCTATGCGGGTTCAAGCCCCAATGTCGGCTGGACCGGCTTCGTGCCGTTCGCCCAGATGCCCGCCATCGTCGACCCGCCCTCGGGCTTCGCGTCCAACGCCAACGACCGCGTGGTGGGCCCCGATTATCCCCACCATGTAAGCTTCGCTTTCGACCCGGCCTACCGGCAGCGCCGCATCGTGGAGTTGCTCGAGTCGCGCCAGCAACAGGACGTTGCCTATCACGAAGCGGTGCTGGCCGACGCGCACTCGATCTTCGCGCGCGAGGCTGTGGCGGCGGCCCGGAACCTCACGCCGGTCGACGCCCAATCGCGCGCCGCCCTCGAGATGCTGCGCGGTTGGGACGGCCGCATGGACCGCTTGCGGCCCGAGCCGCTGATCTTCACGGCATGGATGCGCGAGCTCACGCGCCGCGGCCTCGATGCAGCCTTAGGGCCGATGGCCGATGCCGCTTTGCGCGAACGCCCCGCGCTGGCCCTCGCCCTGCTCGGCGGCGCTTCGCCCTTCTGCGCGCCCAACTGCGCCGCGATGGCCGAAGCAGCTCTTGGTGTGGCGCTGGACGAGCTCGGCCAGAAATACGGCCGCGATCTCAAACGCTGGCAATGGGGTGCTGCCCATCGCGCCCCGTTCGAGAACCCGATCTTCGCGCGCCTGCCGATCGTAGGGCCCTTGCTCGCGGTGGATCTGCCCACGCATGGCGACTATTACACGATCAACCGCGGCGGCATGCGGCTCTCGAATGCGGCTGCCCCGTACGCGCATGTGCACGGGGCGGGCTTGCGCGCCATTTACGATCTTGCCGATCTCGATTCGGCACTGTTCGTGATCGCCCCCGGCCAGTCGGGCCATCCGCTCTCGCCGCATTGGCGCGATCTGGCGCCTGTCTGGGCCGCCGGCCAGCATGTGCGCCTTGCCCGCAATCGCGCCGAGTTGCCGCCCGGAACGCCGTCGCTTGCCCTAATACCGAGGCCGTAAAACATTGTTTCGACTTCGTTATTTCATAAATTAACGAGCCATAAACAAATTTCCTTTAATTTTAGGCGAATAGCGTGAAACTTAGGGGCCGCCTTGTCGGGCGGCCCGCATCGGCGCATATTCGTGTGCGCTGCCGCAAACGGGACAAGAATGGCCGACGAGAGCAATCATCCAGTCATCATCATCAAGCGCGTCAAGAAGGGCCACGACGCGGCCCATGGCGGCGGCTGGAAAGTTGCGTATGCCGACTTCGTGACGGCGATGATGGCCTTCTTCCTGCTGCTGTGGCTGCTCAACGCCACCGACCAGGAAAAGCGCCAGGGCATTGCGCAGTATTTCACGGCCTTCGACGCGGTTTCGCGCTCGACTTCGGGCGCCGGCGGCGTGCTCGGCGGCGTGACGCTCGGCCCCGGCGATTTGCCGAACATGACGGGCGGCATTGTCGTGGGCGTGCCGTTGGCGCCCACCGGCGAAGAGGCCGAAACCGAAGGCCCGGACTTCGCCGACCCCAAAGGTGCGGCCAACGAAGATACCGAAAACCCGCAGCCCAATGCGCGCGGCGCCTCGGGCGTTGCGGCAGGTCCCTCGGGGCGCGAGACGCTCGGCGAACGCCGCCCCGGCGACCGTGCGGCGGGCAACCAGTTCAGCGGCAACCGGCCCGACGGCGACCAGAACGGCTCGGGTGCGGGCCAGAACCAAAACAGCTTCCAGCAGCAGATGCAGGCCGAAATGGGTCGGCGCGAGGAACAGAGCTTCGCGCGCGCCGAAGCCGATCTGCGCCAGGCTTTGCAGGATATCCCCGAGCTCAAACCGCTCGCCCAGAACCTGCTCGTTGACCGCACGCCCGAAGGCCTGCGCATCCAGCTCGTCGACCAGGAGCGCTACGCGATGTTCGCCTCGGGCTCGGCCGCCCCGGCCGAACAGACGCGCCGCCTTCTCGCGACCGTTTCGCGCATCGTGCAAGCGCTGCCCAATGCGATCGCGATCACGGGCCATACGGATGCCTCGCCCTTCCCGCGCGGGGCCCAGTACACGAACTGGGAATTGTCGAGCGACCGGGCGAACGCCGCACGCCGCACCATGATCGAATCGGGCCTGCCGGCCGCGCGCATTGCCCGCGTGATCGGCCGCGCCGACACCGAGCCGCTGATCGCCGACAACCCGGCCGATGCGCGCAATCGGCGGATTTCGATCGTGCTGCTCCGCGACATACCGCAATCGAGCTGACCCGCCTCAAAGCGAAACTTGCCAGCGAGCCTGCCGCAGTCCTAGGCTAAGCCACTCGCGTTAAGGGGCTTCGCGTTTGGGGGGATCGCTTTGGCCATGGATGCGCACACAGCACCGCCCGTGATCGACGCCGTCGTGAACGGCGCTTCCGCCACGCTGCCCGATTTTTCGGGCCTGCGGCGCCGGCGCATGTTCGCCTGGGCCATCGACGCCGCGATCTGCTGCGTGCTTGCTGCCGTCGCCGCGATCCCGGCTTTTTTCCTCGGCGTTTTCAGCTTCGGCATTCTGTGGGCGCCCGCCTGGTTCGCGGTTGCCTTGGTGCCGATGCTCTACCACGCGATCCTGCTCGCGGGTCCGCGCGGGGCGACATGGGGCATGCGCTTTGCCGGCGTGGAATTCACCGCCCTTGTCGGCGGGGGGCGGCCGAGCTTCCTGCAAGCACTCGTGCATTGGGTGCTGTTCTACATGGGCGTGGGCTTCAGCGGCGGCCTCATCCTGCTGTGGTCGCTGTTCGACCCGAACAAGGCGCTGCTGCACGACCGCATCTGCGGCGTGGCGGCACATCGCGCCGCTGCGGGAGGCAAGGCATGACCGCGCAAGGCAACAGCACCGCGCGCTTCTACTACTCGATGCCCTCGCCCTGCCCCTACCTCGACGGGCGCATGGAACGGCGCATCTTCGTAGATCTGACCGGCCCGCAGGCGGTGCTGTCCTACGATCTGCTGTCGGAAGCAGGCTTCCGCCGCTCGCTCGGCTTTGCGTATCGGCCCGCCTGCCCCGGCTGCAATGCGTGCGTGGCCGTGCGCATTCCGGTGAAGCACTTCGAATACACGCGCCAATGGCGGCGCGTGCTCGCCAAAAACCGCGATTTGCATGCCGAAATCTGCGCGCCCATCGCCACAGCCGAACAATACGCACTGTTCGCGCGCTACCAGGTCGGCCGCCACCGCGACGGCGAAATGGCGCGCATGGATTTCGAGGATTACCGCACCATGATCGAGGTCGGGGCCAACGCCTCGAACGTGGTCGAGGTGCGCGACCGCCACGGCACGCTGATGGGGGCAAGCCTTGTCGACCGCATGCAGAGTGGGCTGTCGGCCGTCTACTCGTTTTACGAGCCCGAGATGCCCGAACGCTCGCTCGGCAGCCATCTCATCTTGACCCTCGTCGAAGCCGCCCAGCGTGCGCAACTCGCGCACGTGTATCTCGGCTACTGGATCGGCGAGAGCGCCAAGATGGCCTACAAGGTCCGCTTCCAACCGCTCGAAGCCTTGACCCGCGACGGCTGGCTGCCGATCGACCAATCAGGTGCCGTGCTTTAGGCGACACGCGATCGAACGCCGCAGTCACTAAATTTTCCTAACGACAGTCACACTCGAGACTTAGGCCCCGCTCTTGCGGCGGCGAAATAGGCGACATTGCGTTGCCACCGGTTGCCGTAACCTATTTATCCATTTGATTCTAAAAGATCGTAACCACAATCTCGAAATTCAGGTTACGTCTTGAGAGTCGGCTTTCTGGGGGCCGAAAGCGACCGTCTTTTTTCACTTTTCAAACAGCGCAGGCCCGTTCGAGCGATGCCGTTATAGAAGCATATTCCTGCAAATTCTTCAAGGATTTTGCTTTAGGACGCGCCAACGACCGCGGCGGCGGCGGCGATAAGGCCCGCAACGGGGCTGTTCAACGGCCGCTCTCCGGCCGCGACCAAGTCGCTCGCACCTGCCATCGACGCTTGCGCCAGTGCCACCCGTGCGGCACCCCCGCGCTTGGCCTCGATTGCAGCGCGCGCGACCATGGCGAGATAGCGATCTTGCTGTCCGGCCTTGAAGGCGGCCCAAGCGCCCGGAACCAACTGCACGCGCACCTCGGCCCCTGTTGCCTGCGCGGCTGCCTCGAACAAGCGCTTCGTCGGCTCGACAGTGGTCTCGACGGCGCAGAGAACGACGATCTTGCCCCCGCCCTTTACGGCTTCGGCTGCGAGTGCCGCATCGACCCGCAGGATGGGGATGGCGGCATTCGCTGCAGCCGCCTCGGCTACGGGTCCCAAGGTCGAGCAAGTCAAGAGCACGGCATCGGCACCCGCACAAAGGTCCGTTAGAGCTGCGACGGCTTGCGCCGCAATCTCCGTCGTGAGCCGTCCTTCTTGCTCTGCTGCGGCAAGAAGGTCCGCACGCAGCGCATGGCGCAGATTCACGCCCGACAATCCTGCCGTTCGCAAGGCAGCATCGAACACCGCCACGTTGCTCTCGGCCGTATGGAGGCACGCGATTTGGACCATCTCGCGGGACATGGCTTGCTCCTGCAGATCACAAGTCGTTCTACAACGGGCAAAGCCAGCGTCAATGCCGGATTTTCAACCAGCCCAGAACCCGAAAGTTTCAAACAATTCGGCAGGCCAATCCCGGCGGCAAGCTGCACCTGGACCGCCACTGCTAGCTCCCGTTGCGAGCATGCATCTCGGGCATCCACATGTCGCGCCACGACGCAGGGGCTTGTTTGACGAGGCCCGTTTGCCGCATGAACTGGGCGGCGAACAGCACGCGGTTCGGCGCCGTGTCGAACGTCGTGTTCGGGTCGCGCAGATTTTCGGCGAGCACGCCCGCATCCAATTGCAGGCGCTGGGCGCGCACGAATATCCCGACCGAATTGCGCAGATCCCGGCGGATCGTCTGCATCGCTTCATCGAGCGCGTCGAGCACGGCCGCCGTCGCGTCCGGATGGCGCTCGCGAAACGCCAAGCGTGCGGCGACCACGCTCTGCGTGGCCGGTCCGTCGGTTATTGCCGTGCTTTCGGCCACGCGCGTGAGGTGCGGGTCGCGCATTTGCGTCCATTGCTGCGGCGGCCCGGACATGTGCGCCGTGATCGCGCGCGGCTCGGCCCCCGCCAGGGCCGCACCCGACAAGGCTGCAAAAGCCTCGGCCTGCGGCATCTCGACCATGATGTTTTCGTAGCGGTTCCAAGCTTGCTGCCCGAAAGCCTGCGCAGCCGCCATCTGCACGAGGAGGGCGTGCAAGCCCGCGCGCAAGACCGGAACCGCAATACGGTCGTCCGGCGCGAAGTCGCGGATCGTGTTCGTGCGCGACCCGCGCGCGAACAGCATGTGCGGGATCGAAGGGAGCGATGCAAGCGCGCGCACTTCGCGTGGGCTCCCCTTGGTCTTCTCCCACAACAGCACAAGGGCAGGCAGCGCGATCGCAGCGAAGTCGACCGCTTCGGCAAGCAGGGCGTTTTCCGTTCCGGCACCGGTCTGCGTCCATGCGACGGCAACATCGCGCAAGCCCTGGGCCGCAAGATGTTTTTCAACGAGCCGTGCTTCTTGCGCGATCGCCAGCGGCAACGCGGCAAGGCCCGGCAGTACGGCAATGCGCAGCCGCGTAAGCGCGTGTGCACGCAGGATCGAAGGGGCGAATAGGCCAAAAGCGGCCGCAGCGGCGAGGAAAGCGCGGCGATGCCGACACGGTGCCGTGCCGCCGAATTTCGGCGTGGCCAGCGGCACGGATGCGGGAAAGATCAAGTGCGCAGCTTACCGCGTTTGCGCCCCCTCGTCGCTGGTCTTGTATCGCCGCACGCGCGCGCGCATTCTTGGCCGCAACCTCGCGATTCTAGCCTGCCATCGGAAACCATGCCGCCCAAACCGCCTGCCCGCCTCTCGCCGACCATGGCCAAACTGCAGCAGGCCGTTGCCTTGCACCAGTCGGGCAAATTGGCCGAGGCGTCCAACCTCTATCGCGAGGTGCTGCGCGTCGAGCCGCAGAATTTCGATGCCCTGCATCTGTCGGGCGTCGCCGCCCGCGCGCAAGGCAATGCCGCCGTCGCGGTCGATCTGATCGGGCGTGCGCTCGCGCGCGTCAAAGGCCGCAGTGCGGCCGCCAACTACAATCTCGGCAATGCGCTCGGCGATTTGGGGCGGCACGCCGAAACACTGGCCGCCGTCGAGAAAGCACTCGCCCTCGAGCCCAACTATGCCGAGGCGCATCATCTGCGCGCGGTTGCGTTGCGCCATCTCGGGCGCAGCGACGATGCGATCGCGGCATGCGCCAAGGCGATCGCGTTGGCGCCGAAGGCCGCCTACGCGCACAACGAAATGGGCGTGATCCTCGCCGGCCTCGAGCGGCACGAAGAAGCGCTCGGCCATTACGAGCGCGCTTTGGCCTGCGATCCGCGGCACCTGCACGCCACGCACAATCGCGGTGTGGCCTTGCGCATGCTGGGCCGCGCCGACGAAGCGCTGGCGGCCTATAAGCAAGCACTCGCCCTCAAGCCCGATTTTGCGGAAGCCGTCGCAAGCCTTGCGATCCTGCAGCAATTGCTGAAGCGCCCGGTCGACGCGGCGGCGAGCTACGAACGTTTGCTCGCCCTCGCCCCCGACTACGATTTTGCCTTGGGCAGCATGCTTTCCGAACGGCTGCTTGCCTGCGACTGGCGCGACTACGACGAACTGTGCGCGCGTATTGCGGACGCCACGCGGGCCGGAAAACGCGCCGACAAACCCTTCACGCTGATGGCATTCAGCGACGATCCGGCCTTGCATCTGCAAAGTGCGCGCATCTTCGCGGCATCGCGCTATACGCGGGCAGCCGCCGCCGCATCGCCCTTGGCCGCACGCGCGCCCTCGCCGGGCAAACGCCTCAAGATCGCGTATATCTCGGCCGATTTTCGCGACCATGCGGTGGCATATCTGATCGCCAATCTGTTCGAAGCGCACGATCGCAGCCGCTTCGAAATACACGGCATCTCGGTCGGCCCCGACAGCGACGGTGCGATGCGCAAGCGCCTCGTCACCACGTTCGACGATTTTGCCGATATGCGTACAAAGAACGACATCGAAATCGCCGCCTTCATGCGCGGCCGCGACTACGACATCGTCGTCGATTTGATGGGCTATACGGCCGATGCGCGCACGGGCGTACTCGCCAGGCGTGTCGCACCCTTGCAGGTCAATTATTTGGGATATCCCGGCACGATGGGAGCCGATTTCATCGACTATATCCTCGTCGATCCGACCGTGGCCCCGCCAGGCAGCGACGCACATTTCGCCGAAAAAATCGTGCGGCTGCCGCATTGCTACCAGGCCAACGACACGAAACGCATCGTGGCCCCGCAAGCGCCGACGCGCGCGCAAGCGGGCTTGCCAGAGAGCGCTTTCGTGTTCTGCTGCTTCAACAATGCCTGGAAGATTTCGCCCGGCATCTTTGCGCTGTGGATGCGGCTTTTGCGTCGCATCGAAGGCAGCGTGTTGTGGCTGCTCGCAACCAACGATGCGGCCGTCGCAAACCTGCGCGCCGCCGCGTCCGGCCACGGCATCGATCCCGCCCGCCTCGTCTTTGCACCGCACGCCAAACATGCCGAACATCTCGCCCGCCACGTGTTGGCCGACCTTTTCATCGACACCTTCCCCTACAACGCGCACACCACGGCAAGCGACGCGTTGTGGATGGGCATCCCCCTGCTGACATATGCCGGGCGCAGCTTTCCCGCGCGCGTGGCCGCAAGTTTGCTGCGCAGCGTGGGCATGGCGGAGATGGTGATGCCCTCGCTCGACGCCTACGAGGCCGAAGCCGTGAGCCTGGCGGCAACCCCGGCGCGCTTGGCGGCCTTGCGCGCGAAGCTCGCGCAGAATCGCGACAGGGCACCGTTGTTCGACATCGACCTCTTCCGTCGCGGCATTGAAAGTGCTTACGAGACGATGCAGGCGCGTGCGGCATCGGGCCAAGCTCCTGCCGCGTTCGACGTGGTGCTGCCATGAGCGAGACAGCTTCCGAAGTGCCCGAGCTGCTGCTGGCCGCGATCGCCGCGCATAAAAACGGCGATCTTGGCGCCGCCGAGAAGGGCTATCGCAACATTCTCGAGCGCGAACCGGTGCACCCGGACGCAAACCACAATCTCGGCGCGCTTTTGATGGTGCAGCGCAATTTCGCCGAAGGGTTGAAGCGCCTCAAAGCGGCACTCGAAACCAAGCCGGTCGAAGGCCAGTTCTGGTTCTCCTACGCCGACGCGTTGCTGCGCATCGGTCAGGCCAAAGAAGCGATGTCGGTGCTGCGCCAGGGTGCCCAGCGCGGCCTCGGCGGGCCGCAGTTCGAAACGCTCGTCAAGCAATCGCAGATCGCCTTGATGTCGATACCGGCGCCCTCCCCAACGCCGCAAGCCCCGCGCAAGAAGAGTGCCGCCGACATTCCGGCCCTCATCGAAAAGGCGATGAAACTGCATGGCAGCGGCCAGCTCGCCAAAGCCGCAGCCCAGTATCACGAGATCCTCGGCATCGATCCGCGCAATGCAGGTGCCTTGCATCTAGCGGGCGTGGTGGCGCACCAGTCTCAAAAGCCCACGCTGGCTCTTGAACTCATCAACGCCGCGATCGCGATCAATCCGGCAGCGCCCGAATTCCACGGCAATCTCGGCGTGGTATTGCGCGAGATGCACCGGATCGAAGCGGCGGCCGACGCCTATCGCAAGGCGATCGAACTCAATCCCGGCTATGCCGAGGCGCACAACAATCTCGGCAACGCGCTGCGCGATCTCGAGCGTTTCGAGGAAGCGGCCAAGAGCTACGGACGTGCCATCGAGCTGCAGCCGCGCAATGCCGATTACCATTGCAACGCCGCCGACGTGCACCAGGAGATGGGCCGCTTCGAGCAGGCGTTCGAGCACTACAACGAAGCGCTGCGCCTCAACCCGTCGCACCCTAAAGCGCGCATGAATCTGGCGACCGCGTATTTTTCCTACGAAGACATTCCGAACGCGATCGCGCTCTACCGCCAGGCGATCGAGCTCGGCCCCAACGTCGCTTTGCTGCACAACAATCTCGGCATGGCGCTGCAAGCGCAGGCCAACCACGACGGTGCGCTCGCGTGCTTCGCGCGCGCGGTCGAGCTGCGGCCGACCTACTACGAGGCGCACAACAATCTCCTGTTGGCACAGCACTACGCGCCGCAGATTTCGAAGCAGGAGATGGTCGACGCGGCCAAGCGCTTCGCGCAGAGCCTGCCGGCACGCCCGCCGCTCGCCCCTTTCGCGAACACGCGCGAGCCTGAACGCAAACTGCGCATCGGCTTCGTGTCGCCCGATCTACGCACGCATCCAGTCGGGTTTTTTCTCGACGGCTTCATGGCCGCCTACGACCGCGCGAATTTCGAGATCTTCTGCTATTCGAACGGCGGGCGCGAGGATGCGCTGACCAAGCGCCTGCGCGACCATTCGGCCGGCTGGCGCAACATCGTGGGCCTGTCGGACCGCGACGCCGCCGCCGCCATCCGCAGCGACCGCATCGACATCCTCATCGACCTCGCGGGCCACACGGCCAAAAACCGACTGCCGCTGTTCGCGTTGCAGCCAGCCCCTGTGCAGGCAAGCTGGCTCGGCTATTTCGGCACGACGGGCCTCGTCGAAATCGACGCCGTCCTCCTCGACGACGCAACCGTGCTGCCCGACGAAGAAGACATGTTTGTCGAACAGGTCGTGCGACTACCGGGCGGGCGCTTCTGCTATACGCCGCCGGATTACGCGCCACCCGTACGCCCGTCGCCGTATCTGGCCAAGGGCTACGTGACGTTCGGCAGCTTCAACAATCTTTCCAAAGTCACGACCGAAGTGCTCGGCGTGTGGGCGCAGATATTGTCAAACGCGCCCACCGCACGCCTCGTACTCAAATGGAAGACACTCAAATTCGAGGGCGAACGCGCGCGCGTTGCCGCCGCCTTCACGGCGGCAGGGGGCGACGCAAGCCGCCTCGAATTGCGCGGCCCCAGCAGCCACGCCAAGATGCTCGACGAATACGGCGACATCGACGTGGCCCTCGACCCGTTTCCGTTCAGCGGCGGCCTCACCTCGTGCGAGGCGCTGTGGATGGGCGTGCCCGTGCTGACCATGCCGGGCACGCGCCCGATCTCGCGCCAGACGCTGGGCTTCTTGGGTGCGGTCGATCTCGAAGGCGATTTCGCCGTCGTCTCGAGCGAGGCTTACGTGGCGCGCGCGGTCGAACTGGCGGCGAACCCAAGCGAACTCGATAGCTTCCGCAAAATCCTGCGTCCGCGTTTGCAGGCCTCAAGCCTGTGCGACGCCGCCGCCTTCGCGCGCAACATCGAAACCGCCTGGCGCGATCTGTGGCGGGCTTGGTGTGACAAACCCTAGAACGGCACGTACGGAATTCGCTCGCGCTTGGCGGTGAGCGGCACGATCGTCGCGGCGAAATTCGCGAAATGCGGCGTTTGCTGGTGTGCTGCCCACGCCGCTTCGTTTTCGTAGAGCTCGTAGATGAAAAACGCGTGCGCGTTCGCGGGTGAGCGATAGGGTATAAACAGCTTCACGCCCGGTTCGGCCATCGTGGGCGCCACCATTCGGCGCAGACCCTCGGCCACTTCATCCGCATGGCCCTCTTTGGCCTCGATCGCAATGGCGACGACGAAACCCCGATTGAGATCGGCGGCCGTGAATGTCGGCTGGGTCATAGGCGGCGGCTCCCTGCTGGCGATGCGATGGAAATGCAATAGCAGGTCGCTGCGCCGGGCACTGTCGAAATGTTGTTTCGACACAAGTGCAGCGCCCGCATCCGCACTGCGCAACCGCGCCCGTAGAACTCAATGGTTGCACCCCATATCCGGACATGTAAGCATTTGAAGCATTCCGTCGCGGCTTGAGGAGTTGCAGATGAGGCGCTGGTTTCTGTCGCTTTTTCTCCTGTCGGCAATCGCCAGCCCGCTGTCGGCGCAACAGATTCCCGAGCAGATCCTGAACTCGGACTACCAGAGTTGCCTGCGCTCGGTCGCGCGAACGTCGCACAGCCAAGCCGACAAAGAACGCTATTGCGCGTGCGTCAAAGACGAAATCGGCGCCACGATGACGCTCGAAGAATACAGCATGCTTGCCGCTCAAATCGTCACGAACGTGCCGTCGAAAGACGTCGCCGAGAAAATCGGAAAGATCACGACGAAATGCGTTGCCGCGACATTCGCGAACCAACCGCAGCCAAGCGCGCCGCAAACGCCGAACGCCACGAACCAGAACGACCCGCGCGAGACGGAAACGCGTTTGCGCAATTTGATGCGCCTCAGAGACCAAAACTTGATTACGCCGGCGGAATACGAGGCGCAACACCGCAGAATTCTCGACCAAATGTAGTCGTCTGCCCTTAGCCCTTGCGCGCAACCCAATCCCGCCACATGTCGCGCAGCGCCTTTTCGACGTTGCTTGCGTAGCGCTGCTCGTCCATCAAAGCGCTGGCTTCGACGATGGCGCGCTGGCCCAGGCGGCGGCGGTTGAGGGCGGAGACGCTGCCGGCGAGGCCGACGGCCAATTCGACGTAATGCGCCTCGTCCTTGGCGATAAGGTCGGTCAAGCCCGCGGCGGTCGAGAGCGAGAAGCCCATACGCGCGAAAAACGCGTCGCCGGGCATCGTGACCATCGGCACGCCCATCCACAGAACGTCGCAGGTTGTCGTCCCCCCGTTGGCCGGGAACGGGTCGAGGGCGACGTCGATTTCGTGATAGCGCAGATATTGTTTGGAATAGTCGCGGCCCACGAGATCGAGACGCTGCACCGGAATGCCCGCATCCGCAGCTCGTTTGAGGAACGCCTTGCGCAGCTGCGGATGCTCGACGTCTTTGGCTTCGATGAGCAGGCGTGCGGTGGGTACCCGCGCCAAAATGCGGCCCCACACGCGCAAAGCCGTCGTCGAAAGTTTCGCCAGATTGTTGCACGTGCCGTAGGTCACGTAGCCGTTGCGGATCGCGGGCGTGGGCAGCGTCGCGTAAGCTTCGCTGTTGCGCCGGTCGGGATGGCGGATCATCGGCCGGTAGACGCAAAAAATGTCCGGCAGGCGGTAGAGTTTTTCGGAATAGAGCTTCTCGGAGCCCGGCGGATCTGTCAAAGGATCGCTCAAGCGCCAGCCCATCGATTTGAGGCCCGTCGTGTTCGGATTGCCGAGCCACGTGACCTGAACGGGTGCCGCCTCGCGCGCGAATGCCATCAGCCGGTTGCCGGCCGTGTGGCCCGCAATGTCGAAAAGAATGTCGATGCGGTCGTTGCGGATCATCTCGGCCGTTTCGGCGTCCGGCATGGTCGAGACGTCGCGCCATTGCGCGGTGTGGGAGCGCAACCTTGTGCCCACCGCATCGTCGGCGCCGAATTTGGTCGAATAGGCATAGAGCGGGAAATTCGCCTTGTTGAGATGCGCCCACAGCGGCTCGACAAAATAGCTGCAGGCATGGTCGCGAAAATCGCCGGACACGAAGCCGACGCGCAAAGGCCGTTCGGGGTCGCGATCGTTGGCGAACACGGGCTTGGCCGGGCGCACGGGTGCCTCGAAGCGCTCGGCGAAACGGAAATGCTCGGCCGCAACGTCGGCGGGGCTGTAGGCGTCCGAATACTGGATCGTCACCAGGATGTTCTGGTAGGCAAGCTGGTCGGCGGGCTTGAGCTTGATCACTTCGCGATAGCACGCGACCGCCTCGTCGAGCCGGCCCTGCTGCTTCAGCGCATTGCCGAGATTGAGATGCGCCGACGCGTTCGCGGGCAAGAGCTTGATGGCGGCACGAGCGGCCGCTTCCGCGCGGCCCGGCGTTTCGCCGAGTGCGCCCGCCAGATTGACCCACGCCTCGGGCCGCTTGTTGTCGACCGCAAGGGCAAGCTCGGCGAAGCGCTGCGCATCCGGCCCGCGCTGCAGGGCGATCATCATGCTGCTCAAATTCGACATCGCGACCGGGCTCACGGGGGCGAGCCAAATCGCGCGCAGATTGGCCTCGACCGCCTGCGGATAGCGGCGCAAGGCTTTCAGCGTGACGGCCGCGACCGCGAGCGCATCGGGATAGACCGGCAAGGCGGCAAGGGCCGCGCCGCACGCCGCGTCGGCGCGCGCATATTCGCCCTTCGTGTAGAGGGCAAGGGCCGCATGCACGGTGGCTTCCACGCTCATCGTGCCCTCGGGCGAGGTCACGCTCAGCTTCTTGGCCTTGGCTTCGCATTCGGGATCGGCGACCAGGGCCGTCGCACTCGCGAATTTGGTGCGCAACTGAGCGATCGAATCGTTGAGCACGGCGCGCAGCTCGGGCGTGCGAAGGCCCCGCGCGAACGCGATCGCGCACAGCACATAGGCGGCCCAATCGTCGCTGCGCGCCTGCATGTTGCGTGCAAGCGGCAGCAAAGACGGCGTGTGGCGGCGCTGGATGACCAGTGCCCACATCGCGTCGCTGGCTTCCGTCGTGCCCGAAACGGTCAAAGCGGGGGCAATTTGGGCCGAAATCGCGTCGAGTTCGGCGGGCGAAAACGCCGCGTCGGACTCCAGGCGGTGCAGGATCGATTCGAAGTCGGTGCTCATGGCCCGTTCGCCCGCGCGAACGGGGGCCGTGCTTTTGCCGCGCGCGCGCGTTTCTGATAGGATTCGCGTTCTCTCAACATTTGCGGAACTGCCGGATCAGTGCAAGACATATCGCCGCCACTTTCCCCGCCTGTTTCAGTGTCGGGAACGCTTGAAGCGGCACTCGAGCGGCATCGCGCGGGCGATCTGGCAGCGGCTGCCCCGCTTTACGACCGCGTGCTGGCCATCGAACCGCTGAATTTCGACGCCCTCCATTTAAAGGGCGCTTTGCTGCGCAAAAGCGGCGACGCGAAGGCCGCCGTCGCGGCCATCGAAAAAGCCATCGCCGCCCACCCGACGCGCAGCGATTCCGCCGCCCTCAATCTCGCCAACGCGCTGTTCGACTGTGCGCGCTACGCCGACGCCGCCAAGCAGTATGCGCGGGCCCTCGCCGTTGCCCCCAACGATGCGGTGGCGCAGGCGCGTTATGCCGACGCGCTGCAAATGGCGGGCGACACGGCAGGCGGTATTGCGGCCTATCGCCGGGCTCTGGCGTTGGCGCCGACTGATTCCAACAGCTGGCACAATCTCGCCCACGCGCTCCAAAAGGCCGAGCGACCGCAAGAAGCGCTGGAAGCCGCACAACGCGCCCTCGCCCTGCGGCCCGACTATCCCGAAGCGCTCAATGCCTGCGGCAATGCGCTCGTCAGCCTCGAGCGGCCGAAAGAAGCGCTCGCCTATTATCGGCGCGCCATCGCAGGCAAACCCGATTTCGCCGAACTCTACGGCAATCTCGGCAACGCGCTGCGTGGGCTCGGCTTGCGCAGCGAGGCGCGCGAAAACTACGACTGCGCGGTCGCCCTCAACGAAAAGCTGCCGAGGCAAGCCAAAGAACGTTCGGTTGCATTTTACAACCGCGCCAATCTCGCCCTCGACACGCTCGACCACGAATCCGCACTCGCCGACTTCGAAAAAGCCATCCAGCACGACCCTGACAGCACGATGGCGAATCTGAACGCGGCCCTCACGCGTCTGCAGGGCGGGGATTTCAAGCGCGGCTGGCCGGACTATGAATGGCGCTGGCGCGACAGCGGCCTTGCCTCGAGCCGCCGCAAATTCGACGAGCCGCGCTGGACGGGCGAAGCCGATCTCAAGGGCAAACGCATCCTGCTCTATGCCGAACAGGGCTTCGGCGACACGCTCCAATTCGTACGCTACGTGCCCATGGCGGCCGCACGCGGTGCGCATGTGGCGCTCGAAGTACAGCCGCCCTTGCGCCGCCTGCTCGACGGATTTGCAGGAGCCGCCCAAATCGTTGCGCGCGGCGAGGCTGTGCCGCCCGTCGATTTCGAATGCCCGCTTCTGAGCCTGCCGCTCGCCTTCAAGACAGATCTCGACAGCGTGCCCGCCCCGCTTGGCTATTTGAAGCCCGAGGCGGCGGCGGTCGAAGCCTGGCAAAAACGCCTCGGCGCGAAGACGGGCCTTCGCGTCGGCTTCGTGTGTTCCGGCAGTGCCACGCACAAAAACGACAAAAACCGCTCGATCGCGATGCGCAACATGCTGGCGATCGCGCCCGAGGGTGTCACGTTCATGTGCTTGCAGAAGGAATTGCGGCCCGCCGATGCGGCGTTCCTGCGCAGCCGCCGCGACGTGCCGTTTTTCGGCGACACGCTGGCCGATTTCGCCGATACGGCCGCCCTCATCGCCAACATGGATCTGGTCGTGACGGTCGATACGTCCGTCGCGCATCTTGCGGGCGCTCTGGGCAAGCCCACTTGGGTGCTGCTGCCCTACAACCCGGACTGGCGCTGGCTTTTGGGCCGCACCGACAGCCCGTGGTATCCGAACATGCGGCTGTTCCGGCAGAAGCATATCGGCGCTTGGGCCGAAGTACTCGACGAAGTGGGCGCCGCTTTGAGCACCCTGCCCACGCCATGAAAGAAGCCAGCAAATCGGTCGTCCGGCGTTTGACGGATGTGCGCTTCGCCACACGCTTCTTTGTGGGGGCCGGCATCGATATCGGGGCCGGCAGCGATCCCGTGTCGCTCTATGCCGAACAGTTCCCGCTGATGACGGCGTTGCGCGTGTGGGACATGCCGGACGGCGATGCGCAAAAACTCGCTACCGTTGCGAACGAAAGCCTCGACTTCGTGCACTCGAGCCATTGCCTCGAACACATGGTCGATCCGACGGCGGCGTTGGCCCGCTGGTTCGAGGTCGTGAAGCCGGGCGGTCATCTCGTGATCTTGATCCCGGACGAAGATCTCTACGAGCAGGGCATTTGGCCGTCGAACAAGAACAACGACCATAAATGGACTTTTGCAATCTACAAAAGGCGCTCCTGGAGCCCGAAATCGATCAACGTAATCGAGATGGTGGCGAAGCTCCCGGAGGCGGCCGAAATCGTCAAGATCGAAAAGCTCGATGCGTCTTACCGCTACAATCTGCCCCCGCTCGACCAGACGCTCACGCCCGTCGGCGAATGCGCCATCGAAATAGTGATCCGCAAACGCCTGCCGGCCGAGATTGGTGCGGGCGGAAGATTGCCGCGCAAAGGGACTTTGTCACGCGCCGAGATCCATGCGCTGACCGGCCTCAATCTTGGGCCTACCCCAGCGCCGGCACCGGCCCCCAAGGCTGCCGCCAAGAAGACCGAAATCGATCCGCGCTTGGCCAAGGCCGTGGCATTGCATCAAGCGCGCGATTTTGCGGCGGCCGAAAAAATCTATCGCGCGATCCTCGCCGACGATGCCGCCAATTTCGATGCGCTGCATCTGCTCGGCGTTGCCCATCGCCAGCGCGGCGATTCCGGCGCGGCCGTCGATTTCATCGGCAAAGCGCTGGCGCTCGAGCCGAACAGCGGCTCGGCCTACGGCAACTACGCCAATGCGCTGCGCGATCTCGGCCGCCTCGAAGAAGCGCTGCAGGCTTGCGCCAAGGCGGCCGCGTTGCAGCCGCAAAACGCCGAACCGCTATTCCAGCGCGGCAATCTGCTCCGCGATCTGCAGCGGCCCCAGGAAGCGCTCGCCGCCTACGACGCGGCCCTGGCACTTGACCCGCGTTATGCCGAAGCGCTGAACGGGCGTGCGAGCACGCTCTATGCGCTCGGGCGCTTGGGCGATGCGCTCGCCTGCTACGACGCGGCCTTGCAGCTGCGCCCGACTTATGTGGAGGCGCTGAGCAACCAAGCCGTGGTGCTGCGCGCCCTCGGCCGCAATGCGGAAGCGCTCGCCGCCTACGACAAGGCGCTTGCGCTCCGCCCCGATTTCCACGAGGCCGCGATCAATCGCGGCGTGGC
The DNA here is from genome assembly GCA_027532905.1 of Magnetospirillum sp. NCBI lineage: Bacteria > Pseudomonadati > Pseudomonadota > Alphaproteobacteria > Rhodospirillales > Rhodospirillaceae > Magnetospirillum > Magnetospirillum sp. The sequence continues at coordinate 1,191,045 of JAPZUA010000002.1, forward strand.
GCTGTCGGCACTCGGGCGTTTCGAAGAAGCGCTTGCAAGCTGCGAAGCCGTGCTCGCGACCGCACCTGCGCATGCGCTGGCGCTAAACGGGGCTGGCAGTGCTTTGTTTGCGCTCGAGCGGCTCGAGGAAGCGCGGGCGCGCTATCAGGCGGCACTTGCCGCACGCCCCGACTTTGCCGACGCGCACAACAATCTCGGCACGATCGAACGCGCGCTCGGGAATCGCGATGCGGCGTTTGCGTGTTTCACGCGCGCGATCGAGCTGCGCCCGGCCTATGCGGAGGCCTACTACAATCGCGGCATCCTCGCGCTCGACGGGCTCGACACCGATGCCGCCATGCGCGACTTCGACGCGAGCATTGCGCGCGAACCTGCCCACATGGCCGCCAATCGCGCCAAAGCCATGCTGCAATTGCTGCTCGGCGACTTCGCCAAAGGCTGGCAGCAATACGAGACGCGCTGGGCCGATCCTGCCATCGCCGCCTCGATCCGCAGCTACGGCGTGCCGCGCTGGGCCGGCTCGGCCGACATCAAAGGCAAGCGCCTGCTGCTCTATGCCGAGCAGGGCTTCGGCGACACGATCCAATTCGCGCGCTACGCCACGCTTGCTGCGGCGCGCGGCGCACACGTGATCCTCGAAGTGCAGCCCGCGTTGAAACGCCTGTGCGAAGGTTTGCCGGGTGTCGCCCAACTTGTGGCGCGCGGCGAAAAACTGCCCGCGATCGATCTCGAATGTCCGCTTTTGAGCGCACCCCTTGCGTTCGCGACCGACCTTGCCACGATCCCGCGTGCGCCCGCCCCTTTCCGCGTCGATGCGGCGGCTGCGGCAGCGTTCGAGCGGCGTTTGGGCAAGCGCGGCAAAACGCGCGTGGGCTTCGTTGCTTCGGGCAGTACCACGCACAAAAACGACAAAAACCGCTCGATCCCAATGCGCGAATTTTCAACCTTTGCGGCCCCGGGGCGACAGCTCGTGTGCCTGCAAAAGGACCTGCGCGACGCCGACCGCGGAGCGCTCGCGGCCCTAACACACGTGCCGTTTCTCGGTCAGGATCTCGCCGATTTTGCCGCGACGGCTGCCCTCGTTTCCACGCTCGACGCGGTCGTGACGGTCGATACGTCCGTCGCCCATCTGGCGGCCTCGCTGGGGAAACCCACCTTCGTGCTGCTGCCCTTCAATCCGGATTGGCGCTGGCTTTTGGGCCGCAGCGACACGCCGTGGTATCCGAGCATGCGTCTGTTCCGCCAGAAGGCGATCGACGCATGGGAACCGGCGCTCGCCGAAGCGGCCGCCGCCTTGAATGAACTCAACGCGCAACAGCAAGCGGTCGCGATATGAAAGAAACCAGCAAATCCATCGTCCGCCGCCTTGCCGACATGCGCTACGCAATGCGCTTTTTTGTCGGCCAAGGCATCGATATCGGCGCGGGCAGCGATCCGATCTCGCTCTATGCCGAGCAGTTCCCGCGCATGACGGGCTTGCGCGTGTGGGACATGCCGGACGGCGATGCGCAGAAGCTCGCTACCATTGCGGATGCAAGCCTCGACTTCGTGCATTCGAGCCATTGCCTCGAGCACATGGTCGATCCGATGGCGGCCTTGCAGCGCTGGTTCGACGTGCTGAAGCCCGGCGGCCACATGGTGCTGCTGTTCCCGGACGAGGACATGTACGAGCAGGGCATCTGGCCGTCGAATAAGAACAACGACCACAAATGGACGTTCGCGATCTACAAGAAGCGGTCCTGGAGCCCGAAGTCGCTGAACGTGATCGAGATGGTGGCCAAACTCTCGGAGGCTGCCGAACTCGTGAAGCTCGAAAAGCTCGACGCGTCCTACCGCTACAATCTGCCGCCGCTCGACCAGACGCTCACGCCCGTCGGCGAATGCGCCATCGAAATGGTGATCCGCAAACGCCTGCCCGAGGAGATTGCGGCGGGCGGCAGATTGCCGCGCAAAGGAACGCTGTCGCGCGCCGAAATCTTCTCGCTGACCGGCATCAATGTCGGCGCAGCCCCAGCACCTGCCGCCGCACCCGCATCGACGACCGACACGAAACTGCGCCAAGCTTTGGCGCTGCACCAGAAAAACGATCTCGCTGCGGCCGAGCCTCTCTATCGCGAAGTGATGGCGGCCGATCCGAAAAATTTCGACGCGCCGCATCTGCTCGGCATCATGCGCCGCCAACAGGGCGATTCGGCGGCCGCAATTCCGCTCCTGGAGCGGGCCCTCGAAATCATCCCGCGCAGTTCGCTGGCGCACATGCATCTGGGCAACGCGCTGCGCGATCTCGGGCGCAACGCCGAAGCGCGCGCGCATTACGACAAGGCCGTGGAGATCGATCCGAAGCTCGCCGAGGCCTACTACAATCGCGGCTACATGGCGCTGCACGAGGTCGACACGCACGGTGCCCTCGCCGATTTCGACAAGACGATCGAAAACGAGCCGACGCACGCGATGGCCAACCGCTTCTCGGGCATGGTGCGCCTGCTGCACGGCGATTTTGCGCGCGGCTGGCCGCAATACGAGTGGCGCTGGCGCGGCGAGAACCCGGCCGACGTGCTGCGCGATTTCGGCGTGCCGCGCTGGACGGGCGAGGCCGATCTCAAGGGCAAGCGCATCCTCTTGCATGCCGAGCAGGGTTTCGGCGACACGATCCAGTTCGTGCGCTACGCGCCGATGGTGGCCGCACGCGGCGCCCATGTGGTGCTCGAAGTGCAGCCGCCTTTGAAGCGGCTCGTTGAGGGTTTTGCGGGCGTCGCCGAGCTCGTTGTGCGCGGCGACACGCTGCCGCCGGTCGATTTCGAATGCCCGCTTCTGAGCCTGCCGCTCGCCTTCAAGACCGATATCGAGACGATCCCTTCGTCGCCCGCCTATCTCAAGGCCGATGCGGCCCTATCGGCCGCGTGGGCCAAGCGGCTGGGACCGCCCAAGGGAAGGCGCATCGGCTATGCGAGCACGGGCCAGCCGCGCCATACAAGCGACACGTATCGCTCGATCCCGATGCGCGACTTTCTGAACATCGTCACGCCGAAAGACAGTTTCTATTGCCTGCAGAAAGAACTGCGGCCCGAAGACGCGGCCCTGCTCGATCAGCGCCCCGAGATTCCGTTTTTCGGCCCCGATCTTTCGGACTTCGCCGATACGGCGGCTCTGATGGCCAATCTCGATCTCGTGATCACGGTCGACACGTCCGTGGCGCACCTCGCGGCTTCCCTCGGCAAGCCGACTTGGATTTTGCTGCGCTACGATACCGATTGGCGCTGGCTGCAGAAGCGAAGCGACAGCCCGTGGTATCCGAGCGTGCGGCTGTTCCGCCAGACCAATCGCGGCGCCTGGGGCAACGTGCTCGACGAAGTGGCGCAAGCACTCAAAGCAAGCCCCAAAAAACAAAGCAGCGGCAAGAAATCGAAATGAAGGAAGCCAGCAAATCGGTCGTCCGCCGTCTGACGGATGTGCGCTACGCCACGCGGTTTTTCGTCGGCCAAGGCATCGATATCGGGGCTGGCAGCGATCCCGTGTCGCTCTATGCCGAACAGTTCCCGCTGATGACGGCATTGCGCGTGTGGGACATGCCGGACGGCGATGCGCAGAAGCTCGCGACGATCGCGGATGCGAGTCTGGATTTCGTCCATTCGAGCCATTGCCTCGAGCACATGGTCGATCCGATGGCGGCGTTGCAGCGCTGGTTCGAAGTCGTCAAACCCGGCGGGCATCTCGTCATTCTGATCCCCGACGAAGACCTCTACGAACAAGGCATTTGGCCGTCGAACAAAAACAACGACCACAAATGGACCTTCGCGATCTACAAAACGAAGTCCTGGAGCCCGAAGTCGCTGAACGTGATCGAGATGGTGGCGAAGCTCCCCGAAGCGGCCGAGCTCATCAAACTCGAAAAACTCGACGCCTCCTATCGCTACAATCTGCCGCCGCTCGACCAAACGCTCACGCCCGTCGGCGAATGCGCCATTGAATTGGTGATCCGCAAGCGCTTGCCCGACGAGATTGCCGCGGGCGGGCGTCTGCCGCGCAAAGGCACCTTGTCGCGCACCGAGATCCATGCCCTGACCGGCATCAATCTGGGGCCTGCGCCAGCACCGGTACCCGCCCCTGCGCCGGCAGCGCCCAAACCCCTGCCTGCCAATCTCGCCGCCCAGCTCGAACAGGCGCTCAAACGCCATCAAGCGCAGGACTATGCCGGTGCCGAGGCTCTTTATCGTGCCGTGATCGCAGCCGATCCCGAGAATTTCGACGCCAACCATTTGCTTGGCGTGCTCTATCGCCAGCGCGGCGACAGTCAGACGGCGATCGCCTTCATCGGCAAAGCGCTCGCGATCGAACCGCGCGCGTGTTTGGCGCATACGCATCTCGGCAACGCGCTGCGCGATTTGGGCCGCGAGGACGAAGCGCTGGCGGCGTACGAAAAGGCGCTGTCGATCGATCCCAAATTCGCGGACGCGCTCTACAATCGCGGCAATCTGCGGCTCGAAGCGCTCGACACGAAGGCGGCCCTCACCGACTTCGAAAAAGCCATCGCCGTCGAACCGCAGCATATGGAAGCCAATCTGCATTCGAGCTTCGTGCGGCTGATGACGGGCGACTTCAAGCGCGGCTGGCCGCAATACGAGTGGCGCTGGCACGAAGACTCGCTGCTGCGCGTCAAGCGCGAGTACGGCGTGCCGCGCTGGACGGGAACGGCCGATCTCAAGGGCAAGCGCATTCTCGTCTATGCCGAGCAGGGTTTCGGCGACACGATCCAGTTTGCGCGCTATGCGAAAATGCTGGCGGCGCGCGGTGCTTTCGTCGTGTTCGAAGTGCAGCCCGCCTTGGTGGCGCTGTTTGCGTCGCTCGAAGGGGTGGGCCAGCTCGTGCCGCAGGGCCAGCCATTGCCGCCGGTCGATTTCCACTGCCCGCTCTTGAGCCTGCCGCTTGCCTTCAAGACCGAGCTTGCGACGATCCCGGCAGCACCTTTCTATTTGAAGGCCGATGCGGCGAAGGTTGCGGCGTGGCGCCATCGCTTGGGCAACGCCACCGGCAAACGCATTGGCTTTGCCAATTCGGGCCGGCCCGTGCACAAAAACGACCGCAACCGCTCGATCAAGCTGCCGGACTTCATGGCGCTCGCAAAACAAGGTCGCCAGTTCGTGTGCCTGCAAAACGAATTGCGCGTCGAGGATCAGGCCTGGCTCGCAGGCCAGCCCGACATCGGCTATTTCGGCTCCGATCTCGTCGATTTTTCGCAGACGGCAGCCCTCGTCGAAGCGCTCGATCTGGTCGTGACGGTCGATACCTCGATTGCGCACCTCGCAGGTGCGCTGGGCAAACCCACCTGGGTGCTCGTGCCGTTCAAGCCCGACTGGCGCTGGCTTTTGGGCCGCAGCGACAGCCCGTGGTATCCGAGCATGCGGCTGTTCCGGCAGACGCAGCGCGGCGACTGGCAAGGCCCGCTTGCCGATGTCGATGCGGCCTTAGGAGCCGCCTGAATCATCGCCATGCCGCACGCCGACGCCGCCACCGCAAAGACGCTTGCCGCAGCACTCGATAAACATCGGGCGGGCGACCTTGCGGCTGCGCGCACGCTCTACGACGAAGTGCTAGCCGCCAATCCGAACGATTTTGACGCACTCCATCTGAAAGGGGCGCTGCTGCGCCGCTTGGGCGACGCGGCGGCAGCCGTGGCTTCGATCGAAAAAGCGATCGCAGCGATCCCTGCCCGTGCGCTCGATGCGCAGCTCAATCTTGCCAACGCGCTTTTCGATGCGGGCCGCCACGCGGATTCGATCCGCCACTACGACAACGCGCTCGCCGCAACGCCGGACGATGCGGGCGCTTGGACGCGACGCGGCGACGCGCAACAATTGCTCGGCGACAATGCCGGCTGCGTGGAGAGCTACAAACGCGCGCTCGCACTTGCCGCCAATGCGCCCGCGACCTGGTACAATCTGGGCCTCGCGTTGCGCAAGCTCGAGCGGCCGGCCGAATCGCTCGAAGCGGTCGAACGCGCCATCGCCCTGCGTCCGGCCTACGGCGACGCGCTGAAGCTTGCGGGTAATGCGCTCACCACGCTCGGCCGCATGCGCGAGGCGGGCGAACGCTTTGCGGCCGCGTTGGCGCTGAAGCCCGACGATGCCGAGCTCGAAAGCGGCCTTGCGCACGCGCTCCACATGCAAGGCCAGCACGAAGAAGCACGTGGACACTACGACCGCGCAATCGCCTTGCGCCCCGGCTTCACCGAGGCCTATTTCAACCGGGCCGTGCTGTCGCTCGAAACGCTCGACATGGCAGCCGGGCTCGCGGATTTTGAAAACGCGATCGCGTCGGACCCCAACCATTCGATGGCGCACCGCGCTGCGAGTGCCGTGCTACTCGCGACCGGCGACTTCAAGCGCGGCTGGGACGAATACGAATGGCGCTGGCGAGGCTCGCAGCCCGACGACCGCAACCGCGATTTCGGCGCGCCGCGCTGGCAGGGCGATTTCGATCTCGCGGGCAGGCGCATTCTGCTGCATGCCGAGCAAGGTTTCGGCGACACGATCCAGTTCGTACGCTACGTGCCGATGGTGGCGGCCTTGGGCGCGCGCATCGTGCTCGAAGTGCAGCCCGCATTGAAGCCGCTGTTTGCGGGCATGGCGCATGTCGAAACGCTGATCGGCTGGCGCGATCCCCTTCCGCCGGTCGATTGCCATTGCCCGCTGATGAGCCTGCCGCACGCGTTCGGCACCACGCTCGAGACGATCCCGGCGCCCATATCCTATTTGGCGGCCGAGCCTGCGCGCGTCGAAGCCTGGCGCGCGTATTTGGGCGACAAGCCGGGCTTGCGCGTGGGCTTTGCGTGCTCGGGCAGCACGACCCATAAAAACGACGCCAATCGCTCGATCCCGATCGACGCGTTCTTGGGCGTGGCGAGCGGCACCGAGCGCTTCTTCTGCCTGCAGAAGGATTTCCGCGCGGCCGACCGTGCGTGGCTCGCAAACCGGCCCGACATCGCCGTTCTCAACGACAAGCTGCACCATTTTGCCGACACGGCGGCCCTCATCGCAGCACTCGATTTGGTGCTGTGCGTCGACACCTCGGTGGCGCACCTCGCGGGTGCCCTCGGCAAGCCGGTGTGGGTGCTGGTCCCCTACAATGCCGATTGGCGTTGGCTGCAAAAGCGCAGCGACAGCCCCTGGTATCCGAGCATGCGGCTATTCCGCCAGAGGCGAACCGGCGATTGGCGCGACGCGCTGGCGGAAGTCGCGGACGCCTTGCGCAAAGGTCCCACGCCATGACGGGCACGGCCAAAGCCTTGGTGCGGCGCATGGCGGATGTGCGCTACGCCACGCGCTTCTTCGTGGGTGCCGGCATCGATATCGGGGCCGGCAGCGATCCCTTGTCGCTTTATGCCGAACAGTTCCCGCTGATGACGCGTTTGCGCGTGTGGGACATGCCCGACGGCGACGCGCAGAAGCTCGCAACCATTCCCGACGACAGCCTCGATTTTGCGCATTCGAGCCATTGCCTCGAGCATATGGTCGATCCGATGGCGGCGTTGCAGCGCTGGTTTGCGGTGGTCAAACCCGGCGGCCATCTCGTGCTGCTGATCCCGGACGAGGATCTCTACGAGCAGGGCATTTGGCCGTCGAACAAAAACACCGACCACAAATGGACCTTCTCGCTCTACAAAAAACGCTCGTGGAGTGCCAAATCGATCAACGTGCTCGCACTGCTCACGCAGCTTCCGCCGAGTGCCGAGACGGTCAAACTCGAGAAGCTCGACGCCTCCTACCGCTATCGCCTGCCGCCGCTCGACCAGACGCTGACGCCGATCGGCGAATGCGGCATCGAGATCGTGCTGCGCAAGCGACCGCAAATCGAAGTCGATGCGGGCGGCCGCCTGCCGAAGCAAGGCACGCTGAGCCGTGCCGAAATACACGCGCTGACCGGCCTCAATGTCGGGCCTGCACCCGCACCAGCGCCCGCCCCTGCCGCGACGCCCGCGCCAGCGCCAGCCCCCGCTGCGCCGGATATCGGCGACTTGCTGAACCGCGCGGTTGCGGCCCAGCAGGCGCGAAACTTCCCGGCAGCCGAAGCGCTCTATCGCGAGGTTTTGGCGCTAAGCCCGGACAATTTCGACGCAACGCATTTGCTGGGCGTGCTCTACCGCCAGCGCGGCGACAGTGCTTTGGCTGTGGGCCAGATCCGCAAGGCGCTTGTCTTGGCGCCGCGCAGTGCGACCGCCTACGGCAATCTCGGCAATGCGTTGCGCGACGTCAGACGCTTCGACGAAGCGCTGGCTTGCTACGAATCGGTACTGGCCCTGCAGCCGCAGAATGCCGAAGCGCATTTCCAGCGCGGCAATATTCTGCGCGATCTGGGCCAGCACGAAGCGGCGGCCGGTGCCTACAGCGATTCGCTCGCCTTGCGCCCAAACAATGCCGATACGCTGAACGGCCTCGGCAATTCGCACTACAGTCTCGAACGGCCGCTCGAGGCGGTCGAAGCCTATCGCGCGGCGCTCGGCGCCAACCCCGAATTTGCCGATGCCTACAGCAATTGCGCGGTCGTGCTGCGCGTGCTTGGCCGCCACGACGAAGCGCTCGCCTATTACGAAAAAGCGCTCGCACTGAAGCCCGATTTCCACGAGGCCGAAACCAATCGCGGCGTGGCGCTGTGCGATCTCGGCCGCTATGCGGAAGCCCGCGAAGGCTACGCGCGCGTGCTGGCGGCAAAGCCCGACGATCCGCTCGCGCGCATGAACAGTGCGATGTGCGCGCTTCTGTTGGGCGATTTCGCGGAAGGCTGGCCCAACTACGAATGGCGCTGGCAGGCCGGCAATTTCCCGAAGCCCCAACTCGACGTGCCGCAATGGATGGGCGAAGCCGATCTTACGGGCAAACGCATTCTGCTCTATGCCGAGCAGGGACTCGGCGACACGATCCAGTTCGTGCGCTACGCGCCCTTGGTGGCAGCGCGCGGGGCCCGCGTGGTCGTGCAGGCGCAAGCCGCCCTCAAGTCGCTACTCCAGACGCTCGACGGCGTCGAGTCGGTGCTCGACCAAGACGAAAAACTGCCGCCGATCGACCTGCAGTGCCCGCTGATGAGCCTGCCGCTCGCATTCGATACGCACCTTGCGACGATCCCGGCGGCGACCCCCTACCTTCGCGCGGACAAAAAGCGCGTCGCCGCTTGGCTTAAAAAACTAGGCCAAAAAGACAGAAAGCGCGTCGGCCTCGTTTGGTCCGGCAACACGGCGCACAAAAACGACCGCAACCGCTCGATTCCGCTGGCCGAGCTGGCGCCCCTTTTCGCCGCCGACGTCGTGTTTTTCAGCCTGCAGAAGGAAATGCGCGACGAAGACGCTGAAACCGCTAAGAAATTTCCAAATTTCACGCATTTCGGCGCAACGCTGCGCGATTTCGCCGATACGGCCGCCTTGGTCGAGACAATGGATATTGTGGTCGCCGTCGATACGTCCGTACTCCATCTAGCCGGCGCTTTGGGCAAGCCAACGCTCGCTTTGGTTGCCTTCAACCCGGATTGGCGCTGGCTGCTCGACCGCAATGACTCGCCATGGTATCCGAATACCGAACTTGTGCGCCAAAACGCGCGTGGCGATTGGTCGGATGCGTTGAAAAGAATTTATAATAGATTAACAAAATTAGGATAATTAAGCCAAAAAATTTGCTATTGATTATTTATCTAAAATTCGACATAACTTATCCGATAATGGAACAGGCTATTTTGCTGAGCTTTTCGAGTCTCTAAGCGAAATGCGACGCAAAATGTAATCTTGACCCGCTTGACTCGTTTCTTGTCATCATGATAACTCTTGGTTATTCTCGAATTCAAACCTCCAGAAGGGAGACCGTATTATGCCCGTTACTCTTGGCGCCGCAGGCGGCACCTACACGTTCGTCTCGGCCGATACCGTAACGGGCGGCGCTGGCGATGATACGCTCGTCTTCTCGGACGCACTTACAACCGGCCTAATCACCCTTGCAGCCGGCAACGACCAGCTCACGCTGGGCGCGGCAGGCACAGTCGGCAACACAGTCACGGTCACCAACGTCGAAACCATCGTCGGCAGCACGCTCGCCGACTCGGTGACGCTCGGTGCAGCACTCGCGGCAGGCTCGATCGACCTCGGCAACGGTAACGATCGCCTCGTCCTCGGCGGCTCCACGACCAACACGCTCACGATCAACAACGTCGAAACGCTGGTCGGCAGTGCGGGTGCCGACACGGTCACCTTCGAAAATTCGGTCAACGGCGCCACGGTCGATCTCGCGGCCGGCAGCGATCGCCTGATCCTGGGCGGCACCGCCGCCAACACGCTGACGATCAGCAACGTCGAAACCCTGGTCGGCAGCACGAACGGCGACACGGTAACGCTGAATTCCGCCGCCACGACCGGCGCCATCGATCTCGACGACGGCAACGACCGCCTCGTCCTCGCCAACGTCGCCAACACAGTTACGGTCACCAACGTCGAAACGCTCGTCGCCGGCACGGTTGCCGACACGATCACGCTGGGCAGCCAGATCACGTCGGGCACCATCGACCTCAACGCCGGCAACGACCGGTTGATTCTCGGAAACTTCGAAAACACGCTGACGGTCGTCAACGTCGAAACGCTGGTCGGCGGCACGACGGCCGACACGGTCACGCTCGGCACGGCGATCACGGTCGGCACGCTCGATCTCGCCGCCGGCGACGACAGCCTCACGCTCGGCAACTTCGCCAATACCGTCACCCTCACCAACATTGAAACCGTCGTCGGCGGCACAACCTCGGATACGGTCACGCTGTCTTCCGGCACCACGGCCGGCACGGTCGATCTGGGTGCGGGCAACGACCGCCTGGTCCTCGCGGGCGGTGCAAACACGGTTACGGTCTCGAACGTCGAAACGCTGGTCGGCGGCACGGGCACCGACACGGTCACGCTGGGCGCGCAAATCACGGCCGGTACGATCGACCTCGGAGCCGGCAACGACCGCCTGATCCTCGACACGACCGCCAACACGCTCACTGTCGTGAACGTCGAAACGCTCGTCGCCAACTCGGACAACGACACGGTCACCTTCGGCTCGGCCATCACGACTGGTTCTGTCGACCTGCTCGACGGCAACGACCAGTTGATCCTCGGCAACTTCGCCAACACGGTCACGGTGTCGAACGCCGAAACGCTGCTCGGCGGCACGGCGTCCGACACGGTAACGCTCGGCTCCCAGCTCACGGCCGGCACGGTCGATCTGCGCGCTGGTACCGACCGCCTGATCCTCGGCAACTTTGAAAACACCCTCACGGTCGCTAACGTCGAAACCATCGTCGGCGGTACCACGCTCGACACGGTCACGATCGGCACGGCGATGACGGCGGGCTCGATCGATCTGGGTGCGGGCAACGACAGCCTCACGCTCGGCGACTTCGCCAACACCGTGACGATGACGAACATCGAAACCATCGTCGGCGGCACCACGACCGATACGGTCGTGCTCGGCGCGGCCTCGACGACCGCGACGATTGATCTCGGGGCCGGCAACGACCGCCTCGTGCTCGGCGGCACTGCGGTCAACACGGTCACGGTCACGAACGTCGAAACCCTGGTCGGCAGCACGAATGCCGACACGGTCACGCTCGACGCGGCGATCACGGCCGGTACGGTCGATCTCGGGGCCGGCAACGACCGCCTGATTCTGTCGGGCACGGCCGCCAACACGGTCACGGTTTCGAACATCGAAACTTTGGTCGGCAGCACCAACGACGATACGGTCACCTTCGGCGGCGCCATCACGGCCGGTACGGTCGATCTGGGCGACGGCAACGACCGTCTCGTGTTCGGCAACACCGCCAACACGGCGACGGTGCTGAACGTCGAAACCATCGTCGCCGGCTCGCTCGCCGACACGATCACCTTGGGCACGCAAGTCACCTCCGGCACGGTCGATCTGAGTGCGGGCAACGACCGCCTGATCCTCGGCAACTTCGAAAACACGCTGACGGTCGCCAACGTCGAAACGCTCGTCGGCGGCACCACGGCCGACACTGTCACGCTCGGCACGGCGATCACGGTCGGCACGCTCGATCTCGCCGCCGGCGACGACAGCCTCACGCTCGGCAACTTCGCCAACACCGTCACCCTCACCAACGTTGAAACCGTCGTCGGCGGCACCACCTCGGATACGGTCACGCTGTCGGCCGGCACCACGGCCGGCACGGTCGATCTGGGCGCGGGCAACGACCGCCTCGCCCTCGCGGGCGGTGCGAATACGGTCACGGTTTCGAACGTCGAAACGCTGGTCGGCGGCACGGGTACGGACACGGTCACGCTGGGCGCGCAGATCACAGCAGGCACCATCGATCTGGGTGCGGGCAACGACCGCCTGATCCTCGACACGACGGCGAACACGCTCACGGTCGTGAACGTCGAAACGCTCGTCGCCAACTCGGACAACGACACGGTCACCTTCGGCTCGGCGGTCACGACTGGGTCGATCGACCTGCTCGACGGCAACGACCAGCTGATCCTGGGCGGCTTTGCCAACACGGTTACGGTGTCGAACGCCGAAACGCTGCTCGGCGGCACGGCAGCCGACACGGTCACGCTCGGCGCTCAAGTTACGGCCGGCACGGTCGATCTGCGCGCTGGCACCGACCGCCTGATCCTCGGCAATTTCGAAAACACGCTCACGGTCGCCAACATCGAAACCATCGTCGGCGGCACGACGGCCGATACGGTCACGCTCGGCGCGGCGATGACGGCGGGCTCGATCGATCTGGGTGCGGGCAACGACAGCCTGTCGCTCGGTACCTTCGCCAACACGCTGACGGTCACGAACGTCGAAACCGTCGTCGGCGGCGCGGGCAACAACACGGTCACGCTGGGCGCGGGCACCACTTCGGCCAGCATCGATCTCGGGGCCGGCAACGACCGCCTCGTCCTCACGGGTACCGCCGCCAACACGGTCACGGTCACGAATGTCGAAACGATCATCGGCAGTGCGGCGACCGATACGGTCACGCTCGACGCGTCGGTTACGGCCGGCACGGTCGATCTCGGGGCTGGAGCCGACCGCCTGGTTCTCGGCGGCACGGCCGCCAACACGCTGACGGTCACGAACGTCGAAACGCTGGTCGGCAGCACCAACGACGACACGATCACGCTCAGCACGGCGATCACGTCCGGCAGCATGGATCTGGGCGACGGCAACGACCAGCTCACGCTCGGCAACTTCGCCAACACGCTGACCATCGTGAACATCGAAACGTTGGTCGCCGGCACGCTCAACGACACGATCACGCTGGGCAGCCAGATCACGACCGGCACCATCGATCTGCGCGCTGGTGCGGACCGCCTGATCCTCGGCAACTTCGAGAACACGCTGACGGTCGCCAACGTCGAAACCCTGGTCGGCGGTACCACGTCGGACACGGTCACGCTCGGTACGGCCGTGACGGCGGGCTCGATCGATTTGGGTGCTGGCAACGATAGCCTCACGCTCGGCAACTTCGTCAACACGGTCACGATCACGAACGTCGAAACCTTCGTCGGCGGCACCACCTCGGATACGATCACGCTGTCGTCGGGCACCACGGCCGGAACGGTCGATCTCGGGGCCGGCAACGACCGCCTGGTCCTCGCGGGCGGTGCCAACACGGTCACGGCTTCGAACGTCGAAACGCTGATCGGCGGCACGGGTACGGACACGGTCACGCTGGGCGCGCAGATCACGGCAGGCACCATCGATCTCGGGGCCGGCAACGACCGCCTGATCCTCGACACCACCGCGAACACGCTTACGGTCGTGAACGTCGAAACGCTCGTCGCCAACTCGGACAACGACACGGTCACCTTCGGCTCGGCAGTCACGACTGGGTCGATCGACCTGCTCGACGGCAACGACCAGCTGATCCTGGGCGGCTTCGCCAACACGGTCTCGGTCGCCAACGTCGAAACGGTCACCGGCGGTTCGCTTGCCGACACGGTCACCCTCGCCGCCCAAACAACGGCCGGTACGGTCGATCTGCGGGCCGGTTCGGACCGTCTGATCCTCGGCAACTTCGAAAACACGCTCACGATCGCCAACGTCGAAACCATCGTCGGCGGCACCACGGCCGACACGGTCACGCTCGGTGCGGCCATGACGGCGGGTTCGATCGATCTGGGTGCGGGCAACGACAGCCTGTCGCTCGGCACCTTCGCCAACACGCTGACGGTCACGAACGTCGAAACCGTCGTCGGCGGTGCGGGCAACAACACGATCACGCTGGGTGCGGGCACCACGACGGGCACGTTCGATCTCGGGGCCGGCAACGACCGCCTTGTCCTCACGGGCACGGCCGGCAACACGGTCACGGTCACGAACGTCGAAACGATCATCGGCAGCGCCGCCGCCGACACGGTCACGCTCGACGCCTCGATCACGGCCGGCACGGTGGATCTGGGGGCCGGCACCGATCGCCTGATCCTCGGGGGCACTGCCGCCAACACGCTGACGATCACGAACGTCGAAACGCTGGTCGGCAGCACCAATGCCGATACGGTTACGGTCAGCACGGCAATCACGACCGGCAGCCTCGATCTGGGCGACGGCAACGACCAACTCACGCTCGGCAACTTTGCCAACACGGTCACGATCGCCAACGTCGAAACCCTGGTCGCAGGCACGGCCAACGACACGATCACGCTCGGCACGGAAATCACCACGGGCACCATCGATCTGCGGGCCGGCAACGACCGCCTGATCCTCGGCAACTTCGAGAACACGCTGACGGTCGCCAACGTCGAAACCCTAGTCGGCGGCACCACTTCGGACACGGTCACGCTCGGTACGGCCGTGACGTCGGGTTCGATCGATCTCGGGGCCGGCAACGACGGCCTCACGCTCGGCAACTTCGTCAACACGACCACCGTTACCAACGTTGAAACCCTGACCGGCGGCACCACCTCGGATACGGTCACGCTCTCGGCCAACACGACGGCGGGTACCATCGATCTCGGGGCCGGCAACGACCGCCTGGCTCTGGCGGGCGGTGCCAACACGGTCACGGTGTCGAACGTCGAAACGCTGGTCGGCGGTACGGGCACCGACACGGTCACGCTGGGCGCGCAGATCACGGCCGGTACCATCGATCTCGGGGCCGGCAACGACCGCCTGATCCTCGACACGACGGCCAACACCGTGACGGTGCTCAACGTCGAAACGCTCGTGGCCAACACCGACAACGACACGATCACGTTCGGCACGGCCGTTACGACCGGCTCGATCGACCTGCTGGACGGCAACGACCAGCTGATCCTCGGCGGCTTCGCGAACACGGTCACGGTCTCGAACGTCGAAACGCTGCTCGGCGGCACGGTTGCCGACACGATCACGCTCGGCGCCCAGCTCACGGCGGGCACGGTCGATCTTCGCGCCGGTGCGGACCGCCTGATCCTCGGCAACTTCGAGAACACGCTGACGGTCGCCAACGTCGAAACGCTGGTCGGCGGCACCACACTCGACACGGTCACGCTCGCAACTGCGATCACGGCGGGTTCGCTCGATCTCGGGGCCGGCAACGACAGCCTCACGCTCGGCAACTTCGCCAACACGGTGACGATGACCAACATCGAAACCATCGTTGGCGGGACGACCTCGGATACGGTCACGCTGGGTGCGGCTTCGACGACGGCGACGATCGATCTGGGTGCAGGCAACGACCGCCTCGTGCTCGGCGGTACAGCCGTCAACACGGTCACGATCTCGAACGTCGAAACGCTGGTCGGCAGCTCGAACGCCGATACGGTCACGCTTGACGCGCTCGTCACCTCGGGCACCTTCGATCTCGGGGCCGGCAGCGACCGTCTCATCCTGACCGGTACGGCGGCCAACACGCTGACGATCTCGAACATCGAGACCGTGGTCGGCAGCACCAACGACGATACGGTGACGTTGGCTGTGTCCTACACCTCCGGCAACATCGATCTCGGCGACGGCAACGACCGCCTGGCACTCGGCAACTTCGCCAACACGCTCACGATCTCGAACGTCGAAACGCTCGTGGCCGGCACGCTCGCCGACACGATCACGCTCGGCACGGAGATCACGACCGGCACCATCGACCTGCTCGCTGGCGCCGATCGCCTGATCCTCGGCAACTTCGAGAACACGCTGACGGTCGCCAACGTCGAAACGCTGATCGGCGGCACCACCTCCGACACCGTGACGCTGGGGGCAGCGATCACCGCCGGCTCCATCGATCTGGGTGCGGGCAACGACAGCCTCACGCTCGGCAACTTCGTGAACACGGTCACGCTCACGAACGTCGAGACCTTCGTCGGCGGCACCACGTCGGATACGATCACGCTCGCCTCGGGCTACACCTCGGGCACGATCGATCTCGGGGCCGGCAACGACCGCCTGGTTCTGGCGGGCGGCAGCAACACGGTCACGGTTTCGAACGCCGAAACGCTGGTCGGCGGCACAGGCGCCGACACCGTCACGCTGGGTTCGCAGCTCACCGCGGGCACCATCGATCTCGGGGCCGGCAGCGACCGTCTCACCCTCTCCGACAGCGCCAACACGCTGACGGTGGTCAATATCGAGACGCTCGTGGGCGGTACCGACACCGATACGGTCACGTTGGGCAACGCCTTCACGACCGGCTCGGTCGACCTTGGCGACGGCAACGACCGCTTGTTCCTCGGCAACTTCGCCAACACGATCACGATCGTGAACGTGGAGACGATCACCGGCGGAACCGGCAACGACAACATCACCGTGACCGGCGCGGCTGCTCGACTGGACGGCGGGGCAGGCAACGACACGCTCACGGGCGGTGCGGGCAACGACACGATCTTCGGCGGTGCGGGCAACGACTCGATCTCGGGCGGGGCAGGCAACGACACCTTCGTGCTCAGTGCAGGCACCGACTCGGTCAACGGCTTCACCGCCGGCGCCGACAAGATCGACATCCGCGGCTTCTTCTCCTTCGCCGACATCACCGATGTCCAAGCGGCATCGACCTACGGGGCCAACACGACGATCAATCTCGGCTCCGGCAATACGGTTACCCTGATCGGCGTGAGCACCATCACGTCGGGCATGGCCTCGGACTTCGTCTTCTACACGTAAGCCAACAGGCAGCGGCGTCCCCTTCTTCGGAAGGGGGCGTCGCCGCCTCTCGGTCTTTTCACTTTGATTACGGTTTCTACTTTCGGACCTGCGGTACCCAGATGCAGACAGGCAAGGCGATCGGAAAAACTTGGTGGTTTTTTGAGATAACGCCTTGCATATGTCTAAAATTCTGATAAAAGTTATCGAGAATCGAACTTAACACCCCAGAAGGGATCCATCCAATGCCCATTACATTCAACGACGCTGGTGGTACGCACTCGATCACCGCATTCGACACGATCACGGGCGGCACCGGTGCCGACACGATCGTTTTGGCAGCCGCCTTCACGACCGGCCTCATCGATCTGCGCGCAGGCGCGGACGAAGTCCAACTCGGCGGCACCTCGACCAACACGCTGACGATCAGCAATGTCGAAACGCTGACCGGCAGCACCAACGCCGACACGATCACGCTCGGAGCGGCCCAAACTGCCGGCACGATCGATCTCGGCAACGGCAACGACCGCCTGGTTCTGAGCGGCACGGCCGGCAACACGATTACGGTCAGCAATGTCGAAACCCTCGTCGGCAGCGCCGGCGCGGATACGGTCAGCCTGGACGCCTCTGTGAATGGCGCCGCGATCGATCTGGGTGCGGGTTCCGACCGTCTGATCCTGGGCGGCACGGCCGCCAACACGGTCACGATCACCAACGTCGAAACGCTCGTCGGCAGCACCAACGACGACACGGTCACGGTCAGCACAGCCGTCACGTCCGGCACCATCGATCTCAGCGACGGCAACGACCGCCTCGCACTCGGCGCCTTCGCCAACACGCTCACGGTCGTCAACGTCGAAACGCTGGTCGCCAACACGCTCAACGACACGATCACGCTCGGCAGCCAAGTCACGTCGGGCACCATCGACCTGCTCGCCGGCACCGACCGCCTGATCCTCGGCAACTTCGAGAACACGCTGACCGTCGCCAACGTCGAAACGCTGGTCGGCGGCACCACGGCCGACACGGTCACGCTCGGCACCGCCATGACGGCAGGCTCGCTCGATCTCGCCGCCGGCGACGACAGCCTCACGCTCGGCAACTTCGCCAACACGGTTTCCGTCACGAACGTCGAAACGCTCGTCGGCGGCACCACCGCCGACACGGTCACCCTCGCCGCCAACACGACCGCAGGCTCGATCGACCTTGCGGCCGGCAACGACAGGCTGATTCTGTCCGGCGGCACGGCCGGCAATACGGTCACGGTTTCGAACGTCGAAACGCTGGTCGGCAGCACGGCCGCCGACACGGTGACGCTGGTTGGCAGCCAGACCGGCAACACGGTCGATCTTGGGGCCGGTTCCGACCGCCTGATCCTCGACACGGTCGCCAACACGGTGACGGTGCTCAACGTCGAAACGCTCGTCGCCAACTCGGACAACGACACGGTCACCTTCGGCACCGCCGTCACGACCGGCACCATCGACCTGCTCGACGGCAACGACGCGCTGATCCTCGGCGGCTTCGCCAACACGGCCACGGTCTCCAACGCCGAAACCATCACCGGCGGTACGGCCACCGACACGATCACGCTCGGCGCCCAGATCACCGCCGGTACGGTCGATCTGCGCGCAGGCACCGACCGCCTGATCCTCGGCAACTTCGAAAATACGCTGACCGTCGCCAACGTCGAAACGCTGGTTGGCGGCACCACCGCCGACACCGTGACGATCGGTGCGGCCATGACCTCGGGCTCGATCGATCTCGGAGCCGGCAACGACAGCGTCACGCTCGGCAACTTCGCCAACACGGTCACGATCACGAACGCCGAAACCATCGTCGGCGGCACCACGACCGACACCATCACGCTCGGTGCGGCCTCGACAACGGCCACGATCGACCTCGGTGCCGGCAGCGACCGCCTGATCCTGGGCGGCACGGCCGTCAACACGGTTACGGTCACCAACGTCGAAACGATCGTCGGCAGCTCGAACGCCGACACGGTCACGCTCGACGCCTCGGTCACCGGTGCGACCGTCGACCTCGCCGCGGGCGCGGACCGCCTGATCCTGGGCGGCACGGCCGCCAACACGCTGACGATCGTCAACGTCGAAACGGTGATCGGCAGCTCGAACGACGACACGCTGACGCTGGGTGCGGCCTATACAGCCGGCACCATCGATCTTGGCGACGGCAACGACCGCCTCGTGCTCAACAACGGCGCCAACACGCTCACCGTGCTGAACGTCGAAACGCTGGTCGCCGGCACGCTCACCGACACGATCACGCTGGGCACGCAAATCACCTCGGGCACCGTCGATCTGCTGGCAGGCAACGACCGCCTGATCCTCGGAAGCTTCGAGAACACGCTGACCGTCGCCAACGTCGAAACGCTGGTCGGCGGCACCACCGCCGACACGGTCACGATCGGCACCGCCATGACGGCGGGCTCGCTCGACCTTTCGGCCGGCGACGACAGCCTCACGCTCGGCAACTTCGCCAACACGGTCACGGTCACGAACGTCGAAACGCTGGTCGGCGGCACCACCGCCGACACGGTCACCCTCGCCGCCAACACGACGGCGGGTTCGATCGACCTTGCCGCCGGCAACGACCGCCTGATCCTCTCGAGCGGTACGGCCGCCAACACGGTCACGGTCTCGAACGTCGAAACGATCGTCGGCGGCACGGCTGCCGACACGGTCAC